>JAVBSF010000209.1:0-8145 GCA_031556925.1 Pararhizobium sp.
TTCCCGATGAAAAGGAATAGCTTGCAAAAGGGGTCTCGTTTCAGGGCCGTGGTTTTCCATGGGCGCGTGCGGTCTTCGGCGCATGCGATTTACCGGTCGAGTTCCTGGTAGAAGCGATCGAAGTAACGCGGCCGCAGTTTCTCGCCGATCATGCAATCTGTTGCGACGTTCGCTGTCGGCACGATCCGGGCCGACGGCTGGCGGCGGGTGATTTCCATGACCAGCTTCTGGCGGATGGCGACGGCGAAATCGTCGCGCCGGTGCACCGGCACGACGAAGGAGCCGGGGCCGCCGATCACGCAATCGGCATAGTAGGCATCGAGCGCGCCGCCCGCCACGGAGGGGCGCACCAGAATGGCGAGCCCGTTGATGACGATGCCGGAATCGACCGCCATGTCGCGGATGGGCAGGACGGGCGGCCCCATATTGTTCGGCCCGTCGCCGGAAACGTCGATGACGCGCCGCAGGCCGTCATGGGTGTTGGTGTCGAGCAGCCTGGTGGCATAGCTCAGCGCATTGGAGATGGAGGTGCCGCGGCGGGTGGCGATCGGACGCGCCGCGATTCTGGCGGCAAAGGCGACCGCGTCCTCGCCATTTTCGATCACCTGCCACGCCACCAGCGAGGTTTCGTTGACGCTGCCCGCCCATTCGAAATAGCTGATGGCGACGCGGCCGAGCATGCCGGCCCTGACGGCGTTGATGAAATCGGGATGGCTGATCGCCTCGATATAGCCGGAACGCTGGATCTCTGCCTCCTCGATGTCCATCGAGCCGGACATATCGACGGCAAGCACGAGTTCGACATCGACCTGGTCGTCTCCCGATGCGACGGGGAGGGGCGTGCCGGTGAGGCCGAGAACAAAGACAAGTATTGAGAGCATAGCGTCGTCCAATCATGTCTTATCTTGCGTTTAGGGCGCAGTTTAGCATGGACAAGAGCAGGTGCGACGATTTCGAACAGTGATCCGGTCAACAATCGGTGATTTGATCCTGCGGCCCAGCTGTGCTGATCTTTGATTCACCGGAGTATTTTCTGCATGTTGTTCAAGGGTGATACGGATACGGTCGTCATAGACCGTCTTCAGAAGGCCGCATTTGACTATTTCGTCGATTTTGCCAATCCGCGCACGGGCCTGATTGCGGATACGTCGCTGCCCGGATCGCCCTCGAGCATCGCGGCCACCGGCTTCGGTCTTTCCTGTTATCCCATCGGTGTCGAGCGCGGCTGGATCAGCCGGACGCAGGCGGCCGGGCGCACGCTGACGCTCCTGCGTTTCCTGGCGGAGAGCCCGCAGGGACGCGACAAGGATGCGACCGGCTACAAGGGGCTCTATTATCATTTCCTCGACATGGAGACGGGCAGGCGCGCCTGGCGATGCGAACTGTCGCTGATCGATACCGCGCTGCTTCTCGCGGGCGTGCTGACCGCCGCCGCCTATTTTGCCGATGAGGATCCAGCGGAAAACGAGATCCGCTCCCTTGCCGCGATGCTCTATGCCCGCGCCAACTGGGCCTGGGCGCTCGACCGGGCGGATACGCTGTCGCTCGGCTGGAAGCCGCGCAGCGGCTTTCTTCCATTCCGCTGGGAAGGGTATAGCGAGGCGATCATTCTCTACGTGCTGGCGCTCGCGTCGCCGTCCTATCCCGTGCCGGTCGAGAGCTATACGGCGTTCACCGCCAAGTTCGACTGGATGATGCAGGGAGAGCAGCCTTTCCTCTATGCTGGGCCGCTGTTCATTCACCTGTTTTCCCATGGATGGATCGATTTTCGCGGCATTCGCGATGCGGCCGTCGCGGGAAAGAATACCGACTATTTCGAAAACACCCGGCGCGCCATCGCGGTGCAGCGGGAATATGCGACGAAAAACTCCGGCGGCTTTGCCGGCTACGGTCCCGATCTCTGGGGGCTGACGGCCTGCGACGGTCCTGACCGGCCGCGCAAACTGATCGACGGACGCCGCCAGCATTTTGCCGGCTATGCGGCGCGGGGTGCTCCCTTCGGGCCGGACGACGGCACGCTCGCGCCCTGGGCGCCGCTCGCCTGCCTGCCCTTCGAGCCGAAACTCGCCATGGCCGCCACGCGCCATGTCCTGACAGCCTATCCGGACGTGCTGTCCGGCGATCGTTTCCTCGGCAGTTTCAATCCCAGTGTGCGGGCGGAGACATCGGCGGGCTGGCTCAACAACCGTTGTGTCGGGCTCGATCAAGGCATTCTGGCAATGATGATCGAAAACTCCCGCAGCGGGTTGATCTGGGAACTGATGCGTCAGTCGCCGGTGATCCGGCGCGGCCTGAAACGGGCCGGTTTCAGCGGCGGATGGCTTTGAGGGGCAGTGTCTGCGGCGTATCGCCGGGAATGTTTATGGTCTAGAGTTCCTGCCGATGGGCACTATCGGTTGGTTGGCGGCTTGAAAACAGACATTTCGGAGTTGAGGGGCGACGCGGCTGGCCCGCAATCAGCACCAGCGCGCGTTGGCGATGCCGTACTGTCCTTCGGCGCGGCCGATTCCTCGTTTCTTCCCGTCGATACGGCGTGGGCCGCCTGGCTGGACGACTGGCTCTCCTATCAGCAGAATTTCGGGGCAGGGACTGACGAACGCATCCGCGCAGCCCATCTCATGACCTTCTACGCCCACCATCTTGCTTGCGTGGCTGCTGGGTTATTCCTGACGGATGGGGTGGTCCCCGATCTTTCACCGAAAAACCTGTTCGTTCGTTTCGAGCCGTTCGACCGCCGGTCGGGGCGCCCGGAAGCTGCGCGCAGATTTCATTTCCGGTCTCCGCATCTGCCGACGCGTGTTGGCGCGGACGATCTGCACGACCGCTTTGTCGAAAGCCTGATGCCGGCGGTCGAAGCCCTGAACCTGCGCTGCCAGCTGTCGACAGGCTCGCTCTGGCGTCTGGCGTCGGACGGGATATTCGGAGCGTTTCTCGATGGCGGGACCGGGTCGGCCGAGGACGAGACGGCGATGGCGGCTGGCCTTGCGATCGTCGAAAGGGAGGGCTCACCGTTCTGTTCGGGATTGCCGAGGGTCGAGCGGGTGGCCGGCACGGATGGCCGGGAAAGGCTTCACCGTATCCGCAGCGGCTGTTGTCTTGCCTACAGGGCGGAAGGTGGACGCCATTGCGACGTCTGCGTGCTGCTGCCTGCCGATGAGCGGCGACGGCGACTTTCCGCTCTTGGGCTAGGGGCCGCGCTCGTGTGAAAAGCTGCCGCACAGGTTGCGCGGCAGCCTTGTTCGTTACGCCTTCAGGAAGCGATCATTGATGAAGCCAAGCACGACGCCGAGCACCAGCCAGAAGCCGAGCGTCGTCGCAAGCGCCGCCACGGCGAATTCGGCGCCGAGCACGGCCGGCACGTTGCTGGAGATATCCACGGGCTGCGGCGCGCCGTAGAGATGCGGCAGCGCGATCAGCACGAGGCCTGCGACCCTGGCGATCCATTCGCCGCGCAGGGCAAGCAGATAGAGCCCGGCGGCGGAGAGCAGCACCGTCGCCAGCCACCAGACCTGACGGTCCTGCAACTCGGCGGCCGGGAAGCCCGGCAGGTCCGGCGGCAGGCCGATCGCCGGCAACAGATGAACGGCGAGCCAGCCGCAAGCACCCCAATAGATGCCGTTGGCGAAGGTTACGGGGCGGTTGGCCAGCAGGCTGACGGCCGCCAGCAGCAGGGCGAAGCCTGCGCCTGATACGAGATTCGCCAGCAGCGTGCCGGAGAAGCGGCTCATGCCGAACATGATGCCGCCCTCTTCGTGTTCGCCCTGGTGGGCGTAGGCCGGCGTGATCGGCGAAAGCGCCGACAGCATGTCGCCGAGGCTGCCCGAAAGCGAGGAGTGCTGTTCGGTCTGCGGCGCTGCCGGATCGACGGCGGGCTCTTCTGCGCCTTCGAATTCTTCCGCATGCAGAATCAGCGGCACGACCCTGAGTTCCTGTGCGCCGGTCATGAAGACACCGGCAATCAACCCGGCTACGAGCGCAGCCAGAAGCGTTCTAACGATCATTTCCATAATTCCCCAAAAATACGCGGCTGCCCATGCCGGGCGGCGTCGCGCATCGTCACGTTGAAAGTTCCATGCCGGTGGCCTGCTGAAAGTCAGCCGTCATCGGCCGCAGCAGGGCATCCCGATGCGTTGCAATCTGCCTTGTGATGGCGCGGTCGCCCGCGGCCGGATCAATGGCAGGGGAAGCCGAAGGAGTGGCGTACGTCGTGGGCGGTGTCGTGGATCGTCGCGGAATTCGCGAGACCTGCACCGAAAACGAGGAAGCCGCCGACCAGAAGCGCGAT
Organism: Pararhizobium sp.; assembly: GCA_031556925.1. Classification (GTDB taxonomy): domain Bacteria; phylum Pseudomonadota; class Alphaproteobacteria; order Rhizobiales; family Rhizobiaceae; genus Pararhizobium. The sequence continues at coordinate 4,286 of JAVBSF010000209.1, forward strand.
GAAACCCGCGGTGATACGATCGCTGAGGGAGAGCGAGACGCTCGAAACTGTAGATGTAGCCATGACAACCTCCGTGATGGCGCGTGGGATATTCCCACAGGCGGGCCCAATGCCCTTTATCAACCGGCAGGTTTCCTGGCTCGCGGTGTCGGGTGCCGGGGCACCTTGGAGCTTTTCTCGCCTTCCCAGGAGCGGAGTTTCCTCCGTTTCCCAGTGACTTTTCCCGAATGGATGCCGGGATGAAAAACTCTCACCGCTCTACAGTCGCGGGGTCGGCCGTGATTGAGATGCCCGACAGGGGTCCATCCGTCACGTTCCCATTTACTCCGCCTAAGCGTTTGCTTTCGGCAGAACCAATTGATCGGCCATCATTATGTTTTTGTGTCGCTTCTGTCAATTGAGCGCGGCTCCCGCGTGCCGGGCGGCGGAAACGAAACGCTAACGTTTTTATCAGGCAGAAGTTGTGCAGGCCCTGGCTCCGGCATACTATTGTGCAAGAAATGCTTGCAGCGGTTGCCTATAGGTCCGGAAAGACTGAACCTTGGTGCTTTGGACGCGTTGTGGAGGGAAGCCTGTCGGCGTCCTGACACAGCCTGCGATTACCGTAGAGATGGCAATGAAACCCGTGCGGTCGGAAGAGGAATTCCAGAATCTGGTCCGAAGGCTGGAGCTTGCTCTTGATGCTTCGCTGATCGGGGTGTGGGAACACGACCTGTCGCTGGATCGCCTGACCTGGGATGCGCGGATGTACCGCCTCTACGGCCGCGACGATCCGGGTGGCGCGGTCGCTTCGTCGCTCTGGAGCAATGCGATCCATCCCGACGATCTCGCACAGGCGCGGGCGGACTTTGAGAATGCGACGCGGCGCAAGGGCGATTATTCCTCCGAATACCGGATTCTGCTGCCGGACGGCACCATTCGCTATCTGCGCTCGCGTGCGCATTATTTCGAGGAGAACGGTCGCGGCACCTTCATAGGGGCGGAATGGGATGTGACCGGCGACGTTCTTCTCAATCAGGAACTCGATGCTCAAAAGCGGATTGCGGAACGGCGCGCCGCCGAGCTTGCGCAAACCGCGGCGCGCGTCGAATACGCCGCCGATCACGATTATCTCACGGGCCTGCCGAACCGCCGGTTTTTCGACCGCAAGCTGGCGGAAATTACCGTTGCGACGGATATTGAGAAGATAGCGCTGCTGCATGTCGGTCTCGACCGCTTTTCCGCCGTCAACGATACGATCGGCCATGACGCCGGCGACCAGGTGCTCAAAGCGACGGCTGCGGCGCTTGAAAAACTTTTGCCGGCAAACGCTTTCGTGGCGCGCATCGGCGGCGATGAATTCGCTGTTCTCATCGGCAATTTTACGTCTCTCGACTATCTGCGGAGGTTTTCCGAGCAACTGGTGGAGGGACTGCGGCGTTCGGTCTGGCATAGCGAGGGCGTTATCAACGTCACCGCGTCGATCGGCGTTGCCTGTGTGCAGGGAGGCATGCAATCGGGCAAGGCCGCCAATCTCCTGACGGAATCCGATATCGCGCTGATGCGCGCCAAGAAGAACGGCCGCAACCGCGCCGATTTCTTCTCCGCCCAGATGAAGGCCCAGATCAACGGTGAGCGCCGGCTGGCGGACCAGTTCGTGCGCGGGCTGGAGCGTGGCGAATTCCAGCCCTTCTATCAGGCGCAGGTGGATGCCCGCACCCGTGCGATCGTCGGTGTCGAAGCGCTGGCGCGCTGGCGCCACCCAAAGCGCGGGTGGATCGGACCGGCGGAGTTTCTCGCCACGGCCGCCAGTCTCGGCATGCTGGAGGATCTCGATGCCGCCGTCCTCCGCCAGACCCTGGCCGACAGGAAAAGCTGGGCGCGAAACGGTGTTCGACCGCCGCGCGTGGCGGTCAATGTCTCTGCCGCACGGCTTTCCGACCCCGATCTCATCGCCGACCTGAAGACACTGGATATCGAGCCCGGCTCGCTCTCTTTCGAGCTTCTGGAAACGATCTTCCTCGATGATCTCGATGAGGGCATGATGGCCAATGTTTCGGCCCTGAAGGCCATGTCGATCGATATCGAGGTGGATGATTTCGGCTCGGGCCATGCCTCGATCATCGGTCTGATGAAGCTGAAGCCGCGCCGGCTCAAGATCGACCGGCGTCTGGTCATGCCGATCACTACCTCACGCGAGCAGAAACGCCTGCTGCGGTCGATCGTCGATATCGCCAAGGCGCTGGATATCGAGGTCGTCGCGGAGGGGGTGGAAACGCTCGAACACGCCAAGCTGCTGACGCGCCTCGGCTGCGATGTGCTACAGGGTTACGCCATCGCCTATCCGGTCTCGTCATCCGACATGCTGGCCGCCCTGATCGGGACGACCGGCGACGGCCCTTTCATGATGGCTGCCGGCTCCTGAGATCCGGGAGTCTGTCAGGTTCATTCTGAATCAGCCAGACTCTCGATTCCTTGTTTTTGGTTGTCCTTTCGGGATAGCCGATTTCCACTTGTTCCTGACAAACTTTATCCGGCAAGCAGGCTTTCCATCATCGCGATGATGCGGCGATGCTGGTGGGCGTGGCGGCTACGGACGCTGGTTGCGGCGTAGACGGTCTGGACGATGGGGACGGCGTCCCCCACGGCATGGGCCGCGCCGCTCTCGATCAGATGCCGGGCGGTATGGGCCGCGACATAGGCCGCGCCGCCGAGTTTCGCGAGAAGGGCCGCAATCGCCGTGTTTTGCCCAGAGGCAAGCGGAGCGGCCGACAGATGAGGTAGCGCGAGGCGGTGTGCCCGGTCGAAGGCCGGGGAGTAAACCGCCTGAATATAGCTGTGCGGCTCGATGTCGGCGACCGCATGTGCCGTCGTGCTAACCATATGGTAGGGCAGTTCGCCGATCCGTTCGTAATGCAGGTCGGGCAGGTAATGGGGCGTGTAAAGGATCGCAAGATCGAGATCACCGGCTGCCAGATCGCGATTCATCTGGATCGAATAGTCAGCCTCCATGTAGATCGAGGTCGCCGGAAGCTCGGCGCGAACAGCCGACAGCCAGGCCCCGGCGAAAATCTCCGAAACGTCGTGCTGGATGCCGAGGCGCATGGAGCGTTCATAGGTGCCCGCACTTTCGACCGCGCGGGTCGCCTCGTGCCACTGGCGCTGCAGCGCCTTGGCATGATCGAGGAAGCGCAGGCCCGATGCGGTCGGGGCCGTGCCGCCCTTGTTGCGGGTGAAAAGCTTGCGGTCGAACTGGGATTCAAGCGTCTTGACGCGATGGGAGATGGTGGATTGCGTGACGTTCAGCCGCTCGGCCGTGCGGTTGAAGCTGCGGGTTTCCATCAGGTCGAGGAAGGTTTCGATGAGTTCGATCTGCATTCATTTCGTCCGGTTTTGCCCTCACCCTAGCCCTCTCCCCGCTCGCGGGGAGAGGGGACGACTGTGGTTGCCGCTCGCTCTGGCCGCCATCGGAAAACTCGGGCGGTGACGCTTGCCGCTTGTCCCTTCGCCCCGCGAGCGGGGGGAAGGTGGCCGACAGGCCGGATGAGGGGCCGTCCTCTCCAGTCTAATCGAATTCTTCGATCAATAAAGCGAAATCCAGCCGCTTGATGCCCACGGCTTTCATGGACCAAACTTCTGCCAAAACAAGGGAACAACCATGTCGCAATTGCCGTCTCATGCTCGCGTCGTCATCATCGGGGGAGGCGCTGTCGGCGCGTCCGCGCTTTATCATCTGGCCAAGGCCGGATGGACGGATTGCGTGCTTCTGGAAAAGAACGAGCTGACGGCCGGATCGACCTGGCATGCGGCGGGCAATGTGCCGACGTTTTCGTCCTCGTGGTCGATCATGAACATGCAGCGCTATTCGGCGTCGCTCTATC
>JAVBSF010000243.1:0-2957 GCA_031556925.1 Pararhizobium sp.
AATTCTTAAAATATTATATCGGCAGTTACTGCTCGGCCTATCCTGAAAACGATTTCGCCAAACAGATCATCGAAAGACTTAACCTCTACCACCAATTGGAAATGGGTAGTGACTGCAGGCAATCGGCAAAACAAATTCTAAAAAAACTCTCCTCTTATCACTATGTATGTTTTGAAGGAGGATATCGCTTTGGCGAAGACCCCGGCCATGCCTTATTTTATGAGCTCATAAATCAAGAAAATGGCATCGAACTGCGCGTGACCAACTCAGGTGATGGGTTAAATTTCCATCCAGAAACTAATCTTAAAGCCGGTGAGCGCTCCAAGACCTACTATGCCAGAACGCTATCCCTTAGCGGGGCATCCATAGAAGCTTTGCGCGAAAGCCGCTTTGTTGAGATGCTCTTGTATTTCCTCAACCCACTATGCCTCAATGAATTCGACCAACCTTATGCTTACAAAATCCAGAATCTCTATTGCATCATTTACAACGCATGGCCGAGCTCGCACGACTCAAAACTCTTAGGAAGCAATTTCGGAGCGGCGCAGCGAGGAGAAACTTGCTTTTTGCAAGTTCTTCTCAAGTGGATGAAGGGCATCGCCCCGGATACCCTTCAGCTAAGGGTTTGCGAACAACATCTAAATTTATGGCTCAAGCTGCAGGCTCTGGACGATTATGTCGAAAGTTATGAATCCCCTGACCACGAATTTGTTGACTTAGCTTTGATGAAGATAAACTCGCTTTGTCTAAAGATGAACGAATGCGGCACTTTAGGGAAAAGTTTATTTAAGCAGTGGAAGGCTCTATTAAAAAAGTCTCTTAGCCTCAGCCAACAAAAAGATGAAGCCCCCCGGACAGCACCTTCACCCAAGTTTATTGCTGCACAGCTGCCGCTGACAAATGATGAGCCCCCGAGTAAAAATATCAACATCAGCATTGCCTCTCTCAATTGCCAGCACTATCTTCCCCATGAAAAGATCTGCATCTCCAACACCTTCCCCATGTCAAATGACCTTTTGAGCAGCATGGCCTACATCTTAAATATCTTTAGGACACTTCCCAACTTTGACGAATTTGTCTTCGAAGAACATATTGAACTTCCTAGCCAAGAAGTTTCTAGAGCGACCAAAAAAATGCGCACAGATAGCGGAGCCTTTCCCACACAGCTCACAGAGGTCTCCTCGCCATCAGAAATGCATGTTGAAAACCCCATCCTTCCTAAAAGACCTTTAGAGGACAATTTTGACAGGCTTTCACAAAAAGAACAGTTTTATTCAAAACTCGGCCTATCGCTTGACAAATTTAAAAATCACTTCTCTAAGTATTTCAACGAAAAGACCTTGTATAAAATTCCTGAAAGTTTTGTTGTCGACATGATGAACGGCTGGATGATTCTATATATGGAAGCTAAAAGTCAGCGCAAAATCCCCAACACAGTTCTGTATGAGTGGATAAACGCCTTGAACTTGCTGATTGATACTTACAAAAAGGAATATACCTTCGACTCTCGCCGCACCCTTGAGCGCTTTGAAGTCATCGCAAAGGGATGTCAAAAAGAAATAGAAAACTTTCAGCACCTCAATGCGCGTCCACCAAACTATTGGCATGTCTGGAATAAACAACATGGGTGGAAGCCTTTCCAGCTGCAGATCGATGGAAAAGAGCCTGATATTGGAAAAAAACCTGGAGAAAAAGATCCTACCCCTCTCTTAAGATCTCAGATGCCAGCGATGGCGATTTTTGCTTATCGCTCAATAAAAAACTTAACACCGACTCAGCTGACACAAGCGCCGGCACACCTCAGACAGAATGTTGAAACCATCTTTGAACATTTTAATCCCCAAAAATTTTGTCAGAAAAAGAAACGTATCCAAGAGCTTCAATGCTTAAGCATAAAGCTAGACAACCTCCTGTACAACACCCTCCGAGAAACCCTGGAAAGCTTCTTCTATCTGGCTGATCGCCAGCTTACCTTGTCGCTGAGAAGCTTTTCTCAGCATAGCACCCCAGGCATGGACCCCATCAGCAGAAAGCTTACCAACGAAATTGCATTTACACCGGGCAAATCGCCCATTTATAAAATTAGCAACTCAAAAAAATACCCCCAATTTCATCTACTTGCCGCCCACAAGGCTCTGCATAACAGCACCGGCCCCAACGAAAGAATCTTTGAAACCTTTCGTGGAACGGCAAGCTTGCCCTTCTTTAATTTGTCTGATCAGGCGCACTGGGCTGCCAATATCGCAGAAAATCAGCATGTCAATTTATTCGAATGCATTCTGCTATTAGAAAAAAATCTACTTATACTCTTTGAAAGTGATTGCCAGGTGGCATTTGAACACCTGTTCTTCCATGTAGAAAATTACCAACGTCTACAATCGATTTTCCAAAGCCCCAAAAACATTTCTTCAATCCGCACCATCCGAATTTTATTTGACGCCATTCTCAAGGGATACAATGTGCTGTTAAATTCAAAAAATGAATCTTCTGAGGCATTTAGCTCTGCTAGCGAAATTTCCGCTGGTGCTGCCTTCTTACTGTACATGCACGCGCGCTTTCTCCAGATGGCCTATTCTTTCTCAGAAAATTACGATACGAAAATCCTGCAAGGTCTAACTGATGGCTTCTTCAATTCTTGGGGAAAGCTGATCGCTGCAGCGTCCTACTCGCCACGCCTCGAAAAAGCCCTTGGAGAAACTGCCTTAGCCTTCCTTTCAACGTTTGAAACAGAACCGGCCCTCATCAACCACCCTTCACTGCTAAAGTTAGTTGGCAAGAGCGCCTTGTTAGCTTGCTTATCTACCATGCCCACAACAGCAAGGTTCTCACCACTGCAAGTCCGGTATGGACATCACTTGTTTGTCTCGCGGCTAAACACTTTTGACGATGTATCTCTACAAAATTTTTGGTTAGAAGTTTCTTGCGGCATTTTAGACGAGCAAGAACGCTCTGCCCTT
>JAVBSF010000036.1:0-12953 GCA_031556925.1 Pararhizobium sp.
GGTACAAGCTGGCGCTTTGAGCCCGCCGCTTGTCCCTTCTCCCCGCCTGCGGGGAGAAGGTGGCCGACAGGCCGGATGAGGGGCAGAAGCCTCGACGTTCTCGAGGATGAAAGTTCTGCCCCTCACCCTGGCCCTCTCCCCGCAGGCGGGGAGAGAGGACGACGGAGTAGGCGATCCGCCCACCGAGACCCGAACTCAGGCCCTCGCCTTCTTGAACGGCTCCATGCCCTTGCGTGCCAGTTCATCGGCGCGCTCGTTCTCCGGGTGGCCGGCGTGGCCCTTGACCCAGTGCCAGGTGACCTTGTGGCGGCGGTTGGCTTCGTCCAGCGCCTGCCAGAGTTCGCCGTTCTTCACCGGCTTCTTGTCGGCGGTCTTCCAGCCGTGTTTCTTCCAGCCGTGGATCCACTTCGAAATGCCGTCCATGACGTATTTGCTGTCGGTGTAGAGGTCGATCTCGCAGGCTTCCTTCAGCGCCGACAATGACGATATCGCGGCAAGAAGCTCCATGCGGTTGTTGGTGGTCTCGGCCTCCCCCCCGCACATTTCCTTTTCCTTTTCGCCGTAACGCAGCACCGCGCCCCAGCCGCCCGGCCCCGGATTGCCAGAGCAGGCGCCGTCCGTGAAAATATCGACGTGCTTCATTTCAGGCCCGTCCCGTCGAGGCCGTAATCCGCCGCCGTTTTCACCGTGCGGTGGAACTGCAGCTTGCGCAGATATTCGATCGGGTCTTTCTTCACCACAAGCGCGCCGGGCGGGGTCATCAGCCAGTCGTAGAGGCGCGTCAGGAAGAAACGCAGGGCCGAACCGCGGCAGAGCAGCGGCAGGGCTTCGATCTCCGCCGCCGAGAGCGGGCGCACGGCGTTGTAGCCGGCAAGCAGCGCCGTGCCCTTGGTGATGTTGAAGGCGCCATCCTTTTCGAAGCACCAGGCGTTCAGGCAGACGGAAACGTCGTAGGCGAGGAAGTCGTTGCAGGCGAAATAGAAGTCGATCAGGCCTGAAAGCTCGTCACCGAGGAAGAAGACGTTGTCGGGGAAGAGATCGGCATGGATGACGCCGGCCGGCAGATCCTTCGGCCATGCGGCTTCGAGCGTATCGAGTTCGCTGGTGATTTCTTCGCGCAGGCCCGTCTGCACCTCGTCGGCGCGGTCACGCGAATTGTTCCAGAGCGGACGCCAGCCGCTGACGGACAGGGCGTTTCGGCGGGTGAGCGAAAAACCTTCGCCGGCGACGTGCATTTCCGCAAGGGCACGGCCGACTTCGCGGCAATGCTTCGCCTCCGGCTTGCGCAGCCACATGCCCTCGAGGAACGAGATGACGGCGGCGGGGCGACCCGACAACTCGCCCAAGAGGGCGCCGTCGGCGCGCGGCAAGGGCAACGGGCAGGAAAGGCCGCGCTCGGCCAGATGGTGCATCAGGCCGAGGAAGAACGGCAGGTCGTTCCGGTCCACGCGCTTTTCGTAGAGCGTCAGGATGTAGGCGCCCTTGGTCGTGTGCAGCAGGAAATTGGTGTTTTCCACGCCCTCGGCGATGCCCTTGTAGGAGGTGAGCTCGCCGACGTCATAGGCGGACAGAAAGCGCTTCAGATCGTCTTCGGTGATATCGGTATAAACGGCCATGGGTCAGCGGCTTTCGGGGCGGATGGGGACAATAAAGGATGGTCTTGCACTATAGCCCTCTTCTCCCCCGTGGGGAGAAGTGCCAAGCGCATGCGAGGCGATGAGGGGGTGGTGCGGCATAGTCCGAATGGCTTGGCTCCCCCTCATCCGGCCCTTCGGGCCACCTTCTCCCCGCTGGGGAGAAGAGGGAGCAAGCATCTTGCAGCAGTCAATTCCGTCATGCCTATTCGCCGTTGACCCAGGCCATGTCTTCCACGGTGAGCGGCACATGGCGCAGTTCGCGGTTGACGAGGAAGTTTTCGGTTTCCTCGACCGTATCGGCGAGTTCGACGGAAGCGTCATAACGCTCGCGGAACGCCTCGATGATCTCATTGACGATGACCTCCGGGGCCGATGCGCCCGCCGACAGACCGACCGTCTCGATATCACCGAGCGTATCCCAGTCGATCTCGGATGCGCGCTGAACCAGAACCGACTGTTTCGCCCCTGCCCTCAGCGCCACTTCGACGAGACGCTTGGAGTTCGACGAATTCGGCGCGCCGACAATCAGGAAGAGGTCGCAGCCGGGCGCGGCCTGCTTCACGGCTTCCTGACGGTTGGTGGTGGCGTAGCAGATGGAATCGGCGGCGGGCGCCGTGAGGTTCGGGAAGCGCTCATGCAGGCGCTTGATGACGCCGGCGGTGTCATCGACCGAGAGCGTCGTCTGGGTGACGAAGCCGAGATTGTCGGGATCGACGGGCACATAGGCGTCGGCATCCTCGACCGTTTCGACCAAAGAGACCGCGCCTTCCGGCAGCTGCCCCATGGTGCCGATCACTTCCGGATGGCCGGCATGGCCGATCAGCACGACATGGCGGCCCATGCGCTGGTGGCGCATCGCCTGCTTGTGGACCTTGGAGACCAGCGGGCAGGTCGCATCGAGATAGAAGAGGTTGCGGCTTTCGGCGTCCGCAGGAACGGACTTCGGCACGCCATGGGCCGAGAAGACCACCGGCTGCTTGCGATGTTCTTCCGGGATCTCGTCCAGTTCCTCGACGAAGATCGCGCCCTTGGCCTCAAGGCCTTCGACAACGTAGCGATTGTGCACGATCTCGTGGCGGACATAGACCGGGGCGCCGAATTCCTTCAGCGCCAGCACGACGATCTGAATGGCGCGATCTACACCGGCACAGAAGCCGCGGGGGCCGCACAGGCGGATGGTGAGCGCTTTCTTTGCCGCGGAAGATGCCATGAAATCACATTGCCAGAAACGTCAGAACGAGGGCGATAACAGCCGAGGCACCCTGCACGATGAGGATGCGCCGCGACACCGACCATGCGCCATATATAGCGGCAACGATCACGCACACAAGGAAGAAGAGCTTCAGCTGGAAGGCAAATTCAGGCACAGGCTGCAAGAGCGCCCAGATCAGGCCGGCGGCGAGAAAGCCGTTGTAGAGCCCCTGATTGGCGGCAAGCACCTTGGTCGTCTCGGCCTGCTCCTCGCTCATGCGGAAGACGCTGCGGCCGGTCGGGCCGCTCCACAGAACCATTTCGAGGATGAGAAAACCGATATGCATCAGCGCCGTCAGGGCGACGAACAGATTGGCAAGCGTAGCCATCAAATTTTCCCCTTCACGATAGACGGCGCCGCAGGACGGCCCCGGACCTAAGACGTGTCGCGCCAAAATTGCGCGGCGGTGTTTCAACAATGAATGCGTAAAATCAGGTCTTTAAATGTGCCTGCCACAAAGCCGTTACGACTTGCGGCGACGCTTGATCATGAATGCGATGCTGATGGCGGCCAGTGCCGCAGCCAGCCCGTACCACGTCACCGCATATTGCAGATGGTTGTTCGGCAGATCGAACTGGGTGACGCCACCGATCGGCCAACCGCCCGGATTTTCCGTCGCATCTGCATCCATGAAGAACGGCAGGACGTTTGCCGGATCCAGCCCGACACTCGTCGCCATTGCGTGATGATCCTTCCAGTAAAAGATGTTCTTGGCAACATCATTATCTGGAACAACCCAGGAAGGTTTTTCCAAAAGCTCGGAACGCGCAAGGCCGTGCACGGTCTGCTCGCCGGTCAACTGGCCTTCTTTCCGGGTTTCCGGCTCCTTATTGTCGAAGAGCACGAAGCCTCTGTTAACCAGCAGGAAGCGGCCATCGGCAAGTTGCAGCGGCGTGTAGATGTAATAGCCGGTGCGCCCCTCATAGGTCGCGAAGAAGTGGCGCTCCTTGTTGTTGGCATAGACGCCGGTCGCGGTCATGGCGCGATAATCGACATCCTCGCCAGCCTTCACCATGCTATCGATCTCGGCGACATCCAGCGGCGGCGCCACGCGGCGTTCGGCGATAGCAGAAAGCAAGCCTTCTTTCCAGTAAAGACGCTCCATCTGCCAGGTGCCGAGCGACAGCAGGATTGCGAACGCAACAAGGACGGTGACGGCGGAGGCAATGGCGCGGCCCCTGCCCTTTTTCTCGATATTGTCAGCCACGATCGATTTCACCCTGCCGTGCATTGTTTCGGTATTGCAGATTGACGAGCAGCCCCTTCAGCATGCGCATCAGAACGAGGCTCAAGCCACAGGCGAGCGGGATCCAGAGCAGGAAATGCAGCCAGAGCGGCGGGTTGATGTTGACCTCCGTCCAGAGGGCCGCGCCGACGACGAGGAAGCCAACAATCAGGATGACGAACACGACCGGACCATCGCCGGCATCGGCGAAGCGGTAGTCGAGACCACAGGCGGCGCAGGACGGCTTCAGCTTGATGAAGCCGTCAAACAGCTTGCCCTGTCCGCAGCGCGGGCAATGGCCTGATAGACCCGTCTTGACCGGATCGACCGGCGGAAAATGTGCGCTGTCCTCGTTCATGTCCTTGTCCGTTTCGTTTCTTTGGCTCGGAGAGAAGCCAGGCACGCGATTGTCCCCTCTCCCCGCCTGCGGGGAGAGGGCTAGGGTGAGGAGCAAACTCTCATCCTTGAGAATGCCGATGCTTCTGCCTCTCATCCGCCCTTCGGGCACCTTCTCCCCGCAGGCGGGGAGAAGGGATATGCCGCTCGTCCTTAACCCATTCACGGACTTCGTGCGATCCCTCAAAAACAAAAGGGCGGATGCCCGTAGCACCCGCCCTTTTTAATTCACGCGATCTCGGATCAGCCGTGGGCGATCGGTGCGCCCCAGCCGCCCCAGATGTAGATCGAGAAGAACAGGAACAGCCAGACGACGTCAACGAAGTGCCAGTACCAGGCTGCCGCCTCGAAGCCGAAATGCTGCTTCGGGGTGAAATCACCACGCAGCGCGCGGATCAGGCAGACGATCAGGAAGATCGTGCCGACCAGAACGTGGAAGCCGTGGAAGCCGGTGGCCATGAAGAAGGTCGCGCCGTAGATCGAGTCCTTGAAGGCGAACGGAGCGTGGGCGTATTCGTAAGCCTGAACGAAGGAAAACAGGATGCCGAGCAGCACGGTCAGCGTCAGGCCGTTGACGAGGCCCTTGCGATCATTGTGCAGCAGCGCGTGGTGCGCCCAGGTGACACAGGTGCCCGAGAGCAGCAGGATCACGGTGTTGTAGAGCGGCAGGTGCCACGGATCGAGAACCTCGATGCCCTTCGGAGGCCAGACACCGCCGGTAAAGGTCGTGCGGGTCGCCTGGATGGCTTCGCCCGGGAACAGGCTGGCATCGAAGAAGGCCCAGAACCAGGCAACGAAGAACATCACTTCCGAAGCGATGAACATGATCATGCCATAGCGCAGGTGCAGGGCTACGACGCGGGTGTGGTGGCCCTCATGCGCTTCCTTGATCGTGTCCGCCCACCAGGCGTACATCGTGTAGAGCACGATCGCGAGGCCGATGAACAGGACCCACGGGTTGGCCAGTTCGAGACCGAACAGGTGCAGCGAGCCGCCCGAGAGATAACGCATGTAGGCGATACCGCCGAAAGCCATGACGAAGGCACCGATGGACGCCAGGAGCGGCCATGGGCTGGGGTCGATGATGTGGTAGTCGTGGTTCTTCTGATGCGCATCGGCCATGTGATAATCCCCGAAAGTCTTTCTCTCTCCACGTCTCCGGCTTAGCCGGAAACACATATATTTCAAAGCTTTTTGTCAGCGTCCGCTGGCGTCGTCGTGACCGCGGCAACCGGTTTCGACGGCTCGCGGGCATAGAAGGTGTAGGATAGCGTCAATGTGTTGAGACCCTTGGTCTCGACGGCATTGGCGATCTCGGGATCGACGAAGAACACGACCGGCATGGTCATTTCCTCGCCGGGCTGCAGTGTCGTCTCGGTGAAGCAGAAACACTGAACCTTGTTGAAATAGGCGCCCGCCTGCATCGGCGTGACGTTGAACACGGCCTGACCGGTCGTCGGCTTGGACGACAGGTTCTTCGCCTTGAACTCGACCTGCACGGTCTCGCCGATCTTGGGATTGATCGAGCGCTGGACCGGCTTGAACTCCCACGGAAGGTCGGAAGCCGTGTTGCTGTCGAAGGTAACCTCGATCGTCCTGTCGAGAATGACGTCCGATGCCTGTTCGACGCGCTTGGTGGTGCCGTTATAGCCGGTGACTTTGCAGAACATGTCGTAGAGCGGCACGGCGGCATAGGCCATGCCGGTCATGCCGACGACGAAGGCGAGACAGGAGCCGACGATGACGCCGTTTGCCCGTTCCTTACCTGTCTGCCCGGAGCCGTTTTTCTGCGGTGCGTTGCTCATCATCCCCGTCCGATCAATGGGCCATGCCGCCGCCGATCTTGATCAGCGTCACGACATAGAAAAGGACGACAAGGCAGAAGAGCACGACGGCGAGCGCGATGTTGCGGCCGCGGCGGGATTTCTTCTGGGCTTCGTTGAGTTTGACGAGTTCCATCAGATGGCACCTCCGACGTTCAGCCACAGGGTCGTGACCAGGTGATCGACCATGAGCGCGGAGAAGATCACGAACAGATAGACGATCGAATAGGCAAAGAGTTTCTTGGCCGGCACCATCCTCTCGTCGCCGTCAGGCATGCGCAGCACGAGAACCGAGTACCAGATGAAACCGAGGCCGAGCGCGGCGGCGAACGCACCATAGACCGTGCTGGCGAAACCGAGGAACGTCGGGACGACACCGATGATGGCGGTCAGAACGGCATAGATGACGATCTGCTTCTTGGTGGTCGCCTCGCCGCAGACATTCGGCATCATCGGAACCTTCACCGCGCCATATTCGCGCATCTTGAACAGCGCCAGCGCCCAGAAGTGGGCGGGGGTCCAGAGGAAGGTGATGAGGAAGAGCACGATGCTTTCGATCGAGACGCCGCCGGTGACACAGGCCCAGCCGATCATGGGCGGGAAAGCGCCGGCCGCACCGCCGATGACGATATTCTGCGGGGTCGAGCGCTTGAGCCACATCGTATAGATGACGGCATAGAAGAAGATGGTGAAGGCGAGCAGGCCGGCCGACAGCCAGTTGACCACCACGCCGAGGATGCAGACGGAGAAAGCCGAGAGCGTCAGGCCGAAGGCAAGCGCCTCCTGCGGCAGAATCTTGCCGGCAGGGATCGGGCGCTTGGCGGTGCGGCTCATGACGGCGTCGATATCGGCGTCGTACCACATGTTCAGGGCACCGGAGGCTCCGGCGCCCACGGCAATACAGAGGATCGCGATGAAGCCGATCACGGGATGGATATGCCCCGGCGCCAGCACCATGCCGGCGAGCGCCGTAAAGACCACCAGCGACATCACGCGCGGCTTCAGGAGCTCAAAGAAATCGCGCGCAGAGGCTTCCGACAGGCGAGGTCCGCCATCGGCTCCGATTGCTTCGTGATTGTCGACGAGTGCCATATTCATTCCTTGGAGTAGTACAGTTTTAGAACTGTTCGGCGGGGTCCAGGCGCCGCGTTGCCGGTTATCCGGCGTCAAGGGAAGCCGCCGTTGCCGGCGGCCTCCCGATCTTTGCCTTACTTGATGCGCGGCAGCTGTTCCCACTGGTGGAACGGCGGCGGCGACGTCAGCTGCCATTCCAGCGTGGTTGCACCTTCACCCCACGGATTGTCGCCGGCGACGCGCTTCTTGGCGAAGGCTTCGAAGACGCCGAAGAGGAAGATACCGACAGCGACGGCCGAGATGTAGGAGCCGATCGAGGACACGAAGTTCCAGCCGGCGAACGCATCCGGGTAGTCGATATAGCGGCGCGGCATGCCGGCGAGGCCGAGGAAGTGCTGCGGGAAGAACACCAGGTTGACGCCGATGAACATGACCCAGAAGTGCAGCTTGCCGATGAACTCGGAGTACATGTAGCCGCTCATCTTCGGGAACCAGTAGTACCAGGCCGCGAAGATCGCGAAGACGGCGCCGAGCGACAGAACGTAGTGGAAGTGGGCAACCACGTAGTAGGTGTCGTGCAGGGCGCGGTCGAGGCCGGCATTGGCGAGCTGAACGCCCGTGACGCCGCCGACGGTGAACAGGAAGATGAAGCCGATCGCCCAGACCATCGGGGTCGTGAAGCGGATCGAACCGCCCCACATCGTCGCGATCCAAGAGAAGATCTTAACGCCCGTCGGAACGGCGATGACCATCGTCGCGAAGACGAAGTAGCGCTGCGTGTCGAGCGACATGCCGACCGTATACATGTGGTGCGCCCACACGATGAAGCCGACGGCGCCGATCGCGACCATGGCGTAGGCCATGCCGAGATAGCCGAAGATCGGCTTGCGCGAGAAGGTGGAAACGATGTGGCTGATGATGCCGAAGCCGGGCAGGATCAGGATGTACACTTCCGGGTGACCGAAGAACCAGAACAGGTGCTGGAACAGGATCGGATCGCCGCCGCCTTCCGGCGCGAAGAACGACGTACCGAAGTTACGGTCGGTGAGAAGCATGGTGATCGCGCCCGCCAGAACCGGCAGCGAGAGCAGGAGCAGGAAGGCGGTGATCAGAACCGACCATGCAAACAGCGGCATCTTGTGCAGCGTCATGCCCGGAGCGCGCATGTTGAGAATGGTGGTGATGAAGTTGATCGCGCCGAGGATCGAGGAGGCACCGGCGAGGTGCAGGCCGAGGATCGCGAAATCCATGGCCGGTCCGGGCTGCCCTGATGTCGATAGAGGCGGATAGATCGTCCAGCCGCCGCCCGAGCCGTAAGCGCCTGCCGGACCTTCGACGAACATCGACAGGAAGACGAGCAGGAAGGCCGGGATGATCAGCCAGAAGGAGATGTTGTTCATGCGCGGGAACGCCATGTCCGGCGCGCCGATCATGATCGGAACCATCCAGTTGGCGAAGCCGCCGATCAGCGCCGGCATGACCATGAAGAAGATCATGATGAGCGCGTGCGCGGTCGTGAAGACGTTGAACATGTGCTTGCCGCCATCGATGGCAGCATCGCCCTCGAAGCCGTAAACCATCTGAGCCAGACCGTGGAAGATCTGGATGCCCGGCTCCTGCAACTCGGCGCGCATGAAGACCGACAGCGTTCCGCCGACGATGCCGGCGAAGATCGCGAAGATCAGGTAGAGCGTACCGATGTCTTTATGGTTGGTCGACAGAAACCAGCGCTGAAAGAAGGTCAGCGGCTTGTGGGCGTGGTCGTCGTGATGATCATGATCTGCATGATCATGATGATGATCGTGATGCGCGGATGTTCCGGCCATGGGTCTCGAGCTCCCCTTTGAATTACTGTGCGGCGTTTTCAGCGACGTCTACGGTCTTGGCCGCGCCGTCGATGGAAGCCATGAGTGCCTTGTTCGCCTCACCAATGTTGGTGGCGGCGGCTGCGAGCCAAGTGTTGTACTTGTCTTCGCTGACCACACGGATGGCGATCGGCATATAGGCATGGTCCTTGCCGCAGAGCTCGGAACACTGGCCGTAGTAGAGACCTTCGCGCTCGGCCTTGAAGAAGGTTTCGTTGAGGCGACCCGGCACGGCGTCGATCTTCACGCCGAAGGCCGGCATGGCGAAGGCGTGAATGACGTCTGCGGCGGTCACCAGAACGCGAACCATCTTGCCGACCGGAACGACGATTTCGTTGTCGACGGCGAGAAGACGCGGATACTCGGTCTTGTCTTCCTTGCCGAGAGCGGCGCGGTCTTCTTCCTTCATCATCAGGCTGTCGAAGGTCAGCGGATTTTCGCCGACTTCGTATTCATAGGACCAGTACCACTGGTTGCCCGTCGCCTTGAGGGTGATGTCAGGATTTTCCGGCGGGGTGAGCTGCGCCGTCAAAAGCTGGAACGAGGGAATTGCCAGGAAGAGCAGAACAACCACCGGGCCAAGCGTCCAGACGATTTCGATAGCCGTGTTGTGGCTGGTCTTGGACGGAACAGGATTGGCCTTTTCGCGAAACTTCACGACCACGACGATCAGAAGCGCGAGAACGAAAAGCGTGATCGGTATGATGAACCAGAGCGTATAATGCTCGAACCACGTAATTTCTTCCATGATACCGGTGGCGGCGGTCTGGAAATTCGTTTGCCACGCAACCGGCTTGTCGGCCAAGGCGTTGGTGGCAAACAGCAGACAGGCAGTGGTTGCCAGAGCTGCAAAAGCCTTGTTTTTCACAATATGTCTCCCCTGGGCGTTTGATCTCGATCAAACAGAAACGCAGAATCCTGCGATGCTGAAGCGCTTCAAACCACAGTTTGACCAACGCCGCAACATCTGTCCATTCACCTCCATGCGGCATTTTTGCGCAAAAGCTTGCTTTTCGCACAGGGACTTGCCGGCATGGCGCCCCGGTCACGGCGCGCCTTCCGTCGCAACCTCCCGGAAAGCCCGCGCCGAGCCGATTTTCCGCTCTATATCATATAAAGGACGGGGCAGCATCGCCGCTGCGCGACGCGACCGTGGAAAGATGCGCGAATGCGGCCTCTTTTCTGCCGCAGGACTGGTGAATGTGGGGACAAGGGCTTTTCATTTGCGCGAGCGCGCTTCAAGAATAGCCCGGATGATTCGTACTTCGAGGTTTACATGGGCCTGCCCCTCCTTTCGCGGCTAGCAGCCATCGGACTTGCCGCAACCGTCCTGCCCTTTTCGGCGTTCGCCCAGGCCCAGCAGCCAAACACCCCCGGCACGGTAAAGTCCAACCACGGCGCATGGTCGATCGTCTGCGACCAGCCGGCCGGCGCGACCGCCGAACAATGCGCGCTGATGCAGAACGTGATCGCGGAAGACCGTCCGGAAGTGGGTCTTTCGGTTGTCGTGCTGAAGACGGCCGACCGCAAGGCGAAGATTCTGCGCGTGCTGGCGCCGCTCGGCGTGCTGCTGCCAAACGGGCTTGGCCTCAATGTCGACGGCAAGGATATCGGCCGCGCCTATTTCGTGCGCTGCTTCAATGACGGCTGCTATGCCGAAGTCGTTCTGGAGGACGAACTGCTCAAGACCTTCCGCTCCGGCGCGACGGCGACCTTCATCGTCTTCCAGTCTCCGGAAGAAGGCATCGGCATTCCGGTCGACCTCAAGGGCTTCGGCGAAGGCTACGACGCCCTGCCCTGACGGGTAGAGATCAAGGCGGGCAGCGATCAAGCCTGGGGTAAGCGATTTCGACTATTCGCGTAAAGATACGTGTCCAAAAATGAACCGATCGATGATCCGCTGCCCCGCATGTCTCAACGACAGCCATGACGTGATCCTCACGCGCGATCGTGTTCCCGTGCTGCAGAACGTCATCGTTCCGACACCTCAGGAAGCCCTTAATTTTGCAGTGGCGAAGCTGAGGATCTGCTTGTGCCACGGCTGCGGCTTCGTCTGGAATGCGGATTTCGATCCGGCGGCCATCGACTACGATGCGCAATACAACAATTCCGTCCAGCAATCGCAGGTCTACCGCGCCCATCAGCAGGCGATGGCCGAGCGTATCCTCCGCCGGCCCGGCAATCTCTTCTGCCTGGAAGTCGGCTGCGGCGAGGGTGAGTTCCTGAAGGTCCTGTCGGCATCCGGCCGGCTTCGGGGCGCCATCGGCTTCGATCCCGCCCACAAGGGCAGCTATCTTCTGGATGCATCAGTCCATGTCATCAGGGGCTATTTCGACGAAGCGGCGGCCGCGACCCTGCCTGATGACATCGACGTGGTGATTTCACGCCACACGATCGAGCACATACCTGACCCTCGCGCCTTTATCGCCTCGATCGCGACTTACGTGAAAAAACGCAGGCTGCCGCTTTTCCTGGAAACGCCGGATGTGAACTGGATCTTCCGCAACAATGCCTTCGAGGATTTCTTCTACGAGCATTGCTCGCTGTTCTCGCCGCGCTCGATGACGATGCTGCTTGCCGAATTCGGCCTGGAATGCACGGTGCATGCGGTTTATGGCGAGCAATATATGTGGATCGAGGCGCGGCCCGCCGACACGGCCGCCAAGCCCGCCGCCTTCGACGCCATCGCCTATGACGGCATTGCGCGGTCGCTGGATTTCTGGACGGCGAAAGTGCAGGCGCTGAAGGCGGATGGCCCGGTTGCCGTCTGGGGCGCGGCTTCCAAGGGCGTTACCTTTTCACTGCTGATCGACGGCATCGATTTCGCCATCGACCTCAATCCTTCCAAGCAGGGGTGCTACATGCCGGTGAGCGCAACGCCCATCGTGTCGCCGGAGACGGCGCTTTCGCAGGGCGTCGCATCGATCATCGTCATGAACGTGAACTATGCCCGTGAAATCGCCGACCAGCTCGAGACCATGGGCTGGAAAGGCAAGCTGCTGTTGCTGCAGGATCAGATGCAGAAGCAACAACTATGGAACTAGCAGCAGCTAACAAGATTGAGGAGGCTTTAAAGTACTATAAAGAGGAGTACACTCCTTATGTAGATGAAACGATTGCACTTCTAGATCAGGTTGGAACAAACGCTAGCAAAAATGCCGAGACACAATATTCTACTTCTACTATCATTAAAAATGTAATTACCGTTATTTTATTTGCTATTGCAATAATCAGTTTATTAATTACAATTTATATGAGCCGGATTTTAACAAAAATTCTTACTGCTCCAATTTATGAAATAGAAGCAGCAGCCAAATCTTTGGTTGAAGGAAATCTACAGGTTTCTATTGATTATGAGTCTGAGGATGAGTATGGAGTTCTGGCAGATAGCATTAAAAAGCTGGTTAGTATGATTCAAACCATTATTCCAGATATTCAGTATTGTCTGGGTGAGATGGCAGATGGTAATTTTGCAGTCAAATCTAAAGCTACAGACTTTTACATAGGTGATTTTAATCCGATTCTTATAGCTATGCGAGGAATCAAGCAAAGCATGGTTGAAGTATTAACACAGATTTCGGAAGCTTCCAAACAGGTTCAGAGCGGAGCACAAAATATGGCACAGGGTGCACAAGGCCTCGCGGAAGGTGCAACAGATCAAGCAAGTTCTGTAGAAGAACT
>JAVBSF010000388.1:0-9413 GCA_031556925.1 Pararhizobium sp.
TCCCGGGCCACATTTTCTCGCTCTGGAAGGTCGCGGTGCCGATGGCCTATCGGTATCTCCGGTCGAGCCGAATGTTCCATCCGAAGGATTCGCGTATATTCCTACGCGTCACGTCGGAGCAGATTCCGTTGCGTGACAGCCAGATCAGCCTCAATTCGACGGTGGACGCACTGGGTGTACCGACGGTCAACGTCCACTGGGCTATCGACGGTAGAGAATTGGACTCCATCGCCTATTTCGCGGAGGAGGTTCATGCCCGGCTGAGAGCAGCGGGGATTGCTGACCTTGCCATCAACCCCAAGCTTGCTGCGCGCGACCGGACCTTCCTGACGGAAGGCGACGACACCAATCATCAGATGGGTGGGTGCAGAATGGCCGAGACGGCTTCGGACGGTGTCGTGGATATCAATTGCAAGGTCTTTGGAACTGATGACATTTTCGTCGCTGGCGCTGCCGTGATACCGTCTTCTGGTTTCCCCAATTGCACGCTGACATCAATCGCGCTCGGTCTGAGGCTGAGTGATCATTTGAGGTCTATCTGATGCTGACGACTTCACTTGCAAACGGTCGGGTAACAAGCCAATTGGCTTTCGGTTGCGGTGGTATTGGCGGGTCGCTCAATTATGCCGACAGCAGAAAGCTGTTGGTCGCAGCATGGGATGCCGGCTTTCGACATTTCGATGTGGCACCGTCTTATGGCTTGGGAACGGCCGAAGCCTATCTCGGACGGTTTTTGAAGGAGGTGGGCGCGAAGGAGGCAACTCTGACGACTAAGGCGGGGATAAAGGCAGCCGGTGGCAGTGGCGGACTGTCCAGCATCGTCAAACAGATCGCACGACCGATCCTCAACCAGATTCCAAGTCTTCGCCGGAAGCTGGGCGATCGCATGCGTGGTGCTGTGACGAGAGGACAATTTGCGCCTGCTGACATCAGAACGTCACTCGATAAGAGTTTGAAGACCCTCGGCGTCGAGCATATCGATATCTTTCTCATGCATGAAATGCACGCCGGTGATCTATCCGAAGAACTGATGGCGCTTTTGAACGATGCCGTAAAGGCAGGCAAGATCGGTAGCTTCGGCGCTGGCTCGCGGCGAGACGCCGTCGCTGAATTATCGATGACGGCCCCGGATCCTTTTCACTATTTTCAGACAAGTTGGGAGCTAGATCGGCCGAACTTGCCGAAATCGGCGCATGGCATGTCGAACTGCCACGGGGTATTGCGACAGCAACAGGTGCTGGAGATCCAGCTTATGAAAAAGCCACAGCTGATGGAGCATATGGGTTGCGTGGCAGGCATCGACCTCCGTGACCATGAGAGGAAGATCGATTTTCTGTTAGGCATGGCGCTTGCTGACGTAGGCCAGGGCCTTGTGATTGTGCAGTCGAGCAAGCTTTCAAGAATAAGGCAACTGAGGGTCGATGATCGTTATGCCAACATCGTTAATATTGGAAAGCTAGGTAATGCAGCCCTTGAACGCAACTAGTGCCATCAACAGTAGCGGCAACGTACTTGTCGGCGGAGCCGCTGCGTCGAAGTCGACCGGCGTTGGTTGGTGTATTTGGGTTTCCATTGCTTTGTGGTTGCTGTGGTTCTCCGATGCCTGGTTCTATCATGGCGACGCGCAGTCGAGCCTTGTTCTCGATAAGCCGTTCGCATCGGTGCTTAGGGCCGTGACCATCTTACTGGCGGCTGTTTTCTCGCCGCTGATCGGGGTCGGTGGAATAATCGACTTCTTTCGCAATAAGGTATTTCTGCTGCCTCTGCTATTTTGTTGCGCAGTATCCGTGCTGTGGTCGAGCTTCATACTGAACTCTGCGCTAGCGATGATAAACATGATCTCGCTGCTCGTTCTCGCAATATATGTTCATCAGCGATTGGGATTTCATTATTTCATCAATATATACTTCAGGATCGCCGCTGTTATCGTTCTTCTTTCTTTGTTTGCCGTGATCGCATTGCCTGAGTATGGGCTTATGCAGGGCGAACATGCAGGTAAATTCAAGGGGTTGTTTCCACACAAAAGCAATTTCGCGCTTTTTCTGGTTACCTTCATGTCCGTCGTGATGTTCTTCTGGCGAGATATAAAATCATCGTCGGCGTTCAAGGCATTTATTTTCTTGCTTTCGCTCATGATGCTTTTTTTCGCGGAGTCATCCACGGGTGTTTCTATCCTGTCCATATTCAGCTTTGTGTGGATCTCGATACACTTCACGAAATCGTTGTCCGGCAGATACCTGTATCGAATGATGATCGTTTTCGCGTCAGCAGGAACCGCGCTGCTCGCGGTCCATCTAAGCTCGGACCTTTTTCTTGAATTGTTGGGGCGCGACTTTACGTTTACGGGGCGAACGCAGATTTGGAACTACTATTCCCAGCTCGCATCGGCCAAGCCTTGGGCAGGCCATGGTTTCTATTCGCTGCAGGCCGACCCGTCGCTGTCACAAAACGCCCTGAACATGTTCTATTTTGCGGCACGATCGCCTCACAATTCGTATCTGGAAATCTACTATAATGTCGGTCTTATCGGCTTGATATGCTATGTTCTCTTCATATTGCAGATTCTGCTCAGCAGCCTCAGACGTGCGCTTACCCAGGGTCAAATCTATGATTCACGCGTGGCGCAGTTCTCGTTTTGTCTGACGGTGAGCTTGCTGGCCTACGGCACCGTGGAAAGCTATCAATCCGGCCTCAATGCCGGACTTCCTCTCCTCTTCATCTTAGTGTCCCACGCAGTCGTTTCGCGTAAGGGCATGGAGCGTCTGGCATGAAGGTATCCGTTTGCGTCAACACCTATAAGCGGCCGCACATCTTCGACACTCTGATGTCGGTGTCCCAGCAGGAACTGCCAAAGGGCGTAGACCTGGAAATAGTCGTCTCTGACAATGATGCCGATGGCGAAGGTTGGGCGCATGTCGAGCGCTTCGTCAAGCAGACCGATTTTCCGGTCAACTACAAGGTCGTACCCGAGAAAAACATTGCGATTGCTCGCAATAGCGCTGTCGAGCGTGCGACCGGCGACTGGGTTCTCTTCGTCGATGACGACGAGTGGGCGGAGAAGGACTGGATCGCGACCTTGCTTGAATATGCCGCAAGGTACTCCGCCGATCTCGTGCAGGGTTATGCAATATCGACATTCGAAAAGGGCGCCGAAGAATGGATCGCTAAAGCTGATCCGCTATCCAAGCGGTGGGGACCGGCCGGCAAACAGCTTCGGTTTGCATCGACTTGCAACCTGCTCGTCCGCGCATCCTTGCTCAAGGCGACACCTGCGCCATTCGATCCCAGATTTGGAAAGATGGGCAATGACGATGCCGAGATGAGCTACCGGCTGTTCAAGGCCGGTGCCAAGATCGTCGTTTGCGACCAAGCTCCGGTCTATGAAGTGGTGCCCGCCAACCGCAGCAATGTCGCATATCTGAAGGCAAGAAATCGTGGTTTCGGACAAGCCTATATGTATCTGATAAAGCCTGAACTATCGGCCTTGAGAAAGCTGAAGGTATTTTCCACAGCGATAGGCAAGGCGGTTATATATCTTGTACTGTCCGAAATCGCTCGGCTGAAAGGCAAGGATCTCTGGCTCAGATACCGCATCAAATTCTGGATCGACCTCGGTAAGCTCGATTATTTCTTCAGCCTGAAGAAAATTGAAAATTATTGAACCGAGCTAGTTTTGGGTGTCGCGTGAAGATTGGTGGCCGATATTTTTATTCGCTTATGACGCTGGGCGGCGCCACCTTGATGCAGATGGTGGTCGTCCTTATTCTGGCCCGTGAACTTGGCGCGGCCGACTTTGGTCGATATTCCGTCTACGCCTCAGCCTTGGCCATTTCTATAGAAGTCTGTGGCTTGGGAGGCGGCGACTTCTTCATCCGGCATGGCGACCGGGGCGAGCGGACGATCCAGGAGCTTGCGGGTTATTGCCTTACCTATGGGCTGCTTAGTGCCATTCTCCTGACACCTCCTATGATTTTTGCAATCGCGCTCTTTGGTGTGGGCGCAATCAGCCTTCCATTTGTTGTTTTCGTCTTTCTGGATCTGCTTTTTTCTCGATACGCCATCTTCGTCGAATATTTTTATATGGGACTGGGGCGAGCCGAAAATGCTAATCTTCTGCGGCTCTGCATCAATCTTTCGAAGGTCGTGGCAGCATGTGCTTATTTCTATCTCGTTGGACATAAGGCAACGCTGACCGGTTGGATATTTATCCAGGCATCAATCTCGGCTCTGGGTGGCATCGTCGTATTGGCGATCTATATCGCGCATTGGAAGATCACCGTGCCATTCATTCAATGGCGCCTGATGGCCGAGAGTTTTCCGTTTGGAGTCACGCAGTTGCTGAGGGTAACGCAGGCGAATTTCGATCGCTTGCTGTTGGGATGGATACTGCCGATGGAAGTGCTTGGTGCGTATTCCGCTGCGTCGCGGTTTACGACTGCCTCGTTAACACCGGTTCTTGCCTTGCTGAGGGGGACGGTGGCAGGATTTTACCAAGCCGCGGCCAAGGGTCGTTCCGATGTACGGCTCTATGCCTTCGCGGTCGCCCGAAAGGCCTTCATGGTCACAATCGCCACGACAATACTGTTGGTGTTCGGGCTCTATTTTGTCGAGATCATTATAGGCGCGGAGTATAAAAATGTGCTCCTTGTCGGCTGCGCTCTCATTCCCTCACTTTTTGTCACAGTGGCGCTATATGTATGCGGGGACTATTTTAATGCGATGGGTTTTTCGTCGATAAGAATGTATGTCACGATGATCGGCATCGCGATCTATGTGGCGCTTGCCTACACCTTGGGCACGATATGGGGCTTCTGGGGTGTCATTGTCGCCATCAACCTGTCGGCCGTATGTAATTTGTCGGTATTCCTCAGCTATCTAGGCTGGGTGCGAGGCGCATCGAGATGATTTCGAAACTTTGGAAGAAATTGAAGATTTCGCTGTTCGTTAGCGGCAATGTTGATATTGGCAAGAAATTCCATATCGGGATGCTGTCCTATATTTCATCGTCCAAGCGACTAACGATTGGCGACGATGTCTATGTCGGCAAATTCTGCTCCATACAGTGCAACGGGCGGATCGGAAGCGGTGTACTGATTGCGAATAATGTCGGGGTCGTCGGGCGACGCGATCACGACATAAGACAGGTGGGCACACCCATTCGTCTCGCCAACTGGATCGGCGCGGAGCGTTATCTTGCCGACGATCCCAAGAATGCTATCGATATCGGTGACGACGTCTGGCTCGGTTTCGGGGCGGTGGTGCTGTCCGGCATAAGAATTGGCAGAGGTGCAATCGTATCGGCCGGCGCGGTCGTGCTCGACGATGTCGCACCTTATGACATCGTTTCGGGCAATCCGGCGCGGCGCATCGCCTCGCGTTTCACGCCGGAGCAGATCGTTGAACATGAAGCGGGTCTGGCGGCAAAGAAATGGTAGCGCGGAAGAAGGTATGCTATGTCTTTCCGGTCTCGCACCGGTTTCGATATCCGTTCCACATTGCCCTGCGCGATGAACTCGCAAGACATTCCGTCGATTACCAAGTGATATATTGCGCCCCATTTGGCGCCAATGTGGCCAAGAGGGATACTGTCGATGTGCCATGGGGGCTTCGCGCTCCTATGCTGAAATTCGGTCCTTTGATTTTGCAGTTTGGAATTCGGGAGATGTTGAGATCGGATCTCATCATCGTCCAGCAAGAAAACAGACTGCTGATCAACTACTTAGTCCAGATTCTTGATCGCCTCAGTCTGAAGCGCGTCGCATTTTTCGGGCACGGGAGAAACTATCAGAGCGCGGATAGACAATCCTTCGCCGAGCGCTGGAAGCGTTTTTGGGCAACGAAAGTATCCTGGTGGTTCGGATATACGCGGGAAACGAAGGAGCTGATCACATCGCTGGGTTATCCGGGCGAACGCGTGACGGTTTTCAACAACACGATCGATACCAAGCAGGTCGAAGTCGATATTGCTTCGATCACGGACGATGTCCGCCGCGAGGTTCGCGCGCGCCTGAATATACAAGGTGAGAATATCGCCGTTTATGTCGGCGGGCTCTATGCTGAAAAACGCATTTCTTTCCTCATAGAAGCAAGCAAGCGGATACGGCAGACCATTCCTGACTTCGTCCTTCTGGTGATAGGGGGTGGCCCCGACGAGGATCTTGTGAAGGCGGCCGCCAGCGAGAATGACTGGATCCACTATCTGGGACCTCAGTTTGGAATCGAGAAAACCCGGCTTTTGAGCATTTCCAAGGTCTTTCTGATGCCGGGGCTTGTCGGTCTCAGTATCCTTGACGCATTTTGCTACGGAACACCGATTGTCACGACTGATGTGCCATTCCATAGTCCGGAAATCGCTTATCTCGAAGACGGGGTGAACGGCGTGATGGTGCGGGATAGTGAGGATGTTGACGCCTACGCGGCATCTGTCTCGCTTGTGCTGACCGATCACTCGTATCGGCAATTGCTGGCCGATGGCGCTCGGAAATCGCTCAAGGACTACAGCATAGAGAACATGGCGCACCGATTTGCAACGGGCGTGCTGAATGCCTTGGGGTTGAGAGACACGCCTTGATTGCGCTTGTGAATATGAGTTTGGAGCGGGATATGTTTTCTAGATTTTTGTTCATAGCGATATTCATAGGCTTAGCTATGGGTTCAGCCCATGCTGCGGAGGACTGCAATCCGGTCGAGATCAGAAAGTTAACGACACCGGTCGAGCCTCCGCATGTCGGTAGCACGATGGAGTTTGAAAGCCTCGTCGTTCCCGAACAGGCCGAATTTGTGGTTCTGGGCGACTCGATCGCGCGGCAGCTCTATCGCGATGGCGATCTTGCCAATCGGCTGGGCTACAAGTCGTCAGTACTCCTTGCAGGTGTGGGCGACGGAATTCAGCATTCTCTTTTCAAGATGGAGCAGGCAAAGGAGAAGTTGAAAAAGCTTACGCCGAAGACGATTTTCATGTCGATCGGCACCAACAATACCTGGAGTCCCTCATGTGCGCTTGAGGTGGCTTTCAAATATCACATGGATATGGTCCATGAGATCTGGCCGGACGCGAAGGTCTATGTGATGTACATCATGCCGCGCGGCCCGTTCTTCCAATTGAACGACAAGACACGGACCGAGCTAAACTCTTTTATCGAGCTCAATCAACCGCAACTGAACTACACTTTGATAAGCTCTTCAGACGACGAAATCAGTTGCGGCTTCAGCTCCCTCGGTAAAAATCCTGCTATCACGAAGCTCGCAAGCAATTATTCGGCGAACTCCGTTGAGTGTGGGGGGCAATTCATCGATGGCCTTAACCAGGCTTTGACCGACGAGAAGGGTACGAGCGTACAATGCAGCGTTGATGTACATTGCGAAAATTTTCGCGATGACAACGTTCATCTATCCAATATCGGCATCGCGAAGGTCGTTAATCAACTCAGCAAGACAATGTCGTCTGGTGAGTGAACGGCGGATTCCCGTGAGGAACTGCGTATGGGTTTTGTCGGCGACACAACGATTCTACAAATACTGCGGCGCCGGGCCGCGAGGGATTACGAAGAGGATAATCAGAATGCGATCAGGCGTTGTTTCATTTCCTTCATTGGCCCTCCTTGTCACTCTTGCTCTCTCAGACGCACACACCCGTTTCGCATTCGCGGCCACTGTCGATTTGACAGCCAAGACACCCTCGCTCGTCGAAATGCTCAAGCAATCGGGCGGCGATCGAGAAAGCCAGGATGTCATCCTCGCTGAACTTATAAAGCGCGGTGCAGCGGGCGAAAAGGAAGCGCTCCAGTCGCTAGGTGATTTCTATGCCGCTTCAGCAGCCGTCCCCGATGCTGCCGCCAAAGCAATCGACTACTATCAGAAGGCTGCCGATGCAGGGGCCGGCTATGCCAATATCCGCCTCGGCGAAATCTATCGCGATGGTCAACTTGTGCCGACTGATTATGGCAAGGCTATCCAGTATTTCGACAAGGCCAGCGCCGCGAAGGTCTCGGTAGGCAAGATTCGGCTGGGCGAGGCCTATATAAACGGGCAGGGCGTCACCGCTGATATCGACAAAGGGCTTTCCCTGATCAACGAGGTCGCGAGCAAAGGCGACGGATCAGCCTTCCAAACGTTGGGAAATCTTTATTCGCGCGGCCCTTTGCCTGTGGACGCAGCCAAGGCGATAGAGAACTATGAAAAGGCCGCAGAAAAGGGCATTGGCTACGCCAATATCCGCCTTGGCGAAATCGATCGCGATGGCCAGCTTGTGCCGGCGGACTATGCCAAGGCGATCCAATATTTCGAAAAAGCAGACGCGGCGAAAATCCCGATGGCGAAGGTTCGGCTTGGTGAGGCCTATATCAACGGACAAGGTGTGACCGCAGACGCCGTCAAAGGTGTTGCCATGATCGACGAGGTCGCCAAGACTGGCGACGCCTCCGCCCTGCAGACGCTAGGCAACCTTTATTCGCGCGGTCCCTTGCCGTTGGATGTTGCCAAGGCCATCGAAAATTATGGCAAGGCTGCAGACAAAGGCGTCGGCTACGCCTTGATACGGCTTGGAGAGATCTATCGAGACGGCCAGCTTGTGCCTGCGGACTACGACAAAGCGCTCGGATATTTCGAAAAGGCCGATGCGGCAAAAATACCCGTCGCCAAAATTCGACTCGGCGAAGCCTACATTAACGGTCAAGGCGTCCCTGTCGATGTGAAGAAAGGACTTGGTTTCATTGAAGCTGCGGCCTCGAACGGCGATGGCTTTGCCCTGCAGAAACTCGGGGATTTCTATTCTCGCGGACCTGACGTCAATGGTGCGAAAGCCCTAGAATATTTCGAGGCGGCAGCCAAGGCCGGCGTTGATGGTGCGGCCTTGCGGATCGGCGATATCTATCGCGATGGTGTGATCGTTGCGCCCGACATGGCCAAGGCATTCGAGAACTTCACCCGAGCCTCTGAACTCGGTGTGCCGATGGCGAAGGTTCGTCTTGGCGAGGCCTATATCAAAGGCCAGGGTGTCAAGCCAGATGTGGAAAAAGGCATCAAGCTAATCGAGGAAGAAGGGCAGACAAGCGCCAAATTCGCGCTCAGGACCTTGGGCGACTACGTATCGCTTGGCGAGTATGTGAAGGTCGATCCCGCTCTCTCGATCCGGCTTTATGAACAGTCTGCTGCGGCGGGCAACGTTTGGGGTTACCAGCGTCTTGGTGAGATTTATCGGGATGGCCGGATCGTCCCCAAAAATCCCTCGCTCGCGATCCAGAATTTCAAAAAGGCGGCCGAACTTGGTCTGCCGGACGCTGAAACAGCACTTGCCGAAGGGAATTGGAGAGGTTTGTTCGGAAACCTATCTAACAGCGCTCAAGGCCTCAAGCAGCTCGAGAGCCTGGCGGCGAATGGAAACTCACGTGCGGTAACGACGCTTGCCGACATCT
>JAVBSF010000233.1:0-4680 GCA_031556925.1 Pararhizobium sp.
CTTAACTTTGAAGATTTTAAATTTTTTTGGGCTTATTGGCTGCTGACAGCCTATACAATTTGTCAAATGTCTTTATAGCCATGGCATGCCATGAGCTGTGCCATTTAGCTAAATCGCCTATTTGCTCTTTGGCGCGAAGCGCCCACAGAGCATAATGATTGAAAAATGAAGCAAATTCGCTATGAACACATTTATCGACTTCATGGATGAAAGCTCTCGAATCTTCTTGCAACACAAAAGCGACCCACTCTGGAATGCAAGGCGAAAGAGCCTCCTTGGCGGCATAAAAATAGCTCAGATAGCTATTTAAATCGCCTAAAGGCTCATCCAGCTCAGGAGAAAAAATTTCGGCCGATTTTGATGACAGAATTTGCGCCTTAATCGGCAGATTAAATTGTTCAGCAGCGACGCGCAAAATTAGCAAGCCTGGCCAATGTTTTGCCAGCTGCGCAAAAGCACAATCCCCATGAATGAGCAATCCTTGAGAGGTAACTTCGCGCAAAGAGCCTTCAATCTTTACAGTATAGCCATCAGGCCTTTCAATTTCTAAGGCCGGCAGCTTCCAGCCATCGCTATCAAACTCTGGAGACTCTACCTCCTGCGCAAAGTGGCAACTGAAAAGATCTTCATTGCCAACCCCGAGGGCCTTTAAATTATCGTGCATTTTAACCGCATCGCCATGCAATCCATCGAGGGCTACCTTGCCTAGTAAACCGTGTGGGATGGCCCCAGCCTTGTAGGCTTTTACGGCGACATGCTCCCAAGAACTTTGCAAAGTGTTCATACGCAATTGATAACGCTTAAGCCCATCCAACTCAAAAGACTCTTGGATAGCGGCCTCTAAGGGCTCCAACTGCTCATCGATATAGATTCCCAGCCTGCCATTAAAGAACGCTTTTATAGGATTCGTAGCCAGCGACGACAATTCGCGAATATCGATAGATGCGCTCAGCTCCAAAGTTGGAGTTGTTGGCTGCCCTTTGGCTGAAGAGATAAACGGCTTTTTAACCACAGGCTTTAACTTGCCAGATACAGCCTGCGCCCTCCGATAGTCGATCTCACTGAGCGACCTGTAGGAGCTGCTCGCATCAAAATACTTCCAATCAAAGGAATCAAAAGGGTGGCAGCAAAAGTAACTTTGCCGGCTTGGCATACCATTGATGGTATACCCCTGATCAAGATAATGCATCAGCTCTTGAATAACTACCGAAGGCTGACTTTCTGCCGATGAAGTGTCACCTTCAGCAACATAGGAAAGCACTAAATACGAGCGTGCGGACAAAAGCGTTTCCAAAAAAAGATACCTATCAGCGTCGCTTGAGCTAGGTGAATAGTCGCTATCGGCAGCGTGAGCAAGAGCATTAAGCCCCGAGGATTTATAAACCGCAGGAAACTTTCCATCCTGCATGCCAATGATAGCGATCACCTTAGCAGGCACTGCATGCAGTGAAGCGATCGATCCTATGCGTATGCCTTTAGTGTGACCTTTTGCAACATCCTTAGTGTCTAAGAACTCCATAAGGTGACTGAGAATGGCTTCAAAATGCAAAGGTTTGTCTTCAAGTAGATCCACCGAGGAAAGCAGCTTTTGAATGTGCTGAACAAGAGCTCTAGCACTCTCAACCGCCAAGCTGTCGCTAAGATCGACAGCCAAGAAGCGATTTTTTAGGTTCAAAAGATAATCTACCCACCCATTTAAGGAAAGGCTCTCCCCGGCAGCGAGCAGCTTCAACTCCCGCTGCAGACTCTGCACGACGGCTATCCAACGGCCAAGCAGCTCAGCATCGGAGCTTTCAAATTCCTCATAGGGAACATCGTAACATTCAGGTAGCGCTTTTCTATCATCCCCATCTATTGCTAGGGCCATCAGAAGTCTGCCAAAGGTGTGCATCCATGTGCCAGCCCTTTCAGCTTTAACTTGATGGTTCTCTCCATAGGTCAACGTTTTTAGCTCATCGCGCTGCTCTGCGGAAAATCCCCACGAGGTGGCACATTTTCGAGACCATAGACAAATTTTGGCGACATCTTCAGCTGAAAAGCGATGGCGGTATTGAAAGGCGGGGAATTCTAAAAGAGCCAAAAGCTCCTCCACCTGCCAGCGACTGAAGGCTAATTGCAGAAGATGGATATATCCGCGAGCATATAAGCTTCTTAGAGCTTGCCCCTGATCTAAAAGTTGGATCGGCAACAAGCTGACCTGCGATGAAAAATGTGCATCAATAATGGGAGCATAGGCTTGAAGATCTGGACACATGACCAAGATATCTGCCGACGTGATCGGCGCTTCATCTGCAGCGTGGTAAGACAAAATATGCAAAAGATTGTTATAGAGCACTTCCACTTCGCGGCTTTTACTTGGCGCCGAATGCATTTGGATGCTACTTAAAGGCTCATCGATGTTTATTGGTTCTCTATCGTGAATATCACACAGCAAAGTCATATCCGTCTGTACTGCTTGCAGAAGAGAAAGCGGTTTTAAGCATTCCTCATCGACATAGGGGCCATCATTGAGGTGCTCAAGGTAGCATGGCTCATCCAAAGCGGCATGCACAACAATATAATGATCGTCAACAACTCCCGCTGAGGCTTCACACTGCTCTGCCATCTTGCGCCCTAAGCGCCCAAAATTTGCCAATAAAGGATTGCGCTTGCGCATAAGGGTAACGAAATCTTGTATCTGCAGCCCACTCATAGCATGTTTTTCAAAATGTCTCTGCCACCAGATGCGCTGACGATCGCTATAGATATCGCTCCAAAAAAGCTGACATGGCGAAAGCTGATAATACCTGAGTGAACAGCTGGCAGAAAGTGACGCTAGAAACTTTTCAAGCTCTAAAGGGATATAGTTTATCGCAAAGAGGTGCACATGCAGCTCTCTTTGCAAAGGAGGCAGCACTTGCGCACTTTGCAAAGCGCGCAAAACTTGAAAAGGAAAAGCCATATCTGGCCATTGCCGTTTAAAGCTTTTCCACAGTGCCGACTGCCAGCAAGTTGGCTCTGGCAGCTGCTCCCAGCGCGCAAGCATATCGCAACCATAGAGCCCATACTGGATGAACACGCCAGCTAGCTCATCGCAAAGCTGAGTTAAGCGCCGCGGTTTGCCTGCGACATAGCTTTCCACGGGTTTCCAAATTTCTGATAGGGAATTTGCAACCAGCTGATCGCTTAAAGTTGTTTCAAATAATAGCCTTAGCAATGTGTGGTTAGCAATTTTTTTTATGCCGGCACCGGCGACGACTTTAGGCCACAGCTCAACCAATCGGCGCACGAAGCTGTCCATCAAAATGACTTCAACACCAGCAGCGACACCTCCCTGGCTGCTATCGGCCAGCTTTTCAATAAGCCAGCTTTTCATTGCCAGCGATGGGACGACCACCAACCTTTGTGCAAAAGGAGAGCTATTGTTAAATAGATTCCCAATAAACTTTTCAAATAGCACCTCTTGGCGGTTGCTATAAAAAATTGTAGGCTCTGAAGGCACTTAATGATTCCTCATCCAGGGAGCGGTAAATAGATCAAGCATACGCAAATTAACGATTTTGTGTCATTCTAACTCCCATTGCTTTATGATTTATGTTATGTCATGGAAACGCTTTGAAGATTTTGTCGATAGAGGATGCCTGCGCCATATCGATGTATTTTTAGCTCAAGAGCTTTTAAGGCCCCTCTCGCTTGAATCTACCGATTGCGGTCTCTTAATCTGCCATTTATCGGCAGCGGCCGGTCAAGGCCACCTATGTATCGAGGTCGCCGACAATGCGGTCACTCCATCCGTTAAGGAAATTTGGACGGCCAACAATACCTTCAGCGGTAGCAATCTGGAGCCATTAAGCGATAAAGAATGTCAAGAAATTTCCAGTCAAATTGTCGCCAGCCTTAGCAAATTGCCCAAAGAAATCGTCACTTTAGTTGCCACCGATGCACAGGATTGCACATCTATGCAGTGCACGCCCCTTTACCTTCAAGGCAATAAGCTTTATCTACAGCGTTATTGGCGGCACGAGACAAATTTTTTAACTCACCTCAACAACCTACTACAGACAGCACCAACCATCCAGGTCTGCAGCACAGCTATCGACGCCGCTATTGCCAACTTATCGAAAACAAAATCCTTAGAACCTGAGCAATTGGCTGCCATCCAAGCTGGCTGCAACAACAGCTTAACCATCATATGCGGCGGACCTGGCACAGGAAAAACTTTCACGGCGGGCCAACTAATTAAGATCTTATGGCAAAGTCTTTCCCCTGAACAACAAACACATTTTAAGATTGCACTAGCAGCGCCGACAGGCAAAGCTGCGGCCAACTTACAAAAAAGTTTGCTTTCGGCTGCCGAAGGAATCGCTCCGCTTCAGGAGCTTTCAGCCAAGACTTTGCATGGCTTACTTAAAAAACGCGCGGCTGCACAGCCACAAACATTGCGCCTAAATGCAGATCTTTTAATTGTCGACGAATCGTCAATGATCGATTCTGAAATGATGAGTGCGCTCTTCCAAGCTTTAAAGAAAGGCTCGCGCTTAATCTTGCTAGGCGACAACCAACAACTCCCAGCGGTCGAAGCCGGTCAACTTTTTGCCGATTTGATCGCCGCTATCAGCCATCATAGCCCCCCATTGGTTTACCAGCTAAATAAATGCTTGCGCGCAGAGCTTAAAGCCATCGTCGACTTAGCTGCTCTCA
>JAVBSF010000474.1:0-3408 GCA_031556925.1 Pararhizobium sp.
CATAGACGGTGAGCGCGGCCCCGCGACGCTTGAAAAGCAGAAAGGCCGTCGCGAGAAAGCCGAGGCCGGCAATGAGATAATACCAGCTGCCGCCGAGCACGATGAGCCAAAGCCCGCCGGCCCCGATCGCCAGACCGATAAGGGTGAAGATAAAAGCTGTTATGCCAATGATCATGGAATATCTCCTGCCGCCGTCGGGAGCATGCGGCCTTGAGGGAATGCCGAAGCGACGACGGTGCCCACCATCGGCTTCTGTGGCGAAACTAGGGCGGGAGAGAGAGGTTTCAACCGTACTGTGTGGATGACCGGCGCGGGGAACAAGTGAGGCGAGCGGCTGTTAGCCCGTTAGCGCAGGCGGACTGGGGAAGGCGGGTGCATTCACGCGGAGTCATGACGCTGAGTCAGGATGCGGATGTGGCGTGAAGCGACGGGGCGCTTGCTGGTTTCTTCTTCTCCCCGGCGGGGAGAAGAGGGAGCAAGCGGCATAGGCCCGCATCATGTCCCGCAAAATGTCCGCAAAACCTCTTCGCCCGGTTTCGGCGGCTGAGCATAGGCCGCGAAGGTCGGCTGGTCCTCATAGGGACGCGCCGTGACCTCCACCAGCGCCTCGAACAGCGAGAAGTCGCCGTCTTCGATCGCGACCTTGATGGCTTCCTCAATGCGGTGATTGCGCGGAATGAAGGCCGGATTGACGGCGCGCATCGCCTTCGCGCGGTCTTCACGCGATGTATCCTCGCGGGCAAGCCGCTTGCGCCATTCTCCGAGCCATGGGCGAATCGCTGCCGGATCGCGGAAGGTGGCCGCGAAATCCGCCTCCGCCGCGTCGTCTTCAGCGACGGCCGAAAGCCGGCGGAAGGCGAGAGTGAAGTCGGCATCGCCCTCGTTCATGCGGGCCAGCAGGTCTTGCACCAGCGACAGGTCGTCCTCTTCGGTTGTGAAAAGGCCGATCTTCCGGCGCATGCCGTCCAGCCAGTGGCCCTGAAACACGCGGCCATAATCCGCGAGAATACCATTCGCCGCCTCTACGGCCTGTTCCGTGTCGTCGTCGAGGATCGGCAGCATGGCTTCGGCAAGGCGGGCGAGGTTCCACTGGCCGATGCCGGGCTGGTTGGCATAGCCGTAACGCCCGCCCTGATCTATGGAGGAGAAGACCTTGGCCGGATCGTAAGCATCCATGAAGGCACAGGGGCCGAAATCGATGGTTTCGCCTGAAATCGTCATGTTGTCGGTGTTCATGACGCCATGGATGAAGCCGACGCCGAGCCAGCGGGCGATCAGCGCCGCCTGCCGCTCGCAGACGGTGCGCAGCAGCGCCACATAGGGGCGTTGCTCGCTCTTCAAGTGCGGGTAGTGCCGGTCGATGACATAGTCGCAGAGCACCCTCAGATTGGCGTGGTCGCCACGGGCGGCGAAGAACTGGAAGGTGCCGACGCGCACATGGCTCGCCGCGACGCGGGTAAAGACGGCGCCGGGCAGGATATGCTCGCGGTAGACGGGATCGCCGGTGACGACGGCGGCAAGCGCCCGTGTCGCGGGAATGCCGAGCGCGTGCATGGCCTCGCTGACGATATATTCGCGCAGCACCGGCCCGAGCGCGGCGCGTCCGTCGCCGCGGCGGGAATAGGGCGTGGGGCCGGCGCCCTTGAGTTGGACGTCGCGGCGGACGCCGGCGCGGTCGACGACCTCGCCGATCAGGATCGCCCGGCCGTCGCCGAGCAAGGGCACGAACTGGCCGAACTGATGCCCGGCATAGGCCATCGCCACCGGCTCCGCGCCTTCGGGGATTGTGTTGCCGGAAAAGATCGCCGCGCCATCGCGCAGAACGGCCGTCGTATCGAGCCCGAGTTCGTCGGAAAGTTTTGTGTTGAACTTGATCAGCCAGGGCTCGGACACCGGCGTCGGGTCGACCTTCGAAAAGAACGGCTGCGGCAGGCGCGCATAACTGTTGTCGAAGGGGAAGGGATGTGTCGCTTCGGTCATGGATCGAGCCTTTCCGCCCAAGTCTCTCTTGCCCCTAGATAGGGCGCTTGAGCGGGCGATGAAAGGCTAGGCGGCTAATGCCGCTCCATCGAGGCGGCGATTTCGGCGAGCTTGGTCACGGTCGTCAGGTTGCGCGAGGTCGCCTAGCGGATGCAGCGCAGGCTGAGCCGCGAGCGACCGGAGCCCTTGGGATAATGCACATAGACCTCGCGGCCCTCGATCTTCGCCTGCTCGCCATCGGGCGCGACGAGGCTGGCAAGCGCATTCTGCGGCGGCGCCTCGGGCAGGAAATTGACCATCAGATAGCTGGGCTTGGCATCGGGGAAGGGATTGTGCGCGACGATCTCCTCGATCTCGTGGCGATTGCGCACCATGACGCCGGGCGCCTTGCCGAGAATGCGGCCGAGCGCATCGTTCAGTTCGCGGCCGGCGTCCTCTTCCGAAAGCTCGCTGCGGAAGACGACATTGCCGGTCTGGATATAGGTTCGGACATCCTGAAAGCCGATCTCCTCACAGAGCGATTTGAGTTCGCTCATCAGGAGCCTGCCTGTGCCGCCGACATTGACGGCACGAAGGAGAGCGATATGGACAGCCATGGTCGACCCCGATCCGATACATCCGAATCACCTTGTTATAAGGTGCTTCGGGCTTTCGGCAAAGAGTCGGGTTCCTTACATCTTGCCCGCAACCTTGATGGCGAAGGCGTATTCGAAGGCGATCTCTTCCAGCCGCTGGAAACGGCCCGACGCGCCGCCATGGCCGGCATCCATGTTGGTCTTCATCAGGATCGGCTCGGAGCCGGTGGTCTTTTCGCGCAGACGCGCGACCCACTTGGCCGGCTCCCAATAGGTGACGCGCGGATCGGTGAGACCGCCGAGCGCGAGGATCGCCGGGTAGGGTTTGGTCCCGACATTGTCGTAGGGCGAATAGGCGGCCATGCGCTCATAGGCTTCCTTCGATTCGATCGGGTTGCCCCATTCCGGCCATTCCGGCGGGGTGAGCGGCAGGGTGTCGTCGAGCATGGTGTTCAGCACGTCCACGAAGGGAACGGCGGCGATGATGCCCTTGAACTTCTCCGGCGCCATATTGGCGATGGCCCCCATCAGCATGCCGCCGGCCGAGCCGCCCTCGGCGACGATGTTCGCGTAGGACGTGAACTTCTGTTGATTCAGATAATCGGCCACGGCGGCGCCTCCGGCCGCTTCCAGCGGCTGGAAGAGATCGCCTTCGAATACGCCTTCGCCATCAAGGTCGCCGGAAAGATGGTGGCCCAGGGATAAATACCATGACAGTTCACGTCGCCCTTCTTCGCGCCATCAATGTCGGCGGGACCGGCAAGCTGGCGATGGCCGATCTCCGAGCTATCTGCGAAGGGCTGGGCTTTGGCGACGTGAAGACCTATATCCAGAGCGGAAACGTGCTGTTCCG
>JAVBSF010000249.1:0-11187 GCA_031556925.1 Pararhizobium sp.
TCCCGGCCCATGACGAGAAGGTCTTCGAACAGGCTTTCGGCGAAGCTGCGCATCACAACCAGCTCGAACTCATTTTCCCCCGAGCGGGCAAAATTGACCGCGATATGGCCGCAGCGCAGATTGGCGGATTGGCCGATGGCGAAGACGGAGGGATCGAGATCGATCGCCACGCCCTTTGCCAGAATGCGCCGGACATTGGGGCCGGAGAGGCGAAGCAGCACCCTGCCCTCGCTTTGATCGACAACATCAGCGATATCGGTCAGCAGACCTGCAAGGCGGCGCTCCAGATTATCGGCACGCTCGACATGGGAGAGAACGAGCCACTCCCCCGGAGCGACATTGCGCATGACAAGATCGCCGGCTGCGCCAAAGCCGGCAATCACGGTGGCTGCATCCGTTTCGCGTGACAGCACGGTCGCAATCGCGACGGAGCGCGGGATGTCCAGATGATCGACGGCGCGGATGGACGAGCCGGAACCGACCTTGCCTTCAAGCGGATGGCGGGATTGGAACGGCATCGCCTTACACCTTGAGCTTTGTGGATTCGGGATCGACGAAAACGGGATCGCAGACTTCCGCGATCGTTTCCTCGTTCTTCAGCCGGTCCCAGACGACGATGCGCTCGCCATAACGCTCGCGACCGGATTTCAGGAAGGCGAGCGCGATGTCGTGACCCAGCACGGGCGAGAAGGAAGCCGAGCTGACATAGCCCTGATCGTTGATGGTCGAGGGTTTCGCCCCCTCCTTCAAGAGATGCGCACCGGCGCGGATGGTCTTGTCCTTCTCGACGGGTTTGAGGCCGACCATCTGCATGCGGTCGGCAGCCGTCAGGCCGTAGCGGGTGGAAAGCCGCTTGCCGATGAAATCCGGCTTCTGGGCGGAGACCATGCGACTGAAGCCGGCGTCGTCCGGCGTCACGCGGCCATCGAATTCGGCGTGGGTGACATAGCCCTTTTCCAGCCGCAGCACATTCAACGCCTCAAGCCCATAGGCGCAGATGCCATGCGGCTTGCCCGCTTCCATGACGGCATCGGCGACGCTTTCGCCATAGCCGGCGGGCACGGCCAGTTCATAGGCCAGTTCACCGGAGAAGGAGATGCGGAACAGGCGTGCTTTAAGCCCGCCCTTCAGCGTCACGACGCCAGCCGAAAGATAGGGGAAAGCCTTGTTGGAGATATCGTCTTCAACCAAGGCCTGCACCACATCCCGCGCCTTCGGCCCGGCAATCGACATCTGCGCCCACTGGTCGGTGACGGAAGTGAAGCGCACGTCCAGCTCCGGCCAGAGCACCTGCGCACAATATTCCATATGGCTGAGCACACCGGCGGCAAGACCGGTCGTCGTCGTCACGAAGAAATGGTTCTCACTAAGACGGCTCACCGTGCCGTCGTCATAGACGATGCCGTCTTCACGCAGCATCAGGCCGTAACGCGCCTTGCCGACCGGAAGCTTCAGCATCGGGTTGCAATAGAGCCGGTTGAGGAACTCGGCCGCATCCGCGCCAAAAACCTCGATCTTGCCGAGCGTCGAGACATCGCAAAGGCCGACGTTCTCACGGACTGTCAGAACTTCGCGGTCCGTCGCCTGCCGCCAGGTCTTCTCACCATCGCGCGGGAACCACGAAGAACGATACCAGAGCCCCGCCTCGACGAAGACCGCGCCGTTGCGCTCCGCCCAGCCATGCAGCGGCGAAACCCGCTTCGGGGCCGCGTGCCTATCGCGGGCCGTACCGGCGAGCGCGCCGAAGGACACCGGCGTATAGAACGGGCGGAACGTGGTGATGCCGACGTCCGCGGGGCTGACGCCACGCATGCCGGCAAGGATGCCGGCGGCGTTGACGCCGGAAAGCTTGCCCTGATCGGTCGCCATGCCGTTGGTCGTGTAACGCTTGGCGTGTTCGATATGGCCGAAGCCCTCGCGCAGCGCGAGGCCGAGATCGCGGGCGTGAACATCGTTCTGGAAATCGACGAAGGCCTTCGACTTCGCGCCTGGGACATACCAGAGCGCGGTGAAGGACGGATCGATTTCATCGCCGATGACCGGCGCCTCATAGGGCGGCGCTGCGAAGCCAAGATCGGCGGCGATGGCGGACGCCTTTCCGGCGCCGTCGGCAAGGCAGGCGGAGAGTGTGTATCGCCCAGCCGCAGCGCCTGTGATCGACAGCCCGCCCCCGACATCCGGTGCGAGGAATGTATCGAGTTCAGCCGACCAGACGGGCCGCGCCCCGCGCTGGCAGGCCAGATGGATCACCGGATTGAAACCACCGGACATGCCGATGGCGTCACAGGAAACAACTTCCTCGTAACCCGAGCGCTCGAACACCAACTTGTTCAACCGCTGCCCACCCATCGTATCGACGATGCCCGCGCCCTTGATGATGCGGACATCCTTCAAAGCCTCGACGGAGGGTGCCGGTACATCACCGCGCGTATCGATGATCGCGGCAATGCCGACGCCGTGGCGAGCCAGATCGGCCGCCGTGCGGTAACCGGCATTGCCATTGGTGAAGATCGCGACGGACTTGCCGGCGGCAACGCCGAAACGGTTGGCATAGCTGCTGACAGCGCTCGCCGTCATCACGCCGGGCCGGTCGTTGCCGCCGAAAACCAGCGGCCGTTCCTCGGCACCGGTCGCGAGCAATGCCCGCCTGGCCGCGATGCGCCACAGGCGCTCCACCGGCAGCTTGGCAACCGGCTGGGCGACATGCTTCTGCACCCGCTCGACCGCGCCGAAAACATTGTCGTCGTACCAGCCGAAGACCGTGGTGCGCGGCATCAGCGTCACATTCGGCAGCGTTGCAAGCTCGGCCAGCGCAGTCTCGGCGAAAGCCGGAGCCGTCTGCTCCCCGATCGTCGTGGTTTGCGACAGCAGAGCCCCGCCCATGCGAGAATCCTGCTCGGCCAGCACGACGCGCAGGCCGGCACGGCCCGCCGTCAGGGCCGCGGAAAGACCGGCGGGGCCGGAGCCGACGACCAGCAGGTCGCAATGAGCCCAGCATTTCTCATAGCTTTCCGGATCGCGCTCCAGCACGGCGCGTCCGAGACCGGCGGCGCGGCGGATCACCGGCTCATAGAGCTTTTCCCAGAAAGCCGCCGGCCACATGAAGGTCTTGTAGTAGAATCCGGCCGAGAGGAACGGCGAGAGGAGATTGTTGAGCGCGCCGACATCGTGCTTCAGCGACGGCCAACGGTTCTGGCTGCGGGCTTCGAGCCCGGCGTAAAGCTCGGCCACGGTGGCGCGGGTATTGGCATCCGTGCGCGCGCCGCGGCCGATGGTCATCAGCGCATTCGGCTCGGAAGGCCCTGCCGTGACAAGACCGCGCGGGCGATGGTATTTGAAGCTGCGGGCCAGCAGCAGCTGGTCATTGGCCAGAAGCGCCGAGGCCAGTGTGTCGCCGGGATGACCCTTGAGGCTTTTACCGTCGAAGCGGAAATCGAGCTTGGTCGAGCGGTCGACAAGACCGCCATGGGGAAGACGATACGCGCTCATCGAGCGCCTCCCGCACCGTCCGTCACGCTGTAAACTTCATGGGTAAGGGTATCGCGCTCCACCACCAGAAACCGCCGGCAACCAAACACATGCTGCCAGTGTTCGCGCGTGCGGCCGCGGGGATTGGCGCGGATATGGACATAGTCATGCCATGCCTCGTCGGAGGCCTCGGGATCGGGGCGCAGGACGGAAGCGTCTCCCCTCACCGTGAACTCTTCCTTCGGCCGAACGCCGCAATGCGGACAATGGATAAGGCTTGCCATGAAACTCTCAGTGCAGATTGGGCTGGGGGCCAGCGCCATGTTCGTCGATCGGGTAGCCGCGCTCGAAGCGGTCGAGGCGCAGGAACCGCGCGGCCGGATGGGTCTCGCCCTTGGCGATCAGGTGCGCGAAGCAGAAACCCGAAGCCGGCGTCGCTTTGAATCCGCCGTAGCACCAGCCGCAATTCAGGTAGAGATTGTCGATATCCGTGCTGCTGATGATCGGCGAGCCATCCATGCTCATATCCATCACCCCGCCCCAGGTGCGCAGCACGCGAACCCGCGAAAGGCCGGGTATCATCGTCACCCCTTCCTCCATCACATGCTCGACGGTCGCAAGCCCACCGCGCTGGGCGTAAGAGCTGAAGCCGTCGATCTCCGCGCCGAACACCAGCCCGCCCTTGTCGGACTGGGAGATGTAGAAATGCCCCGCGCCGTAGGTGATGACGTGATCGATGCAGGGCTTCAGCCCTTCCGTCACGAAGGCCTGCAGCACGTGGCTCTCGATCGGCAGCTTCAGCCCGGCCAT
This sequence comes from Pararhizobium sp., assembly GCA_031556925.1. Taxonomy (GTDB): domain Bacteria; phylum Pseudomonadota; class Alphaproteobacteria; order Rhizobiales; family Rhizobiaceae; genus Pararhizobium. The sequence goes on from JAVBSF010000249.1 coordinate 4,279, forward strand.
CTGGCCGACGACGGAAGTATTGCCGGCCGCAGCCAGACCCAGCTTGCCGCAACCGATGAAGCCGCGCGATGTCTCGACGCCGACGACCACGCCGTTTTCGCGGCGGATACCCGTGACTTCGCAATGCTGGATGAGATCGACCCCATGCCGGTCCGCCCCGCGCGCAAAACCCCAGGCGACCGCATCATGCCGCGCCGTGCCCGCCCGCTTCTGCAAGAGACCGCCCATGATCGGGAAGCGGGCATGATCGAAATTGAGGAAGGGCATCATCTTCTTCAGTGTTTCGCGGTCGAGAAGCTCGGCCGGCACGCCTTCCATCCACATGGCGTTGCCGCGCCGGATATGGGCGTCGCGGTCGGCATCGTTGTGGAAGAGATTGATGATGCCGCGCTGGGATAGCATGACGTTGTAGTTGAGATCCTGCTCCAGCCCTTCCCAGAGCTTCAGCGAAAACTCGTAGAACGGCTCGTTGCCGGGCAGCAGATAATTCGAACGCACGATCGTCGTGTTGCGGCCGACATTGCCGGAGCCGAGATAGCCCTTTTCCAGCACGGCGATGTTCCTCACGCCGAATTCCTTGGCAAGATAATAGGCCGTCGCCAGTCCGTGCCCGCCGCCGCCGACGATGATCACGTCGTAGTGGGGTTTCGGCTGCGGCTCCCGCCAGGCCGGCGTCCAGCCTCTGTTTCCCTGAAGCGCCTGTTTTACCAGTGCGAATGCCGAATAGCGCATGCGTAAACCGTTCCGTTCCTTTGCCAGCACATTGGCGATATCAGGCAGCGGGTGCAAGGCCGGATCGCGACCCTTTTCGGGATTCTCGCGGCGACCTTTTGTCCCGAGCGGATCTCAATGACGGAAGACTGCAGGTTTCCATCATCGAGATCTGGTATGAGCATGCGGAATGACTGGCTCAACATGCGCGTGTATAGTCGTTGCGAGACGGGCGGATATTCTATAAGGCTCGCCGCCGCAAGACAGCGCCGACAGGCAAAAGAGGCACGAAGAGCAGATGCTCGACATTCTGGAAGAGGCAGCCGTCGCAGCCGGCAAGGCGATCATCGACGTCTACGATGCTGGCCCGGATGTTGCCTACAAGCAGGACTGTTCCCCCGTCACCAATGCCGACGAGACGGCCGAGCGGATCATCCTCGATCGCCTTGTCGCGGCCTTCCCCGATATTCCGATCGTCGCGGAGGAATCGGTCGCTGCCGGCCGGGTACCGGATATCGAAGGCAAGGCCTTCTTTCTCGTCGATCCACTGGATGGACCCCGGGAGTTTGTCGATCGCCATCATGATTTCACCGTCAATATCGCGCTGATCGACAAGGGCGAGCCGGTCGCCGGCGTGGTCTATGCGCCGGCGCTCGGCATTCTCTACGCCGCCGATCGCGGCAAGGCGAAAAAGTCCGTGGTTTCGGGCCTGACCAGCATCGGCGCCCCCGCCATCATCGGCTGTCGAAGCCGCGGCGACCGAATCGTCGCCCTTGCCAGCCGGTCGCACAACAGCCGCGAAACCGTCTCCTATCTCGCCGAGCACGGTATCACCGATTATGAGGCGGTCGGTTCCTCGCTGAAGTTCTGTCTTCTGGCGGAAGGGCTGGCGGATATCTATCCCCGTCTCAGCCGCACCATGGAATGGGACACGGCCGCCGGCGATGCCGTGCTGCGCGCCGCCGGCGGCGAGACGGTGACCATGAAGGGCGAACCCTTGACCTACGGCAAGCGCAACCAGACCGGCGACGTCGATTTCGCCAACCCGTTCTTCGTTTCCCGCGGCAGGAACTGAGGCCCCGCGCAGGGTAAGCTTGCGGAACATTATCCTTTTGCATCAAGGACGCAGGGCAGCGCTCGTCCCCGCCGCGCGCGCACCCTTTAGGCTTGCTCGACCCCAAGGAGCCGCCTCAAGGAGAATGCCATGAGCGAGACGACCGCCAATCTTGAAATGCCCTATATCCTGCCGTCGCAGGCGCAGAAGCATGTAACCCACAACGAGGCGCTACAACGGCTCGATGCGGTGACCCAGCTGACCGTCACCGCCACGCTCGCAACTCCCCCGGCCAGTCCACAGGAAGGCGATTGCTATCTGGTCTCGACCGGCGCAGGCGGCGCTTTCTCCGGCAAGAGCGGCAAACTCGCCTTCCGCCAGGATGGCAGCTGGATTTTCATCACACCGAAGCGGGGCTGGCGCGGCTGGTTCCTCGACGACGACCGCTTGAAAATTCACGACGGCAGTGGATTTGCCGCCTATGACGCCATCGGCACGCCGGCTTCGCTCGGCATCAACACATCTGCCGACACGACCAACCGGCTTGCCGTTTCCTCCGATGCAAGCCTGCTCACCCATGACGGCAACGGCCACCGGCTCAAGATCAACAAGGCCGCCGCGACCGATACCGCAAGCCTGCTGTTCCAGACCGGGTGGTCCGGACGCGCCGAGATGGGCCTTGCCGGAAACGATGTCTTTTCCATCAAGACCAGCGGCAACGGCTCGATATGGCGCGATGCCCTGATGATCGGCTCGTCGGGCGCGGTGCTCACCCCCTGCCGTCCCCTGGCGCGCGCCACCCGCGGCGGCGGTCTCGTCACGCCGGCTTCCGGCAGCCAGACCGGCTTTTCGACCTTTACCGTCAACCAGGGCGGCTTCAGCCTCGGGGCCGCCGTTGCGGGCGGCGGAAACCGGCTGATCGTTCCGGAAACGGCGCCCTATCTGCTGTGCCTCGCCGTCGATGCCAATCCCGCCGGCGCTTTTGCCGTGTCCGTCAAGGTCAATGGCGCGACCATCGCCACCGGCATCAAGGACAACGATGCGGCAACGGCCAGCTATAACGGCTCTGCGGTCGGCCTTGTCCTGCTGACGGCCGGCGACTGGCTCACGCTTGAGCACAGCGGCACGACGCCGATCGATTTCGGCGCCGGAAAAACCGAACTCACGGTCATCATGCTCTGAACGCAGCGGCCGGTCGGCGGCGTCTCCGGCAAAAGGCTGCGTCTGGCGGTGGACTTCCGCCGGTCTGGGCCCTAACTTCAAGCACAAACTCTTGTAGCGCAACATTTTTTACGGACATCGCCATGACCTGCCCCGCCCTTTCGAAAGACAATGTCGCCGTCGTGACCGGAGCCGCCTCCGGCATCGGGCTTGCCGCGGCAAAACGCTTCGCCGGGCTTGGCATGAAGGTCGTTCTGGCCGATCTCGCAGGCGAAAAACTCGATGCCGCGGCCCAGGCGGTCGCCGCTGTCTCCTCCACCGACGCGGTGCTCGCGGTGGCGACCGACGTGTCGGACCTCTCCGCGCTGCAGGCGCTGGAGCGATCGGCCCGCGCACGTTTCGGGGCGATCCATGTGCTCATGAACAATGCCGGCATTCAGCCGGGCAGCGCGATGTTCGGTCCACTCGTCAGCTGGGAAAGCGTGCTGGCGGTAAACCTCTGGGGCGTGATCCATGGCTCGCGGGTTTTCGCGCCCGGCATGATCGCCGATGGCGGGCCGGGATTGATCATCAACACCGGTTCGAAACAGGGCATTACCACACCGCCGGGTGACCCTGCCTACAATGTCTCGAAAGCGGGCGTGAAAGCCTTCACCGAGGCGCTGGAACACGAGCTGCGCAACACCGAAACCTGCAAGATCAGCGCCCATCTCCTGATCCCCGGTTTCGTCTATACCGGTCTTACGGCGGGCAATCGCACGGAAAAGCCTGCTGGCGCCTGGACATCGGAGGAGACCGTCGACTTCATGCTGAAAAGCCTCGAGCGCGGCGATTTCTACATCCTCTGCCCCGATAACGACGTCGATCGCGCGACGGACGAGGTCCGCATCCTTTGGGCTGCCGGCGATATTGTCGAAAACCGTCCGCCGTTGTCACGCTGGCACAAGGATCATGCCGAGGCCTTCAAGGCGCATCTCGCCGAACAGCTGAAACGATAGACGCAGAAACGCAGGACAGGCAGCATCCCATGGCCAGCGGCATCCACCACATCACGCTCATCACCCGCAAGGTGCAGGCCAATGTCGATTTCTATGTCGGCTTTCTCGGCCTGCAGCTGGTCAAGCGCACGGCCGGTTTCGAGGATGCGGCCCAGTTGCATCTCTTCTATGGCGATGCCATCGGTTCGCCCGGTTCGCTCGTCTCCTTCCTCGTCTGGGAAGATGGTGCGCCGGGCCGGGTCGGCCATGGCCAGCCAAGCGAGATCGGCTTCGCCATCCCCGCCGAAAGCATCGGCTTCTGGCTGATGCGGGCGCTGCGGTTCGGCATCGCCGCGAGCGGCCCGGCGCAGGAATTCGGCGAGCCGGTGATCCGGCTGAAGGATCCGGACGGCGTCATCGTCAAGCTTGTCGGAACCGAAGCCTTCCCCTCCGGCCATATCGTCGATAACGGCGATATTCCCCAGGCCGACGCGATCCGCAGGCTGCGGGGCGCCACCATCCTGACTGAAAAGCCATCCGAGACGGCCGACATCGTGACCCGCCACTTCGGCTATCGGGTTCTTGCGGCAACCGACGCCATTGAGCGGCTGGGCTCGGATTCGGGCGATATCATCGATGTGCGCAATGCCGGCGGCTTCTGGACCGCCGCCCCCGGCACCGGCACGATCGATCACATCGCTTTCCGCGCCGAAAGCAGGGCGCAGGTGGAGGCGCTCAACGATGCGCTTGCCCGCGAAGGCGACGAACAGACCAATATCCACGACAGAAAATATTTCTTCTCACTCTACATGCGCGAACCGGGCGGCACGCTTTTCGAATTTGCGACCGACGCGCCGGGCATGGGCGTGGACGAGGAGACCCTCGGCGGTCACCTGTTCATTCCCGCCCATTTCACCGGCGACCGGGAAGCGATGACCGTGATGCTGCCGCAATTCGCGCTGCCCGGCGAAGAACGTTTCGCCGCCCGCGAACTGCCCTTCGTGCACCGCCTGAACCAGCCCGCCGAGCCCGACGGCAGCACGCTGGTCCTGCTGCATGGCAGCGGCGCCAGCGAAACGAGCCTGCTGCCGCTCGGCCGCAAAGCCGCCCCCCATTCCCTGCTTTTCAGCCTGCGCGGACGCAGCACCGAGGAGGGCGCGCCGCGCTTCTTTCGCCGCATCACCCCCTATACGTTCGATCAGGCCGATATCGCCGCCGAAGCGCAAGCCTTTGCCGCAACGATGGAGGAGGCCGCCGTCGGCTATGGCCTCGATGCCGGCCGCATGACTTTTCTCGGCTATTCCAATGGCGCCAATATGATCACGGCAACCATGCTGCTGCAGCCGGGCCTCATTCGTCGCGCCGTGCTGCTGCGGGCCATGAACCCGCTGACCGAGGTGCCTGAAGTCGATCTTTCAGGCACGGAAGTCCTGATCGTAACCGGCGCGACGGACCCCTATGCGGTTTACGCGCCGGAACTGGAAAAACTGCTGCTCGCGCGTGGCGCGACGGTCGAAGCCATCACCATCGATACCGGTCACGAGATCGGCGATGACGATGCGAGGCTTGTGGCTCAGTGGCTTGCCGCAAGCAACGCTTAAAGCCCCTTCGTCTTCACCACATACGCGGCAAAGGCCTCGACAAAGGCCTTCAGCCGACCCTGCGCCTCCTCGTCGGTGAGCTTGCCATCCTTGTCGAACAGCGAGCCCGCCTTGGGCAACATCAGCCGCTTGCCGGCCCAGAGGTCGGCTCCAAGAGTGCGGAATACCGGCAGCCAGGCATTTTGACTAAGCAACGTGCCGAACGGCCCCGGAGACGTTCCGGCAAGGGCAAAGACTTTGCCGGCAAAGACATTGGGTGCTCCGGTCATCGAGGAGCTCGCCCAGTCGATCGCATTCTTGAAGACCCCGGGCATGGAGTTGTTGTATTCCGGGGTAAACAGGATTACCCCGTCCGCATCGGCGATCTGATCCTTGAGCCGCTGCACCGGCGCGGGAACGCCCTCGCGCTCGACATCGGCATTGTAGAGCGGAATGCCCTCGATGGTGCCGGCCGTGAAGCCAACGCCCTCCACCGGAATGTCCAGCGCGGCATGAAGCAGCGCCTTGTTGAAAGAGCCCTTGCGTAGACTTCCGGAAATGCCGAGCAGCTTGATCATACCGTTACCCTTCCTTGCGTTTGAAGGGATGATGGTGCGCGCGGCTGAAAAGTCGAGATGGAAAGCCGGATTATCCCGGCTTAACTTCGATGAGCCTCATCGGGCGTAGCGGTCGAGATCGCCCAGATATGTGTTTTCCGCCCGCGAGACATTGAACGCGGCGGGATCGATTTCGACCAGCATCAGCACTTCTTCGCGCGGTCCGCCGCTCGCCAGCAGATTGCCGTCCGGCGAGGCAATGCGGGACAGTCCGGCAAAGGAGAAACGCTCGTCGGAGCCGCAATGATTGATGTAGGCGACGAAGACCTGGTTCTCGAAGGCCCGCGTCTGGATCATGTGATCGGCGATGAAGGTGCCGGACCAGCCGGCCGGCAGGGCTGTCGGGACGAGCACCGCATCGGCACCGGCCTGCGCCAATCGTCGAACATTCTCCGGGAATTCGACATCGTAGCAGATCAGCATGCCACAGGTGACGCCGCGGTGGTTGAAGAGATGTGTCGCCGGCTCGGCTGCCGCAAACAGGCCGCGCTCGTAATCGCCATAGAGATGCGACTTGCGATAGACCACTGGTGCCGCATCGCCATCGACATAGACGGCGCTGTTATAGACGACACCGCCATCCCGCTCGGCAAAGCCGGCGATGATGGCAACGCCAGTCTCGGACGAAATGACTTGCAGCCGCCGGACGATCGGGCCGTCCGCGGGCTCCGCAAGCCTGCTCACCGCCTCGCCACCACCATAACCGGTAATGCCCAGCTCCGGCGTGATCAACAGGCTTGCGCCCTTCCCGGCCGCATCCTTGGCAGCCGCCGCGATGCGCGCCAGATTGGCGGCGGCATCGCCGCTTT
>JAVBSF010000512.1:0-15609 GCA_031556925.1 Pararhizobium sp.
TCCCGGCACCGGCCATTTCGACAGCAGGTGTTCGGCCTCCTCCAGCCGCTTGATCGAGAAATCGATCGGCTCGCGGTAATGGGTCATCAGCATGGCAAGGCGCAGCACCTCGCCCGGCCATTTGCGGCCGCCGAAGACATCGCTATGGAGCAGTTCCGCGATGGTGACGAAATTGCCTTCCGACTTCGACATCTTGCGGCCTTCGACCTGCAGGAAGCCGTTGTGCATCCAGACATTGGCCATGACCGGCGTGCCATGGGCGCAACGCGACTGGGCGATCTCGTTTTCATGGTGCGGGAAGATGAGGTCGAGCCCGCCGCCGTGGATATCGAAGACATCGCCGAGATAGCGTCCGCTCATGGCCGAGCATTCGATATGCCAGCCCGGACGGCCGAAGATCGCCTGATTTACACCCTCGACCGTGAAGGCGGCATCCCAGCCCGGCTCGTTTTCGGCCGACTGTTTCCAAAGCACGAAATCGGCGGGATTGCGCTTGTGTTCCTCAACGGCCACGCGGGCGCCGGCCTGCTGATCTTCCAGCTTACGCTTCGAAAGCGCGCCGTAGTCAGCCATGGAACCGGTCGAAAACAGCACTTCCCTGCCTTCCGAGCCCGTTGCGACATAGGCGTGACCCTTGTCGATGAGCTTCTGGATGATCTCGATCATCTGGGCGATGTTTTCGGTCGCGCGCGGCTGGACATCGGGATCAAGGCAGCCAAGGGCCTTGGCATCCTGAATGAACTGCGTTTCGGTCTTCTCCGTCACGCGGCGGATGGCGTCGTTCAGCGGAAGGCCGGGATAGTCACGTAAGGCCCGCGCGTTGATCTTGTCATCAACGTCGGTGATGTTGCGGACATAGGTGACGTTCCCGGCACCATAGACATGACGCAGCAGCCGGTTCAGCACATCGAAGACGATGACCGGGCGGGCATTGCCGATATGGGCGAAATCATAAACGGTCGGGCCGCAGACATACATACGCACATTGCCGGCATCGATCGGCGTGAAATCCGCCTTTTCGCGCGTGAGCGTATTGTACAGTTTCAGCGTCGGCTTTTCGGCCATTCCAAGTCTCCCAATTGCATGCTGACAGGTACACGACAGCCCTACGCTGGACCTTCGCGTTGTCATCTTGGATTTCAGGAGACGAAAACGGACGGGCCAGCTGAAGCGCTAGCGAATAATAATCCCGCAGGTAATGCAGATAACCGTTTTCATGGCGAGCTTTATCGCGCCTGAAAGGCATTCGGTCAAGAGGGCGGTCAAGAGGGCGGTCAAGAGGTCAGGCCAGCTCAAGCATCATATGGTGGATTGACTTCCATCCGGTCATCGTTTTGTCATGATTGGACCGTCAGAGGACGCCGCAGTGACTGAGGAATCGGGTTTGGCGGGACACGCACAAAGATGCCTGTTTCCTCTGAAACAATAAGAACGGCGCATTCGTGGAAAAACGGAGCGACACGTTCGAAACCAGGGACAGACCTTAAGGAGAGTTTGAAATGACCGTGCAGAAGAGCGACAAGGCCGAAAAGCGCCCGACCGCCAATCTCATCGAGCAATATCGTCCCCTCGGCCTCAAGGCCGTGCTCGCCGCAGCGCTGCAGCTGAAGCCCAAGCCGAAGAAGAAGCCCCAGACCGCCTGAGGCGGTCAGACGTTAAAACAGCGAAAGCTGATCGCTCGTTTTCGTCTGCGGCTTGATCGGCTGGAGCTTCTGTTTCGGCTCGACGGGCAGTTGAAGGTCCGGTCCCATATTGGCGACCTTGTTGACCTTGTCCGATACCGCGATCGCTTCGAAATAATCGTCCTCGACGGGCGTCAGGAGATCGGCGACGTGCCGTGGTTCCTGCGTCTTGCAATCCAGCCAGCGTGAGAAATCCTCCGGCTTGATGACGACGGGCATGCGATCATGGATGGGTGCGATCGCCGCATTGGCGGCGACCGTCAGGATCGCGCCCGTATCGACCTCGGAGCCATCCGCCGAGGACCAGGTTTCCATCAGACCGGCAAAAGCGACGATGCCGCCGTTTCTCGGCCGGATCCAGTAAGCCTGCGACGGATCACCCGTCTCCTTCGCGGGGCGATGCCACTCGTAAAAGCCCGATGCCGGGATAACAACGCGGCGATGGCGCATGGCCGTCTTGAACGACGCCTTGGCGGCGGCCGTCTCGGAGCGGGCGTTGATCAACAGCGGAAAGTCACGCGGGTCTTTCACCCAGGAAGGCGTCAGCCCCCAGCGCACCAGAATGGCCTTGCGATCCGGCAGGTTGCTCCCAGGCGTCTGGCGATCTCCGGTCATGACGACAAGGATCGGCTGCGTCGGCGCGATATTGTAGCGCGCCGGAAAATCCCCGGCCTCCATGAGCGCGAAAAATTCGGCGAGATCCTTCGCCGTTGCCGTCAGTGAAAATCGTCCACACATGGCTTTCAGATGGCACTTCACCTATGCTCGGTCAACAAAGGCCGCGATTCTTTTCAGTTCGGTAGTTTGAGTTCGTCCATGCCCCAGCTTGCCTCTTCCGCCATTCTCGAACGCGACGGCCGTTACCTGCTCGTGCGTCGCGCCAATCCGCCGTCAGCGGATATGTACGCCTTTCCGGGCGGCCGCGCGGAGCCGGGCGAAACGCCGGCCGAGACGGCCTTGCGCGAATTCCATGAGGAAACCGGCATCGAGGCGCGCAACGCCACGCTGTTTGCCACATACGACCTGCCGCCGCGCGAGGCAGACCGCCCGGACACCCGTCATTTCTTTCTTTCCGTGTTCAGGGTTGAAGCCGATTCGGACACGGTCGCCGTCGCCGGCGACGACGCGCTTTCACTGGGATGGTTTACGGCGAACGAAATCGCGGACCTGCCGGCGCCCGACAGTGTGCGCGACTGCATCGACCGGCTGGAACGGAAAGACGGCCGATGAGGGGTTTCTGGCGAACCGGCGATTCGGCATGTTCAACCGGGCTTGAGGGCTTCCGGATTACCATCCGGGGACTATTGCTCGCAGGCGCCGTCATGGGCCCGGCCTTGCCGGCCCTGGCGCAAACACCGACCTCCCCTTCCGTCACCGGCGTCGAAACGCCCGCCGCCGCACCTGCCGGGCCAGCCGAAAAGCCGGCCCCATACGACGGACGCCTGCTGCGGCTATCGGAGATCCTCGGCTCCGTGAATTATCTTCGCGTGCTGTGCAAGGCGAGCGCTGCCGACGACTGGCGGCAAGCGATGCAGGAGCTTCTGGACAAGGAGGCGGCCGGAGAGGTCAATCGGAGAGCACGCCTTACGGCTGCCTTCAACCGGGGATACAGGACGTTCGCCTCCGTTTACACCTCCTGCACGCCGGCGGCGGTACTTGCCGACCAGCGCTACCGTGCCGAAGGAGCAACACTTGCGTCAGAAATCGTCGCCCGCTTTGGAAATTAAGGATAAATTAACCTCTTTCTTCATGACCCCGTGTCGTTTTGGGAAAAGGCTGCTAAGGTCGTTAAGAGAGTGGTAAGAAGTGGTTCCGACATGAATATCGGCACCTGTATAGAGCGTGAATCTGCATGGAACGAATGATGGAACCAAGTCTCAACGACATCGACGACATGATCGTTCACGAAAAGATGCAGGCAGCGCTCGAACACCAGAACGAAGCTTGGGCCGATGGCATGGCCGACGGCATTGAGCCCGAGATCATCGCCGATGCGGCGATTGCGCTGGCCATGCGCGAAACCATCCGCCTGCACGGAGAGGAAGGCGCCGAAGCCATGCTGACCTCCCTGCGCGAGCGCATGCTTGCCGGCGAGTTCTCTCCGGGACGGACCCTGCAGTAAATCGAGGCAGAGATGAAACGCCAGACCATGGCAAACCGGCCCTTCGCGGCGGGTCTTAGCGCCCTTTTTCTGGTGACGGTCGTGCTGGTGCCTTTTTCCGCAAGCCGGCCCGCTTTTGCACTGAGCGAACTGAAGCGTGTTCCCGGCGACCTGCCGGAAGAAACACCCGATGCCTCACAAAACGAGGCTCCCGAAGAAGAGCCGGAGGACGATGCGGGGCCGCTGCAGATCCCCATGCCCGATCCGCTGATCCGCAAGCCTTCCGTGGAGACGAAAGACGACGCGCTCGACAACGAACCTCCCGCCGCGCCGGTCGAGGTTCTATCCGATATCTCCAAAATCCCCGCGCCCGTGGCGCGCATGCGCGAACTGATCGTCGAGGCGGCGGCTTCGGGCGATATCGAGCGTTTGCGCCCCCTGCTCGGCAAGGGGCCGACACAGACCCAGGTCGGCGATGGACAGGACGACCCGATCGAAACGCTGAAGGCGCTTTCGGGCGACGGCGAAGGTGTGGAAATCCTCGCCATCCTGCTCGACCTTCTGTCCACTGGCTTCGTCAATGTGGACAAGGGAACACCGGACGAAATGTATGTCTGGCCCTATTTCGCCGAGAAGCCGCTGGAATCGCTGACGCCGCCGGAAAAGGTCGATCTGTTCCGGCTGGTGACGGCGGGCGATTTCGCAAGCATGGAAGAGTTCGGCAGCTACAATTTCTACCGCGTCGGCATCACGCCCGATGGCCAGTGGAAGTTTTTCACAGGCGGCGACTAAAGCTTGCCGGCGGGCGCGCGACATCCTACCTGTTTGATCCGTTACAAGGATAAACGCCATGCCCGCCCTTTCCGATCGCGCCGTCATCTCCGTTACCGGCAAGGATGCCGAAGACCTGCTGCAAGGGTTGATCACCACCGACCTCGATCAGCTTCCGGCGGATGAGGCACGCCCCGGCGCGCTGTTGACGCCGCAGGGCAAGATTCTCTTCGATTTCATCGTGACGCGCGACGCAGACGGCCTGCGCCTGGAAACCGGCGTCGAGCAGGCAGAAGCGCTCCTGAAGCGGCTGACCATGTACAAGCTGCGCGCCGCCGTGACGCTCGCCCTCACCTCGCCCGCCCCGGTCACGGTATCGCGCGACGCCGACGCGGGTGGGTATCGCGATTACCGCTTCACTGCCGCCGGAACGCCGCTCTATCGCCACTATGGCGACGTGCCGGATGCCGCCTCCGATACCACGGGTTACGAGGATTTGCGGATCGCCTCCGGCATCGCCGTCTCGGGCGCCGACTATGCGCTGCAGGATGCCTTTCCCCACGATGTCCTTCTTGACCTCAATGGCGGGCTTTCCTTCCGCAAGGGGTGCTATGTCGGCCAGGAAGTCGTCTCGCGCATGCAGCACAGGGGGACCGCGCGCCGCCGGGTGGTCCTTGTCGCAGGTGACGGCCCCCTGCCGGACACGGGCACGCCGATCACCGTCAACGATCGGCCGATCGGTACGCTCGGCAGTGTTTCCGGACGCAGCGGCTTGGCGATCGTCAGGATCGACAAGGCCGGAGAGGCAATGGCCGAGGGCCGTCCGATCCTCTGCGGCCCGGTTGCCGTCTCGCTGTCCCTGCCCGGCTGGAGCGGCCTTTCCTTTCCCGGCGCCGCCGACGAGGCGAGCGCCTGATGACGGGGCGTGCCTGGCAGCGCATGCTTTCGGGGCGCAGGCTCGACCTGCTCGATCCTTCGCCGCTCGATGTCGAGCTTGCCGATATCGCCCACGGTCTTGCCCGCGTCGCGCGCTGGAACGGCCAGACGCAAGGAGAACACGCCTTTTCCGTCGCCCAGCACAGCCTCGTGGTCGAGGAGATCTTTCGCCGCCAGAATCGTTGCAGCGCGCAGGAATGTCAGATGGCCTTGCTGCACGACGCCGCCGAATATGTGATCGGCGATATGATTTCGCCGTTCAAGGCCGTCGTCGGCGGCGGCTACAAGACGGTGGAAGGGCGGTTGGAAAGCGCCATCCATCTGCGCTTCGGGCTGCCGGCGGTCACGCCCGCCGATATCAAGGACAAGATCAAGAAGGCCGACCAGATCGCCGCCTTCTTCGAGGCGACGCTGCTTGCCGGCTTCTCCCTTGCCGAAGCGCGAAAATTCTTCGGCCAGCCGCGCGGCATCACCCGCGAGATGATATCGATCGAGCCCGTTCCGGCGATGGAAGCCCAGCGCCTTTTTGCCGCCCGCTTCGCTGAAATCGAGGCCGAGCGCGCAACAGCCGGCGCGGTGACGTGAGATGCCGGTGATCGTCGTTTCACCGCTCTCCCGTATCGCGGAAATGGCCGTGCGCCATGGCTGCCGGGAAATGCTGAGCCTTGTCGCAAGGGAACAGAGCTTTCATCGGCCGGCCGTCATCGAGGCCACGCGGCACCTGCTCCTGAACATGAACGATATTGCCTTTTCCGGCACTGTCGGCCTGGTTGCTCCGGCCGAGGAGCATCTGGCCGACATCGTCCGTTTCGCCCGCGACTGGGATCGCGGCGCGCCGCTGCTCGTTCATTGCTGGATGGGCGTTTCGCGCTCGCCGGCCGCCGCGCTGATTGCGGCGCTCGCGGTCGAGCCCGACCAGGACGACATGGAACTGGCCCTTCGCCTGCGGACCGCTTCACCCTACGCGACGCCGAATGCGCGGATCATCGAGATCGGCGACGGGATGCTGTCGCGGCAGGGGCGGCTGATCGCCGCCGTCAAGGCGATCGGCAGGGGCAAGGATACCGACGGCAACATGCCCTTTGTTTTTTCCCCCGCTCCGGAAGGGCGCGCGAATGGACACTAGCGGGCGGCCGAAGACCGTCGAGATCGGTCTCAATGCGGCGATCGTCGCGGCCAGCAACCGCACTCCCCTGATCCTCGCGGTGAGCGAGGACGGCGATGAAGACGGGCGCGACGCCTTGCCCTTCGGCCCTTTCGATCCGGCGCTTCACCGAACCTTCGAAACCAGCCTGCGCGCCCGCGTCGAAGAACAGACGGCGCTCGATCTCGGCTATATCGAGCAGCTGTACACCTTCGGCGACCGCGGCCGCCACCGACTGCCGGGCGAAGACGGCACCCATATGGTCTCGGTCGGCTATCTGGCGCTGACACGGACGGATACGGAAAACAATGCGCGGCTGGCCAAGGCCGGCGCCCACTGGCGCGACTGGTATGCTTATCTGCCCTGGGAGGACTGGCGGCAGGGACGGCCGGGCGTTCTCGACGGGGCGATCCTGCCTGCGCTCTCGGAATGGGAAAGCGGCGCGGAGGATCGCGCCGGCCTGCCGCAGCGGCGCACCCGCATTCGCCTCGCCTTCGGGCTCGGAGACTTTCCCTGGGACGAGGAGCGCGTACTCGAACGCTACGAACTGCTGTACGAGGCGGGACTGGTGGCCGAGGCGGTGGCGGACGGATGGTGTGATGCAATCCGGCCCATGGTCGGGCGCGCCATGCGCCACGATCACCGCCGCATCGTGGCGACCGCCGTTGCCCGACTGCGCGGAAAGATCAAGTACCGGCCAGTGATCTTTGAACTGATGCCGCCGGAATTTACCCTCACGGATTTGCAGGTGACGGTGGAGGCGATTTCCGGCCGGCACCTGCACAAGCAGAATTTTCGCCGCCTCGTCGAAGGGGCCGAACTGGTCGAGCCGACGGGCATGATGTCGGCGGCGACGGGCGGCAGGCCGGCCGCGCTCTTCCGTTTCCGCCGTCAGATTCTGGGCGAGCGCCCCGCCCCCGGCCTGAAACTCGGCGGACGCTGACGTCCTGCCTTACCGGATCGGCCCTCAGCGGATCGGCGCACATGCCAGCCGCTCTCCGGCATCCCCGGAAGGCTGGCTGCGGTTGTCGTCGGATTTGGCGTGTATCATCAGCGCGCGGCCGCGGATGCCAATCTTCTCGTCGTCGATGGCGACGAGACTGTTGAAGACCTGCGCCCGCATCACGCCGTCGGCGCCGACATATTGGTTGGGCATATCGCCGGCATGGGGACCGTTGGCGGCGAGAAAGCCGTGCTCCGTCTTGCCGGGATTGAAATGACCGCCGGCGGACTCATGGCCGTGGGCGGCGTCGCATTCGCCGGTTTCGTGCACATGGAACGCGACCCAGGTTCCGGGCGGCAGCCCCGTCACCTCGGCCTCGATCAGCACGCCGTTCCTCCCGGCGGTAAGGGCCGCGCGCCCCGCTTCCTTGCCGTCCTTGCCAACGAAATCGGCCGTGGCGGTCTGGGCGGATTGCTGCGCCAGCGCGGGAAGCGCAAAAGTCATCGCGAGGATTGCGCCTGCGAAAGCCGTGTTCATCGGTTCTTCCTCCATGTTCGAGCGGTCAAGGCCCAACGCATGGCGCAAGCGTCGGTTCCTCCGGCTCACGAAATCGCGATATCGAGGCCGATGTCGAGCGTCGGCGCCGCCATGGTGATCTTCGAGGTCGAGATATAGTCGATGCCGCTCTCGGCGATCCCCCTGACGGTTCGGATACTGACATTGCCGGACGCTTCCAGCCGCGTGCGGCGCGGATCGGCGGCATAGGCGTCGGGCGACAACGACCAGTGCGCGGCATTGATCGCCACCGCCTCCCTAAGCAGGTCCGGTCCCATATTGTCGAGCAGGATGACGTCGGGGCTGGCGGTCAGCGCCTCGCGCATCTGCTCCAGCCCGTCGACCTCGATCTCGATCTTGACGAGATGGCCGCAATAGGCGCGCGCGGCCTCGACCGCGCTCGCCACCCCACCGGCAACGGCGATATGATTGTCCTTGATGAGAACCGCGTCATCGAGACCGTAGCGATGATTGGAACCGCCGCCGAGGCGAACGGCATATTTTTCAAGCCCGCGCAGGCCGGGGATGGTCTTGCGCGTGCAGCAGATGCGCGCGCGGGTGTGGGCGATTTCGGCGGCGAAGGTCGCGGTATAGCTGGCGACGCCGCTCAGATGCATCAGGAAATTCAGGGCGACGCGCTCAGCTGAAAGCAGGCCGCGCGCCGGACCGCTGATGCGCGCGAGCGACGTCCCCGCGGCGACCCTGCCACCATCGGCAACCAGCGCTTCGAAACGGATCGAGGGATCGACCAGCCGGAATGCGGTTCGCGCCAGTTCCAGGCCGGCGACAACCCCTTCTTCGCGCACATTCATGTGCGCGGTCGCGGCGAGATGGGGGCGACGGTCGCATAGGTGGTGATATCACCGGCGCGGCCAAGATCTTCCAGCAGCGCTGCGCGAACCTGATCCTCGACCATGAGCGCAGGCAATTCGGGGCGAAGGGGGATGAGTGTCATCGGAAATCGGCTTTCAACAGGTCGGTTTGTCTTGGTCAGGCAGCTGCGGTTTCCGTCATCTCGGCCATCACCCGTTCGGCGTCGGCGAGCGTGAGGAAGGTGCGGTGTTGCCACTCGGGGCGTGGCTCCGCCCAGTCGGAGCGGAAGTGGCCGCCACGGCTTTCCGTGCGCAACAGCGCCGCGGTCGTGATCAGCTTGGCGGTCGCCAGGATGTTGGTGAAGCGCAGGCGGCTGTTATCCCGTTCCAGCTCCGCGATGGCGCGGATTGCCCGCATGAGACTCTCGCGACTGCGGATGACGCCGACATTCTCGCTCATGACATGACGCAGGCGCTTCAGCGCGGGGCTGTCCTCGATGGTGACGGGATCGTCGTTTTCACCGGCATTGCCACCCCAATCGGTGATCTTGGGTTCGGGCAGCATGCCCTTGATATTCTCGGCGATGCGCGCGGCGAACACGACCGCTTCAAGCAGAGAATTCGAGGCCAGCCGGTTCGCGCCATGGACGCCGGTGGAGGTCGCCTCGCCCGCCGCCCAGAGGCCGTCGATGGAGGTGCGCCCCGAAGCGTCGGTCAGCACGCCACCCATGTGATAATGCACCGCCGGCACGACCGGGATCGGCCGGGTGATGGGATCGATGCCCGCTGCCAGGCAGGAGGCGTAGACGGTCGGGAACATCTCGGGGAAATGCGCGCCGACGGCCTTCGTGCAATCGAGATAGGCGCCGCGTCCGGCCTGGACCTCGGCAAAGACACCGCGCGAGACGATATCGCGGGGAGCGAGTTCGCCGTCGGGATGAATGTCCAGCATGAAGCGGTAACCGGCATCATTGACCAGATGCGCGCCGTCGCCGCGCAGGGCTTCCGTCGCCAGCGGCGCCGGATCGCGGCCGATATTGATGGCCGTCGGGTGGAACTGGACGAATTCGGGATCGGCGATAATCGCGCCGGCGCGGGCGGCCATACCGACACCCTGCCCGCTTGCCTCGGTCGGATTGGTCGTAACGGAGAAGAGATGGCCGACACCGCCCGAGCAGAGCACGACGGCGCGGGCGGGAAACGCCACGCGCCTGCGCGACTGGCCGGCATCGGGCCGCGCGACGACGCCGGTAATGAAGCGGCCTTCCCGCAGCAATTCCTCGACCACATAACCTTCGAGCACGCGGATCGACGGCGTCTTGCGCACGGCCGCGATCAGGGCTTCCATGATGGCCTTGCCCGCCATGTCGCCCTTGACGCGGACGATGCGACGCTCGGAATGGGCGGCTTCGCGCGACAAGACGAGCTTGCCTTCGAGATCGCGGTCGAAGGGCACGCCGTATTCGAGCAGATCGTGAATGCGCGCCGGACCTTCGGCGACCATCATACGCGTCATTTTCTCGTCAACGATGCCGGCGCCGGCGATCAGCGTATCGGCCACATGCTTGTCGATGGTATCGCCGGAACTCATCGCAGCGGCAATGCCGCCCTGCGCCCAGGCGGAGGATGCTCCATGGCCGATCGGGGCGGCGGCAAGAATGGTGACGGGGCGCGGCGCGAGCTTCAGCGCGCAGAACAGGCCGGCAAGGCCGCCCCCGACGATGACGATATCGTCGATACCGTTGAAGGATTGCGGGCGGAAATGGTCTGTCAGCATGGTATGGCCCTCCCGTCACGCGAGGGTATCCCTGCTCCAGCTGGCACGTCGGCCACAGGAGCGGCTGCGACCTCTCTCTTCTCCCCGGCGGGGAGAAGTGCCGAGCGCATGCGAGGCGATGAGGGGGTCTTCGCCGCAAACCCGGAGCCAGCCGTCCCCCTCATCCGACCCTTCGGGCCACCTTCTCCCCGCTGGGGAGAAGAGGGAATTCGCGACGATCTCCCAGCGCCATATTCCACCTGCATCATTATTCCTCCCGCCGCCTGTAAAGCAGCTACTGCTTCAGGTTCACCATCCGCTCGACGGCGAGGCGGGCGCGATCGGCGATGGCCGGATCGACGAGCACCTCCTCCGTCATGAACAGCAGGCTGTCGAGAATCTTCGGCAGCGTGATGCGCTTCATATGCGGACAGAGGTTGCACGGCTTGACGAAATCGACGCCCTCGATCTCCGCCTGAATGTTCGACGCCATGGAGCATTCGGTGACCAGCAGCACGCGCGGCGGGCGCTTGTCCTTGACGTAATTGATCATGCCGGCGGTGGAGCCGGCGAAATCGCAGACGGCGATCACGTCCGGGTGGCATTCCGGGTGGCCGATAATCTCGATGCCGGGATTGGCATCCTTGTAAGCGAGCAGTTCGGCGGCCGTGAAGCGCTCATGCACTTCGCAGTGGCCCTTCCACGTCAGGATCTTCTTGTTGGTCTGCTTGGCGACGTTCATCGCCAGATATTCGTCGGGAATGCAGAGCACGGTGTCGCTCTCCAGGCTCTCGACGACGGAGAGCACGTTGGAGGAGGTGCAGCAGATATCGGTCTCGGCCTTCACATCCGCCGAGGTATTGACATAGGTGACGACCGGCACGCCGGGGTAGCGCTGCTTCAACAGGCGCACATCCGCGCCCGTGATCGATTCCGACAGGGAGCAGCCGGCTTTCGCATCGGGGATCAGGATGGTCTTTTCCGGATTGAGCAGCTTGGAGGTCTCGGCCATGAAATGCACGCCGCACTGGACGATGATCTCGGCATCGACCTTGGCGGCGTCACGCGCCAATTGCAGCGAATCGCCGACGATATCGGCAACGCAGTGGAAAATGTCCGGCGTCTGGTAGTTATGAGCGAGAATGACGGCGTTGCGCTCCCGCTTCAGCCGGTTGATGGCGGCCACATAGGGCGCATAAACCGGCCATTCGAAAGCGGGGATGAAATCCTTGACGCGCTGGTAGAGATGTTCCGTCTCGGCGGCGATGGCGGGCGTGAAGGTCAGGTCCGGCCGCTCGATGATGCCGAAGCGCTCGGCCGCACTGAGCGGCCCCCGCGTGCCGGCTCCGCTGATGTTTTCGATGACGCTCATCGCTCCCACTTTCTTCCGCCCCTCCGGCGGAGATCTATTTTGCTCATTTTGAGCATAATAGGACCAAAAGAAAACCGGCGCTGCCGGTGACGTCGATTTAGAAAGTTTTGTGACGGTTTTCAAGATTGCCTCCCGATTTTTCATCGGGAGGCAAAGACGCAATCAGGCGACTGACGGGCGTGGCACG
Organism: Pararhizobium sp.; assembly: GCA_031556925.1. GTDB lineage: Bacteria > Pseudomonadota > Alphaproteobacteria > Rhizobiales > Rhizobiaceae > Pararhizobium. The sequence continues at coordinate 12,260 of JAVBSF010000512.1, forward strand.
GATTTTTCCTGGATCGGCCAGTGAACGATGGCGGCAAAGACGCCAAGAACCACGCCGAACCACCAGACAGGATCGTAGGAGCCGAAATGGTCGTAGAGATAACCGCCCATCCACACACCAAGGAAAGAACCGATCTGGTGCGACAGGAAGACGATGCCACCCAGAAGGCCGAGATGACGTGTGCCGAACATGATGGCGACAAGCGCATTCGTCGGCGGCACCGTCGAGAGCCAGAGCAGCCCCATGACGATGGCGAAGATGATCACGGACAGCGGCGTCTGCGGCAAAAGCAGGAAGGCCGTGACGGCGACCGAACGCGCAAGATAGATCAGCGCCAGGAAATAGGGCTTGGAATATTTCTGCGCAATAATGCCTGACGAGAGCGAGCCGATGATGTTGAAGAAGCCGATCAGCGCGAGCGCTATGACGGCGTAACGCGCATCGATGCCGATATCGCCGATATAGGCCGGGAAATGGGCGGTGATGAACGCCACCTGATAACCGCAGACGAAGAATCCGGAGACCAGCAGCAGATAACTCTTGTGTCCAAGCGCCTCCTTCAGCGCTTCACCGATTGATTGTTTGTATTGGGCTTCTTTCTGCGAGCCGGAAGAAGCATTGCCACGCAACGGAATCGCAACCAGCGGCACGAGCAACATCAGCACGCCGAGATAGACGAGGCTGTCCTGCCAGCCATAGGTGGAAATCAGCGCCTGGCTCAGCGGCGCGAACAGGAACATACCGGCCGACCCCGCCGCCGTACCGATGCCGAAGGCCATGGAGCGCTGTTGCGGCGTGACGTTGCGGGCAAAGGCGGAGAGGATGATGCCGAAGGAACCGGCACCCACCGCAAGACCGACGAGAACCCCACCGCCGATATGCAGCCAGATCGGCGCATTGGCGAAAGCCATCATGACAAGGCCGCTGGCATAGAGAATGCCGGACATGGCCAGCACCCGCCAGGTGCCGTACTTGTCTGCGACGGCGCCGAAGATGGGCTGGCCAAGCCCCCAGCACAGGTTCTGCAACGCCATGGCGAGGCCGAACGTCGTGCGGTCCCAACCGGTATCGGCAAGCAACGGCAACTGGAAGAACCCCATGGCCGAGCGGGGACCGAAGGTGAGCATCGCAACGACAGAGCCGGCGATGATGATCAGCCAGGGCATGCGATCGACGCCGCTCTGGGTGGTGGTTGGCGATAGGGCCGACATGGGATTCTCCGAATGGGGCGCGGGTTTTGAAAAACCACGCGCAGCACTTGCTCAGACCGGCACTTTACGCCGCCGGGCAAAGGCTAAAAAGCGAATTAAAATGACGTGTCAATCAACGCCATTGATCGATGAAACGGCATCGGGAAAGCATGGATACGCTCGCGACAAAGCTCAGGCGCGAATTTTCATCGGCCAGCGTTCCTGCCTGCGCTTCAGGACTGTTACGTCCGCACCGAGTTTCACATTGCCGGCGCCGCGCGGCACGGCATTCCAGCCGAAGAGAACGCCCGGAACCCGACGATCCGCCGACATGCGCTTTTCGGCAAGACCCTGGATCGGATTTCCGCCGATCCGCTCGCCGGTCATCTGGTCCTGGGTCGTCATGATGCAGCGGGCGCAAGGCTTGACCAGATCGAAGACGATGCCGCCAATCTCGACGCTCTCCCACAAATCCTCCTCCCACGGCTCGTCGCTGTCGACGAGAATATTGGTGCGGAAGCGGTCCATGCCGACCGGCTCCTGCCCTTTGGCGATCAGGGAGACGTTGAGATCGGCAAGCGAGGCCATGGTGGTGATCAGCACGGGAAAACCATCGGCGAAACCGACCGGCGCGGCCTCACCCGCCCATTCCTCGCCCACCTTGCGGACGGCGCGATCATCCATGCGCACCAGCTTCACCGGCCGTTCAAACCAGTCGGAAAGGGTCGCGTTGACGTGATCGTCGGCAACGGCGGCGTTGACCTCGCTCGACCAGACACGGACATCCATGCGGGTCTCAGGATCGAAGGCGACGCTCAGCCTGCGGCCATTCATCGCCAGCGCGACGCCGTTGGGAGCATGGATCGCCTCGACTTGCGCCAGGCTCTGCAGCTCGCGCTGGGTGATGAAATGACCTTCGGGATCGACGACCATGAAGCGGCGGTCGCCGCGCACGCCGTCGAGGTCGATGTCGACGATTTCGCGGGGGATTGCCCTGCCGCTCTTCAGCGGGTGGATGTTCAGTCCGACGACCTTCATGATGCCCTGCCGGTTCACGTTTCGATTCAAGGCCTTTGCAGAATGATTCCGCCAGCGGCCGTAATTCTTTGTTACGGCTATATTTCTTCCAGCATCATCGCAAGCACCTGACGCAGTTTTGCCTGACGCTTTTGCGCCATGCGCCGCCCGGCACCAGTCCTGAAACCATCGGCCAGACGGAAAAGCTTGGTCTCGAAATGATCGATGGCATAGGCCTTGTCGTCAAGCGGGCGGTTGGCTGCGACCGGGTCGAGCGGATCGTAGAGCACGCTACCCATGCGGCCTGCGATATAGAAGCAGCGGGCAGCACCGATCATGCCGATCGCGTCCAGCCGGTCCGCATCCTGCAAAATCCTCGCCTCCAGCGTTTCAGGCGCGATATTGGCGGAGAAGCTGTGGGTCAGGATGGCATGGGCCACAGCGTCAACCTCCGGCGACGCCCAGCCAAGGCCTGAGAGGAGAACCGACGCCTTCTCGGCCGCAAGGCGGGAGGCCTCGGCACGCTGTGGCGAATTCTTTTCCACGGCGACGCAATCGTGCAGCAGCACGGCCGCCGCCAGCAAACGCAGATCGCCGCCCTCCTCTTGCGCTATGACGTGGGCATTCTTCCAGACCCGCAGCAGATGTGCGGCGTCATGGGAACCGTCATTGCCGGAAAAGGCGTGGGGCAAAAGGCGCGCCGCCAGATTCTCGAAGGGCGAAAAGGCGGCGGCAAGGGTATCGGTAGCGGTCATCGGCAATCCGGAACAGGAGTGGGCAAAGGTTTATTGGTCTGTTGCCGGCCCCGTGTCCACGGGTGACGCCACCCGGCTCGCCAGTATTCGTTGATAGAACAGGCCGATGCCGATGAGGACGCCACCAAGGCCGATGAAAGACAAGGCCCGCAGGAAACCTTCGAGATTGGCCATGTCTATCAGGAACACCTTGATGACGGCGACGAACACCAGCACCGCCGAAGCGATACGGAAGCTCTTGGCATCGAAACGCGAACCGACGGCCAGCAGGATCACGCCAAGCAGCAGCCAGACCACGGAATACGTGTAGGTCTCGCCCTGAAGGAAGCCGTTCCAGCCGGCGATGGCATCGCCCTGCCAGAAACGACGCACCGACAACGTCGCCCAG
>JAVBSF010000449.1:0-31321 GCA_031556925.1 Pararhizobium sp.
GGCTCCAGCGAGGCGGCATCGGTCTTGCCGTGTTTCAGCGTGCCGAAGAAGGAAAAGCCGAGCAGCTGGTTGGTCCACATGTCCAAACCGCCGAGAGCAACGCCAATGGCTGTGCCGAACCTCGACCAAAGCGGCTTGACGTTTCGTACTCGTTTCAGGTCCTTACCGATTTCGCTCGACCGCCAGTCGTTCTCGATCTCCACGACTTCGTCGTGCGCTCGGCCCGCGCCAATCGCCTCTACGATCCGGTCGGCGGCCAGCATGCCCGACATAACAGCGTTGTGACTGCCTTTAATCCGCGGGACGTTCACGAACCCAGCCGAACAGCCGATGAGTGCACCACCAGGGAATGACAGCTTCGGTACCGACTGATAGCCGCCTTCTGTGATGGCTCGTGCGCCATACGACAACCTCTTGCCGCCTTCGAACGTTCCGCGAATGGCAGGATGAGTTTTGTACCGCTGAAATTCTTCAAACGGAAAGAGGTAGGGATTTTGGTAGTTCAGGTGAACGACAAAGCCGACGGCGACGAGGTTATCTTCCAGATGGTACAGGAAGGAGCCACCGCCTGTCTTCCTCCCAAGCGGCCAGCCGAACGAATGCTGAACGAGGCCCGGCTTGTGGTTCTCGGGCTTCACCTGCCACAATTCCTTGAGGCCGATCCCATATTTTTGGGGTTCACGGCCTTCATCGAGTTTGAAATTGGCGATGATCTGTTTCGCTAGCGAACCTCTCACTCCTTCCGAGATGAGCGTGTATTTTCCGAGCAGTTCCATGCCGCGCGTGTGGTTGGAACCAGGCTCTCCGGACCGCTCGATGCCCATGTCACCGGTAGCGACACCGATAACTGCGCCGTCCTCATTGTAGAGGATTTCCGTTGCAGCGAAGCCTGGATAGATTTCGACACCAAGTTCCTCTGCCTTCGCCGCAAGCCAACGACACACGTTGCCGAGGGAAACGATGTAATTGCCATGATTGTTCATCAAAGGTGGCATTGCAAAGTTTGGAAGGCGAATAGAACCTGCAGGGCCGAGCAAAAGGAATTGGTCGTCTTTGACCTCGGTCTTGAAGGGATGAGTGGCATCGTCACGCCAGCCAGGAAGGAGGCGGTCGATCCCGACAGGGTCGACGACCGCGCCTGAAAGGATATGGGCACCAACCTCCGCCCCCTTCTCCAACACCACGACGGTGAGGTCAGGATTCGACTGCTTCAACCGGATAGCGGCAGACAGCCCGGCGGGGCCTGCGCCGACGATTACGACATCGAACTCCATGCTTTCGCGAGGTTCGGCTTGCATCTCGTTCATTATTTCCTCGTGATGAAGGTGCTGAAACAGGGGGGATACGACCTGGCCTCGACAACCTCCCGAAAGCCTTGCCCGCCAAACGTTGCGGCAGGCCCGCCGAAGTCGTTGGAGGTTTTCCACCCGGCAGTCGACATCGAAGTCCCTATTCAGAGCTTTGCAGCGAGATCAGGAAGGACTTCGAACAGGTCGCCAACCAAACCGTAGTCTGCAACTTGGAAGATCGGCGCCTCTTCGTCCTTGTTGATCGCAACGATGACCTTTGAGTCTTTCATACCTGCCAGATGCTGGATGGCACCCGAGATGCCGCAAGCGATATACAGGTCCGGCGCGACAACCTTGCCGGTCTGACCAACCTGCCAATCGTTCGGAGCGTAACCAGCATCGACAGCAGCTCGCGATGCGCCGACGGCTGCGCCGAGTTTGTCAGCAACGGGGAGGATTACGTCCTTGAACTTTTCTGAAGAGCCAAGGGCACGGCCACCCGCAATTACGATTTTTGCCGATGTCAAATCAGGGCGCTCAGATTCGGAAATCGAATTGGAAACGAATGCCGAGGTCGAAGAAGAAAAAGCTGCCGCCGCCTTTTCGACGGTGACAGCAGCCGGGCCTTGGGAGGCCGGGGAAAAGGATGCCGTACGAACCGTGACTACCTGTTTGGCATCTGTCGTCTCAACGGTCTGAATGGCATTGCCCGCATAGATGGGGCGCTTGAAGGTGTTGGGTGCGACGACCTCCGTGATCTCAGACATCTGTGCTACGTCCAGGAGAGCAGCCAGACGGGGCATCACGTTCTTTCCGACGGAAGTCGCTGCCGCAATGATGGTCTGATAGTCAGCTGCCAAAGATTTCAATAGGTCAGCGAGCGGCTCAGCAAGTGCGTTCTCAAGTGCGTCATCATCAGCGAGCAGCACTTTGGTGACGCCTTGAAGCTTTGCGGCCTGCTCGGCCACCGCCGAAGCGCCTTTTCCTGCCACAAGGACATGTACGTCAGAGCCAATTTGAGCGGCCGCAGTCAGCGCGCGAGCTGTCTGTTCCGACAAAGTCTGGTTGTTGTGTTCAGCCAGGAGAAGAATGGACATGTAAGATACTCCTTGTCGCGACCGCTCAGATTACGGCGTCGGACTTCAACTTTTCGATCAGCTCAGCGACGTTTGCGACCTTGACACCCGCTTTCCGACCAGCCGGTTCCTCGGTCTTCAGGACCTTGAGGCGGGGGGCGGTATCGACGCCGAACTCCGACGCAGCACGCTTCACGAGCGGCTTCTTCTTCGCCTTCATGATATTGGGCAGCGAGGCGTAGCGTGGTTCATTGAGGCGCAGGTCAGTGGTCACGACTGCAGGAAGATTTACCGAGATCGTCTGGAGGCCGCCGTCGACCTCGCGGGTTACCACGGCCTTGCTGTTCGCGATGGCAATGCTCGATGCGAAGGTTGCTTGAGGCCATCCAGACAGGGCCGCAAGCATCTGACCAGTCTGATTTGAATCGTCATCGATTGCCTGCTTGCCGACAATAACCAGGCCCGAACCTTCCTCGGAAGCAATCGCACTCAAGATTTTGGCAACGGCGAGCGGTTCAACGGTGTCATCGGTTTCGACCAGGATTGCCCGATCAGCCCCCATTGCCAGAGCCGTGCGCAGCGTTTCTTCAGCCTTCGAAGGTCCGATTGAGACGACGACAACCTCATCCGCTTCGCCACGTTCCTTGATCCGAAGGGCCTCCTCGACAGAGATTTCGTCGAAAGGGTTCATCGCCATTTTGACGTTGGCAAGGTCGACGCCCGAGCCATCCGGTTTCACGCGGATTTTGACGTTGTAGTCGACGACTCGCTTCACGGGGACGAGGATTTTCATGGTCTCACCTTTGTTCTTTGGGGGCGACACGACGGAGTCGATCTCACCAGTTGGCGAGAAACTATCAAAACATACTCATTAGTCAAATCAAAATACCGAAAGGTCAGTTTTCTTTCGAGCCGATGGCTTCTGATCTTGTGCATCCGCGCAAATGGATGTGGCGGACGCCTTGGAAAAAATGATCGTTTGGTCTGTCTGTGGTGGACGAAATCCTTGCGCGGTGCAGTGGCGCAGTGACTGCATACCTCGAACGGGGCTCTTCGTGGATGGCGGTCCCGTTCTGATAAAATAATACCGATGGGTATTTTTATTTGGATAGAAGGTCGTTTTTGCTGTACATCGGTTTTGTGCGGGCATACCGTTGGCCAAAGCAAACGAGTGGGATCAAGGAGTGAGAGATGTTGAAAGCAGTGAATGCACCTGGGCAGGGATGGCCAGGTCTGTCGCAGGGCGTCGTCATGAAGGGCAGTGGAGTGTTCGTCTCGACGGGACACACTGGAACCGACGCCAATGGTGAGCCGATCGTATCGTCCCTTGAAGACCAGATCGTCGCTGTTTTTGAAAATCTCAAAGCCACATTGGCGGCAGCTGATCTCGATTACAGCCACGTCGCCCGAATGACCTGCTTCGTCAGCAACTTCGAGCCGGAAACACTGGCCGCAATCCGCAAAGTGCGCGCAAACTACTGGAACCAGGAATGCCCGCCCTCCAGCGTCATGGTCCAGGCGGCTCTGTACGACCCTCGGCTCGTTCTGGAAGCCGAAGTCATTGCTGTCGTTCCTTGAAGGCAGGTCCGAACATGAAGTCCTATGATGTCGTAATCGTTGGCGGCGGACACAATGGCTTGGTGTGCGCGTGCTATCTCGCCAAGGCGGGGTTGAAAGTCTGCGTGGTCGAGCGGCAGCCCTTCGTCGGTGGGGCCGCGATTTCCCGCGAGGTGTGGCCCGGATTTACGGTTTCTGTCGCGTCTTACTGGATGAGTATGCTCCAGCCGAAGATCATGATGGACCTCGACCTTGTCAAAAATGGTGTTGAGGTTATTCCAGTCCCGCCGAGCTTCCAGCCCTTTGAAAGCGGGAAGAGCCTGGTCTTCTGGCCTGATGACAAGCGAATGGCGGAGGAAATAGCAAAATTCTCGCCGAGGGATGCTGAGAACTATCCTAAGTTTTCGGCTCATATGATGTCGATCATTCCCTACCTGCGTCGACTTCTCTGGGAGACCCCGGTCGATCCCACAACGGGCAAGATCAAGGATATCGTCAAAACCATGGCGCTGGCCTGGCGCATGCGCGATATCGGCTCCAAGGTTTATGACATTTGGGACCTGTTGACGCTGAGCGCGCACGACTTCCTGAAGCGGTGGTTCGAGAGCGATGAGATTCTGACGGCGTTTGGCAGCTACGCTTCCGGCTCGGCGGGCCTTATCAGTCCAAAGACGGCGGGATCAGCGTACGTACTCGCTCGCCCTTATCTCCGAGATAATTCAACTGCAGTGGGTGGCGGCGGTCTTATCAAGGGTGGCATGGGGGCAATCTCCGAAGCGCTTCTCCGTGTCGCCAAGGCAGAGGGCGTCGAGGTCATCACAGGTCAACCGGTGAAAAAGGTAGACATCAAGAACGGCCGTGCCGTCGGTATCGAGCTTGTTAATGGTGACCATATCGCAGCGAAGACGGTTGTCTCCAACGCTGGAGCAAAAGCGACCTACTTCGACCTTATCGGGAAGGAATACCTAACTGAAGAGGTAAAGGGGCAGGTTGAGCGCCACCGGACGAAATCAATCGCGTTCAAAATCAACCTTGCCTGCAATGCACTTCCACGATGGACGGCTTACGACGAACGGCGGCTCAACGAGCCGAATCCTGGTTCAGTCACCGTCGCCGAAAATTCGGACGAACTGGAAGAGGCTTTCCACGCGGCTCAGAATGGCGAGATATCTCCGCATCCGTATTTGTGGATCACGACGCCGAGCGCTTTCGACAGGACCGTTGCTCCCGAGGGAAAACATGTGGTCCAGATTATGGGTGGTCACGTTCCTTACAAGCTGAATGGTCGCGAGTGGGATGACGCATCCAAGAAGGAAATGCTCGATATCGTTCTGAAGCAGATTTGCCGGTACGCGCCTGGTTTCGACCAGGAGGTCATCCACGCTCAAATTCTGACGCCGAAGGACATTGAAGAGATGTTTGCCATGGTAGACGGGCATGTTCACCACGGTGAGATGAGCCTGGACCAGGTATTCTTCCGTCGACCGATCCAGCACTACGCGGATTATCGCACGCCGATTAAAGGCATGTACATGTGCGGGGCGGCGTGCCACCCGGGGGGCGGCGTGAACGGAGTTCCTGGCCACAATGCGGCCCGCGAAATCCTTCGCGATCTACGCAAGTCCTTCCCGGCGGAATCGTCATGGGCAGCGGCTGTACCCCCCGTAAAGTGAATGACGGGAGAGCGGGATAGGGCTCACTTATCCCGCTGTTTCCAGTTTTCAGACGGTAAGTCGTCTCCACTCGCGTCGATTAGCCGTTGATTTATCCTATGCATGCAAATAACATACTCATAAGTCAGATTTGCATACCATTAGGTATAGGTTTCAGTTGAACCTGTGGAGTTAAGAATGGCGCGGAGCGACCACCGATTTTCGATACAAGTCAAAACTCTTGGGAACGCGATTGCGGCTATCGAAGCCCCTGGCGATTTCCTCTCCGCGAAAATCTTTTCCGACGCTGGGGCCAGGGAGGTGTCACTGTGAATTATCCGATGTTCACCCCGGAAGAGGTCGAGATCGTATCGACGGTTGAGCGCTTCATTGAGGAACGCGTTCGTCCAAACGTCATGGTTTTCGAGCGCGATAATATCTACCCGCAACAGATCGTCGACGAGATGAAGGAACTCGGCCTGTTTGGCCTTGCTGTTCCGGAAGAATTCGGCGGTCTCGGACTGCGCGTCCCCGTGTTTGCGGCGGTAATGGAAGTTGTCGCTCGGGGCTGGACGACGCTGGCAGCATATGTAAACAGCCATTCGACGGTCGCTCATGCCATCAAAACCTATGGCACGGATGATCAGAAGCAGCGGTATCTCCCGGGTCTTGCAACGGGGGACCATCGCGGTTCCCTCTGTTTGACGGAGCCCGGATGTGGTTCCGACCTGCAGGCCATCAGGGCGACGGCTACCGACAATGGTGACAACTACCGCCTAACGGCGAGCAAGACTTACGTTACTAATGGTGATCGTGCGACCCTTCTTCTGACGCTCGTTAAGCATCCAAAGGACGATCCTGAGACTAAGACCAGGTTCAGCCTCCTCATCGTCGAGAAGGAGTTCCCTGGCGTTCAGGTAACGACGACTTTTCACAAGATGGGGATGGGTCTAGTGGATACCGTCCAAATCGAAATGGACAATGTGCCTGTTACCAAGGCCAATTTGCTTGGCGCGTCAGAGGGCAAGGGTTTTCATCACCTCTTCGAATCCCTGGAAATCGGCCGCATCGCCATCGGGATCAGTGCCGTCGGTTTGGCGGCGAATGCTCTGTCGGAGGCAGTGCGCTACGCATCCGAGCGCGTGACCTTCGGTGTCACAATCGACAAGCATCAAGCTATCCAATTGAAACTGGCCGATATGGCGACGAAGCTGGTCACCGCACGCCTGCTGACGATGGAAGCGGCCTGGATGAAGGAAAGTGGCGGGCGCTGCGACATGATCAGTGCCATGGCGAAGCTGTACGCGAGCGACGCTGCGCTTGAAATTGCCCATGATGCCGTGAAGGTTCACGGCGGTGCCGGATACATCCAGGAATATGCAGTTGAGCGCCTGTATCGCGAAGCGTTGCTGTACACGATTGGAGAGGGCACGAACGACATCAATCGGATCGTCATCTCTCGACGAATGAGTGGAGATGAAGAGCGTTCGTACCTGGGGTTGGTTCAATGACGACAGTCTGCCTTACCTTCGACTTCGACGCGGTTTCCCTCTGGATCAGCTCGCTTAAGCAAACGACGGCAAACCCGATGTCCCGAGGCGAATACGGGGCAGGGGTTGGACTGCCTCGCATTCTCAACCTGCTGGCGGAAAAGAAGGTGAAAGCTACCTTTTTTGTCCCTGCGCACACCGCCGTTTCCTTCAATAAAGAGGCTCTGAGCATTCTCGAAGCCGGTCACGAGATCGGTGTGCATGGTTACTGCCACGAGACGCCGATTGGGTTGAGCAGGGACGAGGAGGCCAGCCTTCTCGATCGGTCGATTGCCAAGCTTCAAAATGCATTCGGAAGCGATTTTCATCCGGTTGGCTATCGCTCTCCTGCGTGGGATCTTTCCGCCAATTCCGTCGAACTTCTGGAAGAGCGCGGATTTCTTTACGACAGCAGCCTGATGGCTGATGACTATTCCCCTTACTGGGCACCTCGCGGCTACGAAGTGTCCGAGGAAATTTATAAAGCAGGCCCGTCTTCGAAGGTGGTGGAAATTCCGGTCGCCTGGGAACTGGATGACTTCCCGCATTTCATGTTCCTGAACAAGCCTATGTACCAAGGCATGCGGACACCTGGAGAGGTGTTCGACCTCTGGAAAGGTGAGTTCGATTTCGCCGCAACCCTCGGCCGCGGGGTATTCACGCTCACCATGCACCCTCAAATCATTGGCAGAGGTCCTCGCGTCGCGATGCTCTCCAAGCTGATCGATCACATGATTGCGACGCCCGGAACCGAGTTTTCAACCGTCGCCGACGCTGCTCTTCGGTGGCGTGCGGCCTCGACCTCTAATTCTGCTGAGAACAATCGATGACCATGACTGTCCAGAAGGCTTTTGACGTGACAACGAACCTCGAACCCGAATTTGCCTCAGTCTACGCCGCTTTTGAGGCCACTGCGCAGCGCAACCTGGAGAAGGCTGCGCTGAAATTTGAGGGTGAAACGGTCTCATATGCGGAATTGATCGAGCGCATTGAAAACACTGCGCGGCACCTTAGAGCCAGGGGGATCGGCAAGGGGGACGTCTTTGCGGCATTCAGCCAAAATCGGCCGGAACAGCTCTACTGCTACTATGCGGCAGCCAAGCTGGGGGCTGTTTTCGTTCCTATCAATCCCAACCTCACTGCGACCGAGGTCGAGTACACGATTGGCCACAGCGAAGCGAAGGTTCTGTTCTACGACGACGTCGTGGCAGATACAGCCAAAACGGCCGTTTCCGAGAGCCTGCTCGTGCCGATGGCTGAACTTGAGACGAGGCTCCCAGTTCGATTGATCGACACTGCAGCCGTCACACCAGAAGACGATTTTCTCATCATCTATACGTCTGGAACGACTGGCGCGCCCAAGGCAATCATGCTTGACCACGCTGCGCAGATGAAGGGTTCAGCCGCACTGGCTCGGTTGTTTGGCATCTCGTCCGACGATGTGACACTTGTGGCCTTGCCTTTGGGATACCTGTACGGTCTGTCAACTGCCGCTGCCACAAGCCTCCAGGCTGGTGGCACGGTTGTGGTCCTTCGGCGCTTCCATCCTCGCGATGTCCTCGCAGCTCTGGTGGAAAACAGCGCGACCGTTTTCCACGGCGTTCCGACGATGTTCTCCATGATGATGGAATATTGCGAACAGCGGTCACTCTCGTTCGATCTGTCCCATATGCGTAAGCTCATCTGTGCAGGGGCTCCTCTTACGGCTGAGGTAGAGCGACGCTTTGTGGCTCAGTTCGGCGCAACGCTTGAAAATTATTACGCCTTGACCGAATGCACGCCGGTCTTCGGCCGGTACTTCGACGACCCCCGTCCGCTTCCTGAAGGATCAATTGGGCGAGCAGCGCCTGGGACCACCGTGAAGATTCTTCGCGGCGACGGGACGGAATGCGGCCCACATGAAGACGGTGAGCTTTTTGTGCGCGCGGCCGCAACTCTTGATCGCTACCTGAAGAACCCTGAGATGACCGAGGAGGCGATGAGAGACGGCCTTTTCAGAACGGGCGACTTGGTACGATACGACGAGGACGGCTTCTACTTTATCACCGGCCGGATCAAAGAGATCATTATTCGCGGTGGCGCTAACATTTCGCCTGCTGAAGTCGAAAAAGCGCTGATCTCTCACGCGGGCGTCCAGGATGCCGCCGTGTTCGGTGTTGCGGATCGTATTTTCGGTGAAGTGCCGGTGGCGGTGGTTATCAGACGTCATGGGAACGAGATCACTCAAGAAGAGCTGATCGCCCATGTCGAAGGCCTGGTCTCCGACTTCAAGGTTCCGCGAACGATCTTCTTCGAAACTGAACTTCCCCTCGGGAAAACCGGCAAGACAGACAAAAAGGCTCTCAAGGAACGTATCGAGCCGTTGATCGCTAGCCGTCGACTGAAAGGTGAGTAGGTGAGGGCAAGAGATGAAGACGTCAGAATATCAAAGACTTGACGGGATCGCGTTAGCGCGACTGATTAACAAGGGCGAAGTTGCGCCGGTTGATCTTATGGAGCGTGCCATCGAGATTGCCGACGGCCGCGCGACTGCGCTTAATGCTCTCTGTTACGTGAACCGGGAACAGGCCATTGATGCCGCGAGCAGAGCAGTGCCGAAAGGGCAGTTCGGTGCTCTCCCGTTCCTTTTGAAAGACTCCGGGCTCGCGTCGAAGGATTTGCCATCCAGCGTCGGATCGCGCCTGTTTGGCGCTATGGAGTCTTCGATTAACTCGACACTGAACGAGCGTTTCATCGAGGATGGCTTCATATCCTTCGCCAGAACGACAGTTCCGGAATTCTGCATGGCCCCGACGACCGAGGCTGTTCAAAACGGGGGGCCAACGTTGAACCCTTGGGACGAAAGCCGGTCAGCCGGTGGTTCCAGTGGTGGGGCTGCGGTGGCGGTCAGTACCGGTGTGGTGCCGATTGCACACGGCAGTGACGGTGGTGGATCGATCCGAATTCCTGCTGCTTGCTGCGGCGTATACGGATTGAAGCCTACACGGGGGCTCGTTCCGATTGGCCCCTCCAGGGGCGAGGCTTGGGGCGGGTTGGCAGCTGATGGCGTGTTGACTCGCACTGTTCGCGATACGGCTGCCGCGCTCGATGGCGTTGTCGGCATGGAGCTTGGTGCGCCATATGCTGCACCAGCCATTCCGGGCAAGTACCTCCAGCTTATTGAGCAGCCCCTCGACCGTCCGCTGAAAATCGCAATGTGGCGGTCCGCCTTCGATGGGATTGAGGTTGCTGAGGAGTGTGTGGCTGCTGTTGACTACACCGCAAACATCCTCACTTCGCTTGGGCATGAGGTGGTGGACGCAGCGTTGCCGCCGATCAAATACAACAGCTTTCTTCGCGCGCACCAGGACGTCCTTGCTGCAAGCGTGACCATGACGGTCAACGGGATGCTTCGGTCGAAACCCGGCATTGATCTGCGCTCGTCGTTGGAACCGGCTATTCTCGACGCCTATTTCATCGGCAAGACCCTGTCTGCTGAGACATATGCGCTCGCGATCACACGGTTCCACAGTATCGCCAGACAGATGGAAGTCTACATGGCGGATTACGACTTCGTGCTCACGCCGACTTTGACGCAGCTGCCTGCGGCCCTCGGCACCCATTCCATGGAGACGGATTTCCGTACTTTCCGAAATGCAGTCGGGCTGTACACGACATTCCTCGCGATCATCAACGCCTCGGGCCAGCCTGCAGCCAACGTTCCACTCTACTGGGCTGACAATGGCGTGCCGGTGGGTGTGCAGCTTATCGGTCGCTTCGGTCACGAGGCCGACCTCCTGAAAATCTCGGCGCAGCTTGAAGATGCTGCCCCGTGGATCGGACGCTACGAAACACAGTTTAACGCCTGAATCGCCGCGTTGGTTTAACCGCGCGGTCCGGAAAAAGACGAACTAGTATTCAAAAACTAAGGAGCGAATATGACCCAACTTCCTGTCGGCCCAAACGCACTGTACTTCGACGATTTCGTCGTCGATCAGACGTGGACAAGCCCCCGCCGCACCATCACCGAAGCAGACATCGTGATGTTCGCTGGCATGACCGGCGACTACAACCCGGTGCACACTGACGAAGAATTCGCGAAGACCACGCCGTTTGGCACCCGCATTCTTCATGGGCCTGCAGTCTTCGCAATCGCGACGGGCCTGGAATTCCGTCTTGGGATCAAGGAAGGCACGGCTATCGCGTTCCTTGGTATGACCTGGGATCTCAAGGCTCCGGTCAAGATCGGCGACACGATCCATGTGGCGCAGAAGGTTGCCAGTATTCGCCCGACCAAGAACCCGGCTCGGGGTATTGTCAATTTCTGGGTTGAAGTTCGCAACCAGGAAGGCGTCGTCTGCCAGGAAGGCGAATGGAAGGTTATGTTCCATTCCAAGTCTGCTGTTGCAGCTTGATGTGAGATCATACGAAAACGCCGCCGGTTTAACCGGCGGCGTTTTGATTCAACGCTGTTGGATAGGACTGGAGCCTTATCTGTTTGCGTCGGTTACTGCTTGCGGCATCCGTTCAGAATGATCTCGACATAATGATTTGCGATTTCCTCGGGGGAGAGGCCTCGGCCTTCCTTGAACCAGGCGTGGGTGAAATTTGCCATGCCGATGATCCCGCTCACGATCACATGCGAAGGGATGTCACGAAATATCCCGGCTTCCACACCCTTTGTGTAGGCCGTTTTGAACAGCTGATCATACTCCCGTTTCCGCTTAACGATGATCTTCTGCTGATCACTGGTCAGCTCGGCTTGGTCACGGAAATAAATCGCTGTCCACGCCTTACGGCCCATCACGTTCAGGGCGTGCTGTCGGATCATCGCGCCCAGAAGTTCGGCAGGGGGCAGGTCCGTCTCCATGATCGAGACCATGTCTTGAGACCAGGCCTCGTGGATGCGCTCGAAGATTTCCCAGAGAACCTGATTTTTGTTCTTGAAATAGTAGTAGACGACGCTCTTGGTGTAACCAAGGCTTGAGGCAATGTCGTCGATAGTCACGGCACGAACGCCGGTCTCAGCGAACAAAGTAGCGGCTGCGGTGAGAATTTCTTCTTGAACGTATGCCTGCTTCTTGAGCTTGAGTTCTTCTCTGACCTTCAACTTCATCCGATCCTCGTGTCGATAAGTAGACCGCCAGCAAGCCACTGGAGGTTCGGCTAACATAAAGCGATTCTAAATCGTTTAAAGAGTTGCAATTTGCACTTATAGAAATTCTGACCGCCGAGTCAATTCATTTGGCCGGGCTGGCTGGTTTTTGGCTCAACTTTTGCGATATATTTGGGCGTTCAAGCAATTTCGGCCAAAGGGAACTGGCTGCCTTTTATGGCAGCCAGTCTTGCTAAGCCGTGTGCTTGCTAAGGCTGCGTTCCAACAACGACACCGCGACAGTGGCAGGGATGCATATGGACGCGTACAGGAGGCCCGCGAAGAGAAGGATCGGCAGATACTGGAAGGTGTTTGTTCCGATCATATAGGCTTGGGAGAGCAGTTCAGGCAGTGCAATCGCGAAGCAGAGCGAGGTCGCCTGCAGCATGAGGATGGAAAACCCAAGCAGCGCCGGTGCCGCCACCCGCAGACCCTGAGGCACGATAATGTATCGAAGGGCATCGGTATGGGTGAATCCGACAGCGACCGCGGCCTCCTTCTGACCGAAGGGAACCGCTTCAAGGCCAGCTCGAATGATTTCGCTGGTGTAGGCACTGGTTGTCCATGCGAGTGCGAATGCCGCGGCCGAGAACGATGTGAGGCTGAGGCCTGCCTGCGGCAATCCAAAGTAGAAGAACTGCAGCATGATAAGGGCAGGGGCACCCCGTCCTATTTCCACGATGGCCATAGTCGTCCAACGCACAGCGCCGGTTTTGGATTGTACGCCAAGGGCCAGCAACAAGCCCAAGGGAATTCCGACCGCCAAGGCTACTCCCGTGACCTGCAGGCTTATGATCAAGCCGTCGATCATGGTCGGTAGATTTTCAAGCCAGAAGTTGAAGAGATCACTCATCGGGCCACCTTCGCTCTCAAAACGCCGTCGCTATAACGGGCCAAAGCCGCGACAGGGAGGCTGATCAAAATGTAGAAGAGACCGGCCATCGCGAACACTTCCAAGCCCTGGAATTGCCTCCGAGATATGAAGTTCGCCTGGAAGGCGATCTCGGTAACGCCAACTGTCGACGCGATGGCAGAATCTTTGAGCAGGCCGATAATGTAGCTGGTGGCAGATGGTAGAATAACGCGAACCAGCTGCGGCACCATGATATCGATAAAGACCGACCATCTCGGCATATTCAGAGCATGGGAAGCTTCCCACTGCCCAGGGTGAATGCTCTTGAGAGCGCCTCGATAGATTTCAGAAAGGTTCGCGCCGGTGATCAGACCCAGGGCGACTATCGAAGCCTGGATGGGGCCGACTTGCAAAAGCCCGGAGCCGATGCCGAAATAGAGGAGGAACAGCCATACGATTGGCGGAACCGATCTGAGGACCAGCACGATCACAACTGACATGGACCGCAGCAACCGGGAGCCCGATACGCGCATCGCGCAGAGCGGAATGCCGAGTATTGCGCCCATAACGAACGCTCCCGCTGTAATCGCGAGCGTCCAAGGAATACCACTGAGAATAATAAGGAAGGATTCTGCGTTCATCGGTTCTTTACCGCCTGAAGGAAACGTTGAGCCCGCTCAGTCTGTGGGTTTCGCATGATCGATTGGCTCGGCCCCTCTTCGAGAACGCGACCATCGGCCATGATCATCACACGGTTGGAGACGGTCTCAGCAAAGTGCATCTCGTGAGTGACGACGATCATGGTCATGCCGCCGTCTGCCAGCTCCTTCATGACCGCAAGAACTTCGAGACCCAGTTCCGGATCAAGAGCTGATGTCGGTTCATCGAACAGCATAATCTTCGGATCGAGGGCAAGGGCGCGCGCTATGGCGATACGTTGTTGCTGGCCGCCTGAACAGCGAACCGGATAGTGATCGGCCTTCGATGCCAGGCCTACGCGCTCCAGAAGGGCGCGGGACCGATTGTCAGCTTCCGCCTTGGACCGCCCCAGGACTCTCTGCTGCGGGAGGCTGACGTTCTGAAGGACGCTGAGGTGAGGGAACAGGTTGAACGACTGAAAGACCATTCCGGCGGAGCGACGAAGGTCGGTCAATTGCTTCTTTGTTGCGGGCTTTGCAGCGTCAATCGTTATTCCAGCGAGAGAGATCGAGCCCTCGGTTTGCGGTTCCAGTTGATTCAAACAACGGAGAAGCGTGCTTTTTCCGGAACCGCTCGGTCCAATGATCGCCAGCACTTCGCCAGAGCGAACGGTAAGGTTGATGCCTTCCAGAACCTTGTGGGCACCGAACGATTTCCCCACGTTCGACACCCGCACGATCTCATCGCGCTCGACAACCTGCGGTCGCCCGTTTTGATTTCCCATCACCGATAATCTTTCAATCTGTCCGCTAGCACGGCTTTGATCTGACCCCGAACCGACTGACGTAAAGCGGCCCCGGTGCTTCAACTGATCCAAAGTGAATCTCCCATTTTCAGTCCAACACCGATTTGTTGCTCTGGCTTCTTTGGCTGATCGGTGGGTTATAAAAACTGACTGGTGAGTATCTAAACCATATCCGTTTGGCGTTTGCAACGGCTTTGGCGTCTGGCTTGGGTTGGGTGAGGGGGCGCAGGATCATTCCCACAAGAAAAAGGGCGGTCCAGCCGCCCCTTTAAGCGCTCACGATTTTTGCAGGACTGCTGGTTCATCATTGTGGTGATGAGGTCCAGAGCGGGGCGAATCCCCCCTCGGGGAAACACGAAGCGTCAAGAATCCGATAGAAAACCAATAGACATGAATTATGGTACCGATGATAATAAAATTGATGATGTCGGAAAGCCCTTCAATATCGCATCCTATGCGTAGCTGACGATGATGGTGGCGCAGGTCTGGGATCTGGAACCCGGCGATTTCGTGCATATGCTGGGCGACGGGCATATGTACAGGAACCATTTCGAGCAGGCGCGGTTGCAGCTCTCGCGACAGCCGAAGGCCTTGCCGAAGATGGAAATCAATCCGGATGTGAAGGATCTTTTTTCCTTTGTTTTCGAGGACTTCAAGCTGGTCGGCTATGAAGCTGATTCAACGATCAAGGCGCCGATCGCGGTTTAAGGGTAAGCGGCAGACGCGATGCCTCTTCTCCCCAGCGGGGAGAAGTGCCGAGCGAAGGCGAGGCGATGAGGGGGATTCGCCGCGAATCCGGAGCCAGACGTCCCCCTCATCCGGCGCTGCGCGCCACCTTCGCCCCGCTGGGGAGAAGAGGGAGTGCGCCGCACTTTCATTTATGACGGCATCGGCCGTCGAAGGGAGGAATCATGCTGACATTGTTTCATGCGCCGATGTCGCGCTCGTCGCGCATGCTGTGGCTGCTGGAGGAGCTCGGCGCCGAGTATGAGGTGCGCTATGTGAGCATTCGCCGCCGTGACGGTTCGGGCGGGCCGGACGAGGCAAATCCGCATCCGCACAAACAGGTGCCGGCGCTGCTGCATGGCAAGACGCTGATTACCGAATCTTCGGCCATCACGCTTTATCTCACCGATCTTTTCCCGGACTCGCCGCTGGGCCGACCCATCGGGCATGCGGAGCGCGGGCCATATCTCTCATGGCTCGCCTACTATTCCGGCGTGATCGAGCCGATGGCGACGATGAATTTTACGGGGCTGACCGCATCGAACCCTGCGTTCGCCAAAGGCTACGAGGATATGGCGGTCCATGTCATCGGCACGTTGAGTAAGCAGCCTTATCTGCTCGGCGACCACATCAGCGCCGCCGATATCCTGCTCGGCAGCGCGCTCGGCTGGATGCGGCGATTGTTGCCGGAGAACGAGGCGGTCGACCGGTACGCCGCGACCGTCAATGCGCGGCCGGCGCTGGTCAGGGCGCGGGAAATCGACAGCAAGCCGGATGGATTTCATGACTGATGGACAAGGCCGGGTGCCGGTCGAAATCGTTGTTGCCGTGGCGGAAAACGGAATTATCGGCCACGAGGGCGATTTGCCCTGGCGGCTGCCGACCGATCTCAAGCGTTTCAAGGCGTTGACGATGGGAAAGCCGATCGTGATGGGGCGCAAGACATGGGTTTCGCTCGGGCGTCCCCTGCCGGGCCGGCCCAACATCGTCGTGACGCGTGATGCCGCGTTTGCCGCCGAGGGGGCTGTTGTCGTCAATACCATCGACGCGGCTTTGGCGAAGGGGCAGGCGCTGGCTCATGAAACCGGGGCGCCGGCCGTGGCCATCATCGGCGGCGGCGAGATCTACCGGCAGGCGATCGACCGGACGGATACGCTGTATGTGACCGAGGTGGCGGCGGACGTGGACGGAGACACACGCTTTCCGGCGATCGATCCCGATATTTTCGAAAAGACGTCGGAAGAGGCGATGCCGCAGGGCGAAAAGGACAGCCATCGGATGAAACTCGTCGTCTGGCGGCGAAAACAGCCTCTCCGCTAACTATTTTCGGCGTTTTACGGTGAACTTGAATAGGCTGCGTTGAAAGCGGTTCATCAGATACCTATAACGGGAAAATCTCGCTCTCGCGGTCAATTCGCGGGCGCGATGGCATGGCAGTTTCAACGGAAGAGGTATTGATGCCCTGGAGCAATCAGAACGGCGGCGGCGGTGGCCCATGGGGCGGCGGCGGCGGCGGAAACAAGGGGCCCTGGGGCCAGGGGCCGAACCGGCCGCGTGGCGGCGGCGGTCGCGGCAATGGCGGTCCCCCGGATCTTGAGGAAATCTTCAGGCGCGGACAGGACCAACTGAAGGGCGTCGTGCCCGGCGGCTTCAATGGCGGCGTCGCCGTCATTATCGGTCTTTTGATCGTCGGCTTCTTCCTGATCAATTCGATCTATACCGTCCAGCCGGACGAACGCGGCGTCGAGATGCGCTTCGGCAAGCCGAAGGAAGAAATTTCGATGCCCGGCCTGCACTATCATTTCTGGCCGCTTGAAACGGTGGAGATGGTCAAGATCACCGAGCAGCAGCAGAACATCGGCAGCCGTTCGGCTTCCAGCGATCAGGCTTCCGGCCTGATGCTGTCGGGAGACCAGAACATCGTCAACGTGCAGTTCTCGGTTCTCTACTCCGTGACCGATCCGAAGGCTTTCCTTTTCAACGTCGAAAATCCGTCCGAGACGCTGCAGCAGGTTTCCGAAAGCGCCATGCGCGAAGTCGTCGGCCGCCGTCCCGCCCAGGATATTTTCCGTGACAACCGTCAGGCGATCGCAGCCGACGTGAAGACCACGATCCAGGCGACGATGGACACCTACGGCGCCGGCATCTCCGTCAATACGGTGGCGATCGAGGATGCGGCTCCGCCGCGCGAAGTCGCCGACGCCTTCGACGAAGTGCAGCGCGCCGAGCAGGACGAAGACCGCTTCGTCGAAGAGGCGAACCAGTATTCGAACCAGGTTCTCGGCCGCGCCCGCGGTCAGTCGGCCCAGATCCGCGAAGAGGCGGCCGCCTACAAGGACCGCGTCGTCAAGGAAGCCCAGGGTGAGGCGCAACGCTTCGTCTCGGTTTACGACGCCTACAGCCAGGCCCCGGACGTGACGCGCAAGCGGCTCTATCTCGAAGCGATGCAGGATGTTCTCGGCAAGTCGAAGAAGATCATTCTTGACGAGAAGAACGGCCAGGGTGTGCTGCCCTATCTGCCGCTCAATGAAATCACCAGACCTGCGCCGACGACGGGAGGGGCACAATAATGGGCAACCGTCTTCCCTATGTTCTCATCGGCCTGGCCGTTCTGCTGATGGTCGCCTATTCCTCGGTCTTCGTGGTCAACGCGCGCCAGCAGGCGATCGTCGTTCGCTTCGGCCAGATCAAGGACGTGAAGTCCGAGCCGGGCCTCTATTTCAAGCTGCCCTTCGCCTTCATGGATGCCGACCGTGTCCAGTATGTCGAGAAGCAGGCCCTGCGCTTCGATCTCGACAATATCCGCGTCCAGGTTTCCGGCGGCAAGTTCTATGAAGTCGATGCTTTCGTGGTCTACCGCATCGCCGATGCCCGCCGCTTCCGCGAAACGGTTTCGGGTGACCGGGAATCGGCCGAGTCGCGTCTTCGCACCCGTCTCGATGCCTCGCTGCGCCGTGTCTACGGTCTGCGTGGCTTCGAGTCGGCCCTTTCGGAAGAGCGTGCCTCGATGATGCGTGAAGTGCGGACCGACCTGAAGACGGACGCCGAATCGCTCGGCCTCAACATCGAGGACGTCCGCATTCGCCGGACCGATCTCACGCAGGAAGTCTCGCAGCAGACCTATGACCGCATGAAGGCCGAGCGTCTGGCGGAAGCCGAACTGATCCGCGCCCGCGGTAACGAAGAAGGCCAGCGCCGCCGCGCCATCGCCGACCGTCAGGTCGTCGAGTTCGTGGCGGAAGCGCAGCGCGATTCGGAAATCCTGCGTGGTGAAGGCGAAGCCGAACGGACCAAGGTGTTCGCCGATGCTTTCGCACGCGATCCGCAATTCTTCGAATTCTATCGTTCGATGAATGCCTACCAGCAGGCTATCGGTAACCCGGACACGACGCTCGTGCTGTCGCCGAATTCGGAATTCTTCCGCTATTTCAATAGCTCGGAAGGTTCCGCTCAGCCAGCCACGACGACGCCGGCGCCGGCTGCGACCGGAAACTAAAAAAGAAGATGACCGATTTTCTCACGGGAATCGCGTTCTTCCTGATCATCGAGGGGCTGGTGTACGCACTGGCCCCTTTTGTTTTGGTGGAAATGGCGAAGCGTTTGCCGCATATACCGGAGCAGCAGCTTCGGCTGTTCGGTCTCGTGTCGGTGGCTTTCGGCGTGGGGCTGGTCTGGATTGTCAGAGGATAGAGAATGTCACGGAAATTGCTCATCCGCCTCGTGGACGCCGAATATGCGATCACGCGGCTCAATATCGGATCCCAGATACCAGAGTGGCTGCCGGGCGCAGGGTTCTGGACCGTATCCAGCTCACGCGAGGAGATGACGCTGGTCTGCCGCGCGGCGCGCATCCCGACCAATGTGAAATCGTCGCTTGGCTGGCGCTGCCTGCGCATCGAGCAGCATTTTGCCTTCGATGTGCCGGGTGTGCTCGAATCGGTGCTGACGCCGCTGGCCAATGCCGGGGTTGGCGTTTTCGCGAACTCGACCTTCAGCACCGACTACGTCTTTATCGGCGGCTCCAGCGTGGACAAGGCCGTGGAGGCGCTCAAGGCCGCCGGTCACGAGATCACCATCTGATCTGCCGCAACCGCGTCAAGGTTGCATATCGTCCGGAAATCATGCAGAAATTCAAAATGTTACAGTCGGCTTCCGGATCTTGTCGCGGGCGCCGGCTGTAACAAAAAGATGACTGGACGCTTCCCAAAACCGCCTTATCTTCGGCTAGACTGAACGCGGTCCCGGCTCGTGCGTCGGGACTGTGCGCACGGGCGGGCCGTATTGCGCAATCGAGAGGATCTCCATGGGCTTGTCCATCCGTTCTAGTTTCTTCCGGTCCACCGTTGCAACGCTGGCGCTTGTTCTCTCCCTTCCTCCGGCGATGGCGCAGACCGAGACGGCTCAGGCGGGCGCGAACCCGGCAGTGGGTAATGCTCCGTTGCAGGTCGTTCCCGGAAAATCGGCGGCCATTGCCGGTCACGGACCGGAATCCGTCGCCGATCTGGCGGCCGGGCTGCTCGATGCGGTCGTCAACATTTCCACCTCGCAGAATGTCAAGAACGACGACGATGCGCCGATGCCGCAGGTGCCGGAGGGCTCGCCCTTCCAGGATTTCTTCGACGAGTTCTTCAAGGGGCAGGGTGGTCCGGGGGACCGGCAGCGCACCGTCAGTTCGCTGGGTTCCGGCTTCGTCATCGATCCTTCCGGCTATATCGTCACCAACAACCATGTCATCGAGGGCGCCGACGATATCGAGGTGAACTTCGCCAATGGCAGCAAGCTGCAGGCCAAGCTGATCGGCACGGACACAAAGACGGACCTCGCCGTGCTCAAGGTCGAGCCGAAGAAGCCGCTGGTCGCGGTTCCGTTCGGCGACAGCAAGACGATGCGCATCGGCGACTGGGTGATGGCGATCGGCAATCCGTTCGGGCTTGGCGGCACGGTGACGGTGGGCATCATTTCCGCGCGCGGGCGCAACATCAATGCCGGTCCCTATGACAACTTCATCCAGACGGATGCGGCGATCAACCGGGGCAATTCCGGCGGCCCTCTGTTCAACATGAAGGGCGAGGTCATCGGCATCAACACGGCGATCATCTCGCCGAGCGGCGGCTCCATCGGCATCGGCTTTTCCGTGCCGACGGAACTGGCCGAAAACGTCATCAAGCAGCTCAGGGAATTCGGCGAGACACGACGCGGCTGGCTCGGCGTTCGTATCCAGCCGGTGACGGCCGATATCGCCGAGAGCCTGAAGATGGAAACGCCGAAGGGCGCGCTGGTGGCGGGCATCGTCAGCGGCGGTCCCGTCGACGGCGGCGAGATCAAGACCGGCGACGTGATCGTTAAGTTCGACGGGCGCGATGTCGTCGAGATGCGCGATCTGCCGCGCGTCGTGGCCGAAAGCCCGGTCGGCAAGGCGGTGGATGTCATCGTCATCCGCGATGGCAAGGAAATCACCGTGAAAGTGACGCTCGGGCGGCTGGAGGATGGCGAGGAGGCGGAAGCCGCAACCGCTGAAGATACGCCGGATGCGCAGGAGGGCACGGATCAGGCCGAGCCGCCCGCCGCCGATCTGCCGCTCGCCGATGTGGTGCTCGGCATGAAGATTGCCGCGCTCGACGCCGAAAGCCGCAAGACCTACGGGATTGCCGAGGATATCGAAGGTGTCGTCATTACCGAGGTCGCGCCGGGCTCCGCCGCCGCCGAACGCCGCATCGCGCCGGGTGACGTGATCGTAGAGATCGGCCAGGAAGCCATGCGCGCGCCCGAGGATGTTTCAGCCCGCGTCGAGGAGTTGAAGGCGGACGGGCGGAAAAACGCGCTGCTGATGATCGCCAACAAGGCGGGCGAGCTGCGTTTCGTCACCGTGCGGATGGAGTGATCACGCGCCCGGCTTGCGCGCGCGCCATTCATCGGCGGTGATGGCGTAAAGCACGTGATGCTTCAGGTCCGGCGCGGTGTCCGGGACATGGGGATGGTCGAAATCCCGCGTCGCGTCGCGGCGCATGCCGAGACGCCGCATGACGGCGGTCGAACGTTCGTTGCGGGGAACGGCGAAAGAGACGATTTCCGGCAGTTCCAGGGTCTGGAAACCGTGGCGCAGCAAAGCTTCGCCCGCTTCCGTCACATAGCCTTTTCCCCAATGAGGCCGCGCCAGCCGCCAGCCGATTTCCACCGTGTCGGCGGGCAGGATCGGGGCGATATCCGGCCGCTTGAGGCCGCAGAAACCGATCGGCCGGTCGCCATCCCGCAAGGCGAGGGCGTAGAAGCCCAGGCCGTCCCCGGCGATACGGCGGCGGGCTTCGTCGAGAAGCGGATCGCATTCGGCGCGCGTCCTTCGCCGGGGGAAGAAGGCCATGACCTCGGGATCGGAATTGATCTCGTGAAACAGCGCCCGATCCTGCTGCGTGTCCTGCCAGTTGCGGACGATCAGGCGTTCGGTCTCGGCGATCACGTCACGAAATCCGTCTTGCGATAGCCCTGAATGTAGAGAAGGGCCGTCAGGTCGCCATGGTCGATGCGGATTTTCGCTTCGGCGGCAACGGAAGGTTTGGCATGCAGGGCAACGCCCGAACCTGCCAGCTGGATCATGCCAAGGTCGTTGGCGCCGTCGCCGACGGCCATCGCCTCTGACGTGTCGATGCCGAGCGTCCGGCAGATATCGACCAGCGCATCGACCTTTGCCTGCTTGCCGAGGATCGGGTCGGCAACCTTGCCGGTGAGCGTTCCTTCCTCATCCAGCAAGATATTGGCGCGGTTTTCGTGAAAGCCGATGCGGGCAGCGATGGGGTTGGTGAAGACGGTAAAGCCGCCGGAGACGAGGGCGGTGTAATGGCCCTTCGCCTTCATGGTGGCGACGAGTTCCAGACCGCCTGGTGTCAGCGTGATGCGCTTTTCGATCACGTCGGCGACGACGCCGAGGGGCAGACCGGCAAGCAGCGCGACACGCTCGATGAGGGCGGGCTCGAAGGCGATCTCGCCATTCATGGCGCGGGCGGTGATGCCGGCCACCTTGTCCTTGAGGCCCACTTCGGCGGCCAGTTCGTCGATGCATTCCTGGCCGATCATGGTCGAATCCATGTCGGCGATGAGCAGCTTCTTGCGGCGGGTGTCCGCCTCCTGCACCACAACATCGATCGGCTGCTTGCCGATCAGGTCGCGCAGTTGCGCATCCGCGGCTGCGGGATCGGTGCCATCCTTGAGCGCGATATCGCAGGCGATGCCATCGGCGAGCCAATAGAGACCCGATGCCGAGAGGCTGTCTGCGGCGGCTTCCGCGAGGCGGGGCGTGAGCACGGGATTTGACGGATTGGCTACAAGCGTGGCAACGAAAGCCATGATGAAAAACCTTGAGAATGGACAGGACGCGATCCTGATAACCGGGCCGACCGCCAGCGGCAAGTCCGCACTTGCGGTCCAGCTTGCCCGGCGTCATGGCGGCGTGGTCGTCAATGCCGACAGCATGCAGGTTTACGACACCCTGCGGGTGCTGACCGCGCGGCCTTCGGACGAGGACATGGGCGGAGTGCCCCATCATCTCTACGGCCATGTGCCGGCCGCGACGCTTTATTCGACCGGCGAATGGCTGCGCGAGGCCTCCCGGCTCGTGGCGCGGCTGCGGGCGCAGCGGCGGGTGCCGGTTTTCGTCGGCGGCACCGGGCTTTATTTCAAGGCTCTGACCGGCGGGCTTTCCGATATGCCCGACATTCCCGCCGATATCCGCGAGACGATGCGGAGGCGGCTTCTGGAGGAAGGCCCCGAGACACTGCATAGCGAGCTTGCGGCGAGGGACGCGCAGACCGCCGCAAACCTGAAGCCCGCGGACGGGCAACGCATCGTGCGGGCATTGGAAGTGTTTTTGGCGACGGGGCGATCGATCCGCGATTTCCAGACGGGGCGGGGACCGATGGTCATCGACCCCGACGGGGCCTTGAAGATCGTCGTGCAGCCGGAGCGGGATATTCTTCGGCAGCGAATCGACCGGCGTTTCGAGATCATGCTGGAGACCGGGGCGGTCGAGGAAGTCAAAGCCTTGCTGGCGCTCGCTCTACCGGCCGACATGCCTGTCATGAAGGCTATCGGCGTGTCGCAGATCGCGGCGATGCTGAAGGGCGAGATGAGCGCCGCCGATGTCATCGAAAAAGGAGCCGCCGCCACCCGGCAATATGCCAAACGGCAGATGACGTGGTTTCGCAACCAGCTCGACGACAGCTGGCTGCGGTTCGATCCGCTGGCCTGAGACCAGGCGCGTCGCGCAGGGTTCATGACATTGACCGAGGTCCGCCCCTCATCCGCCATGTCGGGCACCTTCTCCCCGCAGGCGGGGAGAAGGGACAAGCGGTAAACGCTGTCGTCCCCTCTCTCCGCAGCCAAGGAGGGGCTGGGATGAGGCGCAATCTGAACCGGACAGCCACTCAAGAATGAAATCTGCCACCTTGAGCATGATCGCGTGCCGGGAGAATCGCCGCTTGCATTCCTGACAGCGGATGAAGGCCGGGCTTTCTTCGCCGAGCCCACGAATAGATCGCCGGAAGCCGCGAGATCGCGGCGACTACTTGCGGATGATGCTGCTGAGCGGCTTTTTCAGGAGGCTTTCCCGCAGGGACTGCCGTGGCTGGTCGCCCGACGCGGGCGGCTGGCTGGCGGCCGGGGGATAAGACGAATGGGCCGGCGCGCGGGGTTCGGGGCGGCGAATATCCGGCGATGGCGCCGGGGCGTCCTCGCTCAGCAGCTGGTTTCTGATCTGGTTGAAGCGCTCAAGCTGCGGATTGACCTGCTCGGCGCGCGGCAGCATGGCCGGATTATAGGGCTCCAGCGCGACCTCCCGCCGGGGAGGCTCGGCGGGCGCATGGTTCTGAGGCTGCGGCGGCTGATAGGCCGGTGCGGGCGCGCGCAGCTCTTCGGCATAGGCGACATCGTCGTCGGCGGACGCCATGCTGGCCGTATAGCTCTGCTGGAAGCCGGAAATATCCGGGCCGTGCACGGCGCGCATGCGGGCCACGACATTGCGTAGGTCGATGGTCGAGGGATCCTCGTCGGTGATCTGGGCGGCAACGCCGTTGGCTTTGGGAAGGTTCTTTTCCTCGACGCGGCTGAAGCGCATGCGCATCGGCACCGCGACGGCTTCGCCGAAGGCGATGGCTTCGCCATTGCCGATGGAGGAGATGAAGCTGGTGGTCGAGATCGAGGAATTCGGGATCGCCGAACGGATGATGTCCTGGTCGCGGTCGTTGGACAGGCGCATGGCGAAGACCGTGGAGCACTGTGACAGGATCGTCGGATCCAGTTCGCCAGGGCGCTGGGTGATGATGCCGAGCGAAACGCCGTATTTGCGGCCTTCCTTGGCGATACGGGCGATGGCCTGGCGGGTGGGCACGAAGCCGAGATTGGAATCGGCCGGCACATAGCGGTGCGCTTCCTCGCAGACCACGAGCATATGCACGCCGCCATTGCTCCACAGCGCGATTTCAAAGGCCATGCGGCAGAGGACCGACGCGACCGAATTGACGACTTCGGAGGGAATGCCAGCAAGCTGGAAGGTGGTGATTGGCCGGCCGTCGCCGGGAATGCGAAAGATCTTGGCGATGGTTTCCAGGATCGTGTCGGTGATCGTGTTCGAGGAGAACATGAAGGTATAGCGGGGATCGTTGATCGCGCCGACGATCTTGACCTTCAGCGAGCGCAGATGCGGCTTGTCGCTTCTGCCTTCCAGGCGGCCGATACGCTCGTCGATCAGGGCGAGCAGGTCGGCCATACGATAGGGCACCGGCGTATCGGCGGTGATCGAGCTTCTTTCCGTCTGGCGGCGCATCAGGCCGCCTTCGCCCTTGAAACCCCGCTTGGCCTCGGGGATGACGTCGCGCAGGATATCGAGTTCTTCCGGCACAGCCGGGCGGCCGCGAAAGACGACTTCGGCGAATTCTTCCAGTTTCATCAGCCAGAAGGGCAGGTCGAGCGTATCGGTATCGATGACGATCGCATGATCCGGAAAGGCGGCGGCGAACTCGTTGTGCGGATCGAGCATCAGCACGCGCAGCTTCGGATCGGACTGGATCGCCTTGTGCAGAAGAAGGGTGACGGCCGTCGATTTGCCGACGCCGGTGGTTCCGACGATGGCGAAATGCTTGGCGAGCATCGAGGGCACGTGGATGGCGGCGTCTAGGCTCTCATCCTGGGTCAAGGTGCCGATGACGCAGGTTTCGTTCTTGCCTGTGTCGTAGATGCGGGCAAGATCGGCGGAGCGGATGCGGTGGGCGATCGAGCCGAGATAGGGATACTGGCTGATGCCGGCGGAGAATTCTTCCTTGCCGCTCGGTCCCATATGGACTTCGCCCATCAGCTCGACTTCGATGCGGAAGGTGTTGTCGAGTTCCTCGCCCCATTCGTTGGTGGCGGTCTGCATGGAATAGACCAGCGCCACGACGCGGTTTTCGCCGACGGTGATCGAAATCAGCCGGCCGACGGACCAGAGTTCCGTCAGCGACGTTTCGCCCTTTTCCGCAACGGCGGCGATCGTGGCGCGCGAACCGCTGCACGCAACGACCCGGCCCAGGAAGCGGTTGCCCCGTTTCAGGGTGTCGCGTCGTTCCTGTTCGCCTGCGGTGATCGATGAATGGAGGTCGCTGTTGAGCAAAACACACCTGTTGCCATGAATGCCGCACCTTAACGCGATGGTTTTAACAAGTTGTTTCGCAAGGCGGGACGCAGCTGTGCCATTTCGATCAGCGCAAAAGGCGTTGACGGAAGCGGACTTTGCGGCTAACACTTCGCCCCATGAAAAATTTCTTTGCAATTCTTGTGGTGGGACCGCGCATGGGCAGGATGGTGTAACCATCCGGCGATAGCCACCCATGCGCGATACGAGGCTCCTGACGGGGCCTTTTTTTATGCCTTCAAACACGATACTCACAGCCCCAAAGCGGGATAGGGACGGAAACAGGCCAATGAGCGGTACAGAGACAAAGACGGCAAATAGCCATGCAGCAGGCGCGCAGATGACGGGCGCGGAAATTGTTCTTCAGGCGCTGAGGGACAATGGCGTGGAGCATATCTTCGGATATCCGGGCGGTGCCGTCCTTCCGATCTACGACGAAATCCACCAGCAGGACGATATCCAGCATATCCTCGTGCGCCACGAGCAGGGCGCCGGCCACATGGCCGAAGGCTATGCCCGCTCGACCGGCAAGGTCGGCGTCATGCTCGTCACGTCAGGTCCGGGCGCGACCAATGCGGTTACGCCGCTGCAGGACGCGCTGATGGACAGTATCCCGCTCGTCTGCCTCTCCGGCCAGGTTCCGACCACGCTGATCGGCTCCGATGCCTTCCAGGAGTGCGATACTGTCGGTATCACGCGCCCCTGCACCAAGCACAACTGGCTGGTCAAGGACGTCAACGATCTGGCCGGCATCATCCATGAGGCCTTCCGCGTCGCCCAGTCCGGCCGTCCGGGCCCGGTCGTCGTCGATATTCCGAAGGATGTTCAGTTCGCGACCGGCACTTACACGCCGCCGTCCGCGGCCAAGATCCAGAAGAGCTACCAGCCGAAGGTTCAGGGCGACCTGAAGCAGATCGAGCAGGCTGTCGAGCTGATGATGACGGCGCGTCGCCCGGTCATCTATTCCGGCGGCGGTGTCATCAATTCGGGCAAGGAAGCCTCGCAGCTGCTGCGCGAACTCGTACAGCTCACTGATTTCCCGATCACCTCGACGCTGATGGGGCTTGGCGCTTACCCGGCTTCCGGCAAGAACTGGCTCGGAATGCTGGGCATGCACGGCACCTACGAAGCCAACCTCGCGATGCACGACTGCGACGTCATGGTCTGCATCGGCGCGCGTTTCGACGACCGTATCACCGGCCGCCTCAATGCCTTCTCGCCCAACTCGAAGAAGATCCACATCGATATCGATCCGTCCTCGATCAACAAGAACGTCCGCGTCGATATCCCGATCCTCGGCGATGTCGGCCGGGTTCTGGAAGACATGGTTCGCCTGTGGCGGGCAAAGGCCGGTGGCGTCGACAAGGCGCGCATGGATGACTGGTGGCAGGGCATCGCCCGCTGGCGCGCCCGCAACTCGCTCGCCTACAAGCCGAGCGACGAGGTTATCATGCCGCAATATGCGCTGCAGCGTCTCTTCGAGCTGACCAAGGATCGCGACACCTACATCACCACGGAAGTCGGCCAGCATCAGATGTGGGCGGCGCAGTTCTTCGGCTTCGAGGAACCGAACCGCTGGATGACTTCGGGTGGTCTCGGCACCATGGGTTACGGCTTCCCGGCCGCCATCGGCGTTCAGGTCGCGCATCCCGACAGCCTCGTCATCGACATCGCCGGCGATGCCTCGATCCAGATGTGCATTCAGGAAATGTCCTGCGCGGTCCAGTATGGCCTGCCGGTCAAGATCTTCATCCTGAACAACCAGTACATGGGCATGGTTCGCCAGTGGCAGCAGCTGTTGCACGGCAACCGCCTGTCAAACTCCTATACCGAAGCCATGCCTGATTTCGTCAAGCTTGCCGAAGCCTATGGCGGCGTCGGCATCCGCTGCGAAAAGCCGGGCGAACTGGACGACGCGATCATCCGCATGATCGACAGTCCGGCGCCGGTTATCTTCGATTGCCGTGTGGCGAACCTTGCCAACTGCTTCCCGATGATCCCCTCGGGCAAGGCGCATAACGAGATGCTGCTGCCGGACGAAGCCACGGACGAAGCGGTCGCCAACGCGATCGACGCCAAGGGCCGCCAGCTGGTTTGATGAGACAAGGACAGGATTAGCCACATGAACGCACATCTTCAGCCGACGGGCTCCGCCTATTTCATCGCCAAGGAAACCGAGAAGGTCGAGAAGCACACGCTTTCGGTTCTCGTCGATAACGAACCGGGCGTTCTCGCCCGGGTCATCGGCCTGTTTTCCGGCCGCGGCTACAACATCGAAAGCCTGACCGTTTCGGAAACGGAGCATGAAGCGCACCTGTCGCGCATCACCATCGTCACGCGCGGCACGCCGCATGTTCTGGACCAGATCAAGGCCCAGCTCGAGCGCCTCGTGCCGGTTCACCGCGTCGTTGACCTCACGGTTCGCGCCGGTTCGCTCGGCCATGACCGGCCGATCGAGCGCGAGGTTGCGCTGGTGAAGGTTGTCGGCGAAGGCGACCATCGCGCCGAGACCCTGCGTCTTGCCGATGCCTTCCATGCCAAAGTGGTGGATGCGACGGTCGATCACTTCATTCTGGAGATCACCGGCAAGTCGTCCAAGATCGACCAGTTCGTGGCGGTCATGAAGCCGCTCGGCCTGATCGAAGTCTGCCGCACCGGCGTCGCCGCCATGAACCGGGGCGCGCAGGGCATGTAACGAGGGCGGGCAGCCGCGGCATTTCGCGTTTGCCCCTCACCCTGGCCCTCTCCCCGCAGGCGGGGAGAGGGGACGACAGAGTTTGCCGCTTGTCCCTTGTCCCCGTAAAACGGGGAGAAGGTGCCCGACAGGGCGGATGAGGGGCTGCGTCACAACAGCCTTCCATCAGATCATCTCGAGCGGCTTCTTTCGTTTCGGCGGCGCGAAAACGGCGTCGAGCGCCGCCAGGTTTTCCGGTGTGAGATGGATGCCGGCTGACGCGCGGTTTTCCTCGGCCCGCTGGCGGGAGCTGGTTTTCGGGATGGCAATGACGCCGGGGTGGCTGATGACGAAGGCGAGCGCGATCTGGGCCGGTGTCGCCTGATGCGCCTTGGCGATGTGCACCAGTTCGGGGTGGCGCAGCAGCCGGCCTTCATCCAGCGGCGAATAGGCCATGATCGGGATGCCACGCCCGTTGCACCATGGCAGCAGATCATATTCGATGCCGCGACGGGCGAGATTGTAGAGCACCTGATTGGCCGCGACCTTGTTGCCGCCGGGCAGGGCTTCGATCTCTTCCATGTCGTCGACATCGAAATTGGAAACACCCCAGGCCTTGATCTTGCCCGCTTCAGCCAGGCGCTCGAAGCCTTCCAGCGTCTCATCGAGGCCGTAGCCGCCGCGCCAGTGCAGGAGGTAGAGGTCTATCGCATCCGTGCCGAGCCGCTTCAGGCTCTGTTCGCAGGCGCGAACCGTGCCTGACGCACTGGCATTGGATGGCAGAACCTTGGAGACGATAAACGCCTCGTTACGCCGGCCGCGCAGCGCCTCGCCGACGACGGTTTCCGCCCCGCCATTGGCGTACATCTCGGCCGTGTCGATCAAGGTCATGCCGAGATCGAGACCGTGGCGCAGGCAGTCCGCTTCCTCTTTCGCGCCATTGCGGCTCTCGCCCATGTGCCATGTTCCCTGGCCAAGAACGGGGATTTCGGTGCCGGTCGGCAATGTGGTCCTGGGGATCGGAGAGGTCATGGGCGGCTTCCTTCGCATGGGACGCCCGTAAAGATGGATCGCATCTCCTTCGCAGTCGATGGTCCCGGACACAGT
The DNA here is from genome assembly GCA_031556925.1 of Pararhizobium sp. Taxonomy (GTDB): domain Bacteria; phylum Pseudomonadota; class Alphaproteobacteria; order Rhizobiales; family Rhizobiaceae; genus Pararhizobium. The sequence goes on from JAVBSF010000449.1 coordinate 29,696, forward strand.
TTCCTCAAAAAATCGGGAACGTTCCTGGGGCATTTCTTGTCACCATGACAAGTTTCGGGTGGCTCCATTCAATAGGTCAGTTACGTTGACCTAAAATCAGTCCTTGAAGACTGACGATAAATTTCTGGAGGTTCCATTCATGCAGGCCGACACGCTTCTGGCGTTGTTTCTCTTTGCCTTCACGACCTCGATCACGCCCGGTCCGAACAACATGATGTTGTTTGCCTCTGGCGTGAATTTCGGCTTCGTGCGCACCATTCCGCACATGATCGGCATCGGAGCAGGTTTCCTGTCGCTGCTGGTCGCGGTCGGACTTGGGTTGGGCGCGCTGCTGCATTCGGTGCCGCTCATCTACACGGTCCTGAAATTTGCCGGCGGCGCCTACCTGATCTGGATTGCGTGGAAGATTGCCACGTCGCGCAGTCTCTCCGAAGGAAGTGCCGGTGTGGTGCCGATGACGTTTCTGCAGGCGGCGGCGTTCCAGTGGGTCAATCCGAAGGCCTGGGTCATGGCGGTTTCGGCGATGGCGACCTATACGAGTGAAGACAGCTATCTGGCGAGCGTGATGATCGTCGGGCTGATCTTTGCCATCGTCAACGTGCCGAGCGTTTCGACCTGGGCCGGTTTCGGCTCGGCGCTGCGGCAGTGGCTGTCCGATCCGGTGCGGCTCAAATGGTTCAATATCACGATGGCGGTCTTGCTCGTCGTCAGCCTTTGGCCGATGCTGAAATAGCGTCGGGAGAGATTCCGAAAAACCAGTCAGCGAGTGTGTCATGCACGATCACGACGACGACCACGATCATCACCATCACGATAACGAATTCTCCGACATGCAGGCGCGGGTGAAGGCGCTGGAGACCTTGTTGACGGCCAAGGGGCTGATCGACCCCAAGGCGATCGACGCCATTGTCGAGACCTATGAGACGAAGATCGGGCCGCGCAACGGGGCCCGCGTGGTGGCGAAGGCCTGGGTCGATCCGGATTTCGCACAGTGGCTGAAGGAGGACGCCACGGCGGCGATTGGAAGCCTCGGTTATACCGGCCGGCAGGGCGAGCATATGCGCGCCGTGTTCAACACGCCGGACACCCACAATCTCGTCGTCTGCACGCTCTGCTCCTGTTACCCGTGGTCCGTGCTCGGGCTGCCGCCGGTCTGGTACAAGGCGCCGGCCTATCGCTCCCGCGCCGTCATCGATCCGCGCGGCGTGCTTGCCGAGTTCGGGCTGACGCTGCCGGCGGGCCAGGCGATCCGGGTGTGGGATTCGACGGCGGAGCTGCGCTATCTCGTCATTCCCGAGCGGCCCGAGGGCACGGACGGTTTGAGCGAAGAGCAGCTTGCTGACCTCGTCAGCCGCGACGCAATGATCGGCACCGCTATTGCGCTGATGCCGGAGGCCGCCTGATGAACGGGCCGCATGATCTTGGTGGCCAGCATGGTTTCGGCCCTGTCGCGCCCGAGACGGATGAACCTTATTTCCATGCGGAATGGGAGAAGCGGGCGCTGGGGCTGACGCTCTCCTGCGGCGCCTTCGGCGCATGGAACATCGACGAGAGCCGGCATGCGCGCGAAAGCATTCCGCCCGCCACCTATCTCTCGGCCAGCTATTACGAGATCTGGACGCGGGC
>JAVBSF010000454.1:0-3078 GCA_031556925.1 Pararhizobium sp.
TCGGCGGAAATGCCGCCTCAGCTGATATAGCCCTTCTTGATCGCCTTCACGACGGCCTGGGTGCGGTTTACGGCATCGAGCTTCTTGGTGACGTGGTTGAGGTAGTGATTGACCGTGTGTTCCGAGAGGCCGAGGATGCCGGCGATCTCGGCGCTGGTCTTGCCCGCCGCGGTCCAGTTAAGACACTGGATCTCCCGCTCGGAAAGAACGACGGACGTATCCTTGAAGATCGCCCCGATCTCCGTCAGGCGATTGAAAACATGGATCGCGATCATCTGCAATTCCATCATCACCGCCATGGTGAGCTCGCTGCGCCCGCCCATCCAGATCACGGCCGCTCGCCGGCCGTCGGCATCGTGGACGGGGAAATAGTTCGCCTGCAGGATGCCGTGTTCGCGCAGCTGTGCGAGATAGCCGGAAAGCTCCGGCGAACTCGGATTCTGCTGCTCCCAGTCGTCTATGGTAATCTGGAACGGCGCCGTGGTTTCCTTCAGGCGCCGCACGCCGACGCTCATCTGCACCATCGAGGTGCTGTCGTAGCGGCTGACGAGGTCGGGCGGCATGTTGGAAAGCAGCGAGGCGACGGCGAGCTTCTCAGCATCGAAGCCCGGAAGCTGGCAAACCAGGAAATTCTTGAAGCCGAAAGCCTGGGCTGTGCGGCGCATATAGCGAATGAGATCGAACTGCGTTTGCAGGCCGGCAATCTCCGCTGCGAAGTCGCCCCCGCGCGGCGCCTCTTTTTCGATGATATCGCTCATTCGTGCATCAGGCATTCATGTCTCCGCCGGCCCGGCCGACATCCGAAGCAGCCGCGTAAGCCGGTGCTCGGATCATTGCTATAGCCCCCTTGCGCACAAAAGACTATCCGTTCGCGCATGGAGGACGCAGCACCCCACAGCTTCAATGGATCAGCCCGGCACGCAACGCCTTGGCGATGGTCTGGACACGGTTTACGGAATCGAGCTTGCGCGTGGCGCGGCTCAGATAGTGGTTCACCGTATATTCGGAGAGGTCGAGTATCTGCGCCATCTCCGTGGTGGTCTTGCCGGCCGCGGCCCAGTGCAGACATTCGATCTCGCGGCGGGAGAGCGGGCCGCTCTTGCGGCCGCGCTTGCCGCCGACATTGCACAGGCGATTGAAGAAATAGCCGGAGAGGAACGTCAGTTCCGTCATTTCCTTCGCCGTCACCGCCGCGCGATTGCCGCCGAAACCCACCGCGCCGCGATTGCCGTGAATATCGTGAACGGGAATATAGACACCGCGCACGAGACCGGCGCGCTCGAACAGCTCGGCTGCCGCCTCCGTCTTGCCATCCGGGCGGCGGTTGCCGCTGCGCACGTCATAGATAAAAGGCACGGTGCTGCGGCGAAGCTGCTCGACGACGGGACTGCCGTTCAACATGCAGGCGGAATCGTAGCCGCGTAAAAGCTTCTTCGACCAGTTGGTCAGGACCACGGTCTCCGAAAGCGTGCGGGTCTCCCTGCCCGGCACGAGCATGACCAGATAGCCCGTGAAACCATAGGCTTCGGCGATCTGTTCGAAAACATGGCGCAGATCGTCCTCGCCCTTCAGGTTGCCCGATATACGCACGCCTGTCGGCAAGGCCAGCGATGTCACGTCACGACTGAAATCGTTCATTTCCCTACACTTCCGGTCATCTCCTCCGCCGTGACGATCACGACGGAGCCTTGTCCGTGGCGCCTTGTCCACGCGCCACTCCCGTTCGCCCCGGCGGCGCGACAGCGACGAAGGCAGCCATTCGAATCTGCACGACGATCCCGAGCCTATAACATCGGCTTCACGAGTCCACGCCCGTTTGAACGAGGCCTGTCCGGATCAGGAGATATTGTCGTCGCAACCCGTAGCCGGCCTGTCATCGCCGGATCGCCACTCGCAAGCGGCCTGTTGCCAACCCTTATATGGTATTGCTACCGAAGCGGGTCCAGTCCGTCCACCTTAAATTCCTAATTTACAGTAAAACGATGAAGATCGCCTGCCCTTCACCGGCCCGGCCCGAGCCGGAGGGCCGCTTCCTCGCTGATCGCCGCCGCTATTTTCCGGACGGCAGGCGCCCAGCTCTCAAGCTGTTCCATCGTCACCCGATAGGCCGGGCCGGTGACGGAAATGCCACCGACGAAGCTCAACCCGTCGGCATGAACGGCAGCCGCGACACAGCGGATATCCGTCTCATGCTCTTCCCGATCGAAGGCATAACCATCGCGCCGGGCATCATCGAGGTCTCGCCGGAGCGCCACCGCATCGGCAAGCGTATGGGGCGTGAACCTGCGGAACGCCAGCCGGGCAATCGTCTCTTCCAGCTCGGCGGCCGGCAGCGCCGAAAGCGCGGCCTTGCCGAGCCCGGTGCAATAGACCGGGGAGGCATTGCCGATCTGCGATTGCATGCGCACCGTCTGCCGGCTTTCCACCTTGTCCACATAAATCACCTCGACGCCGCGCAGGATGCCCAGATGAACGGTTTCGCCCGTCTCTTCATGAAGGCGGCGCATATAGGGTTCGGCAATCGCCCGGAACTGGTTGCCGGACCAGGCGCGCGCGGCAAATTTGAGAAGCCGCAGACCGGGCTCGTAGGTCAGGTCGGCGCGCAGGGACAAGAGCCCCTCCTCCACCAGATGGGACAACTGGCGATGAAGCGTGCCCCGCGGCTGGCCGGCAATCGCGAGAATGTCGGTAAAGCGTAGCGGCTGATCGCTCGCGACAACGACATCGAGCACAGCAAGGGCCTTGCCCAAAGTGCCTGTACCGGCGCCCTTGCCCGCACTCGTGTCGGCGTCCGCGTCCGTTTCGCCTGTTCCGCTCGTCCCGATGTCCGCCTGCCGCATCTCGCTCAACCGCCTTGCACCTGCTCTCCACGCTTGACAAACTACCATCGCAGGCATGATTATTCCACATAATAAGACACGGTTCCAGATAATGGAACAAAACCGATGATATCGGGCTGATTTCAGGGAGCATTGACGCCATGGGCTTTCCGGCCGCCGAATTTCACGACCTCAAGGGCCGTGGCGTGCTCGTGACCGGCGGAGGCTCGGGCATCGGCGCGACGCTGGTGGAAGCCTT
>JAVBSF010000473.1:0-2841 GCA_031556925.1 Pararhizobium sp.
GCCCGCGACCGACAGGACGAGGTCATCCATCTTGATGCTGTGTGCCGTGCTGCTGACGGTTGCCTCGATGGAAAGCGGCCAGGACGCCGCCGTGACAGGTGTCTGCAGGCCGAACCAGCGAGCGAGGCCGGCCGCAGAGGGCGCATTGGCCTGCAGGGTTCCATTGATGCCGGGATAGCGCCCGCCGGTGCCCTTGCCGTCGAAGCGAATGTCGAGCGGGGCCGAGCCGAGAGAGGCCTGCAATCCGCCCTCGCGCCCGGCCAGCAAAGCCATCGGCGCATCGCAGGTAACGCTCAGTTCGACAGCTTCTCCATGGACGGTTGCCTTCATGTCCGCCGTCAGTCTTGCGGTCGGCGTGCGCCAGCCGATGGTGCCGAAAATCCGTTCGAACCGCGCATCGCGGCCCGTCGATGCGTCCTGAAGATCGAGCGTGCCGTTGTCGATGACGATATCGCCGATCGGTTCGCCGGCGGGGGCGGAGCTTCCAGCCCCGGCCTCGGCCGCTATGGCTCGGCCCATCCACAGCGGAACGGGCCAGTTCGACATTCCATCTTCGCCCCGGCGAACGGTGAGAACGGGTTCGAGAAGATGAAAATCGTAGAAGATCGGGCGTCCGCTCAGGGCCGCGAGCAGGTCGAAATCCGCCGATATCGCCTTTGCGGTCGCAAGCGGTGCGCCGCCGTCCTCGGTATCGAACCGCACGTCGGCGAGCGTGAGTGTCGGCCCCGGCCAGAAGCTGATGCGCGCTGTTCCGCCGATCGTTGCGCGCGCGCCCGTCCAGCGTGAAAGCGCGGCCTCCATGTTGTCCTTGACGTTGGCGGTCGAAACGAACAGCGGCAGCGCGACCTTGATGAAGATGACGAAGAGCAGGATGCCGGCAACCGCCCGGCGGAACGCCGGTGCGCGCACCACGCCCATCCATCTCTCGCGGGCAGCAAAAGATCGAAGGAATTCCGCCATTTCCACTCTTTCATATTCTCTCGGGGTGCCGCGCTCTGGATAGGCTTTCGCGCGCAGGAAATCAAATGAAGACAAGCGGGCGTCGCTTCCAGGCGGATGCCAGTCCGGCAGCCCTTTATCTTGCATTGCAGCATGATATAACCGCGAGGGTCGGAGTGGAGGAAAGCATGCAAGCAGATCAGCCCCTGTGGGTTCCATCGCAGGATTTTATCGCGACGACGCCGTGGAAGGCGTTCATGGATTTTTGCAGCGAGCGGTTTTCGACGGATTATGAGGACGTCGATGCTTTTCATGCCTGGTCCGTGGACGAGCGCGCCGATTTCTGGACGGCAGTCTGGGATTTTTGTGAGGTCAAGGGCGAGCGTGGCGAACGGGCGCTGACCGATGGCGACGATATGCTTGCGGCCCGCTTCTTTCCCGATGCGACGCTGAACTTCGCCGAAAACCTGCTGCGCCTTTCCGGTGATGGCGATGCGCTGATTTTCCGGGGCGAGGACAAGGTGAAGAGCCTGATGTCCTGGGATGAGCTGCGCGCACTGGTTTCCCGTCTTCAGCAGGCGTTGAAGGCCATGGGCATCGGCAGGGGCGACCGGGTTGCGGCGATGATGCCGAATATGCCCGAGACCTATGCCTGCATGCTGGCTACCGCTTCGCTGGGTGCGATCTGGTCTTCCTGCTCGCCCGATTTCGGCGAACAGGGCGTGCTCGACCGTTTCGGCCAGATCGAGCCGAGCCTCTTCATCGTCTGCGACGGCTACTGGTATGCCGGCAAGAAACAGGATATCGCGGCCAAGGTTGTGGCGATTTCCAGGGGACTTCGTGCGCCGACGCTGGTTGTGCCCTATGTCGGCGGAGCCGCAGAGCTCGCCGCCTCGCTTGAAGACGGCCGCACGCTGGAAAATTTCATCGCACCTTACAAGGCGGGGCCGATCGAATATGTTTCCCTGCCGTTTTCCCATCCGCTCTACATTCTGTTTTCCTCCGGCACGACGGGCATTCCCAAATGCATCGTGCATTCGGCCGGCGGCACCCTGCTGCAGCATCTGAAGGAGCATCGCTTCCACTGCAGCCTGAAGGAAGGCGACAGGCTCTTCTATTTCACCACCTGCGGCTGGATGATGTGGAACTGGCTGGCTTCGGGTCTTGCAGTCGGCGCGACCCTTTGCCTTTTCGATGGCTCGCCGTTTCATCCGAGCGGCAATGTGCTGTTCGATTATGCCGAGGACGAGCGCTTCGCCGTTTTCGGCACCTCGGCGAAATATATCGATGCGGTGCGCAAGGGCGGCTTCACGCCGGTTTCCACCCACGATCTCTCCAGTCTCCGGCTGATGACCTCGACAGGATCGCCGCTATCGCCGGAAGGCTTTACCTTCGTCTATGAGGGCATCAAGCCGGATGTCCAGCTCGCTTCCATTTCCGGCGGCACCGATATCGTCTCCTGCTTCGTGCTCGGCAATCCGCTGAAACCGGTCTGGCGCGGCGAGATCCAGGGGCCGGGACTGGGGCTTGCCATGGATGTCTGGGACGACGAGGGCCGCTCCGTGCGCGGGGAAAAGGGCGAACTCGTCTGCACCAAAGCGTTTCCGTCGATGCCGGTGATGTTCAGGAACGATCCCGAGGGGGTCAAGTACCGCGCCGCCTATTTCGAACGTTTCGACAATGTCTGGTGCCACGGCGATTTCGCCGAATGGACCGAGCATGACGGCATCATCATCCACGGGCGCTCCGACGCGACGCTCAATCCCGGCGGCGTGCGCATCGGCACGGCCGAAATCTACAATCAGGTCGAGCAGCTCGACGAGGTGGCGGAAGCGCTGTGCATCGGCCAGGACTGGGATGACGACGTGCGTGTCGTGCTTTTCGTCCGCCTGGCGGCGGGGC
>JAVBSF010000129.1:0-7373 GCA_031556925.1 Pararhizobium sp.
CCTGGAAGGAACTCGGTGGCGTGAAGCCGATCGACTACTGCAAGGACAAGAAGACACTGGAGCGGTGCTTCGAGGTCTTGGAAGACTGGGTGAAAGCGGAACAAAAGCGAGGGCGGCGGTAGCGGTGGGAGCGGATCGGTCAGGCCTCTTCCTTGAGGCCGCTGAGAAGGTCCCAATCTGTGATCCGCCGCATTTTCTCGAAACTTTCGAGCGTGACAGTCGAGATTTCGTGGACGTAGATCGTCACGACAACGCAGCCGAGGTCTAACTCGCTTGCTGGATACGGAAGATCGAAGGCCTTATTCAAGACTTCATTCAGTTCATCCACGGTATCGACGGACGTCACCGCGATATGAAGGTCCAGCGTGTACGGACCGGTCTCGTCGTTCGGCGTCCATGCGCCAAAGATCACCCGGACCTGGTCGTGAACGGTCTCGCCGTCCTTGGTCTTTTCGGACAGAACCCCTTCGAGCTTTTTCTGGAAGTCTTTCGCCCTCAACCCCTCGACCAGCGCGTTCGGAAACGCGGTACGGGTATAGAAGCGCCCGACCCAGTTGCCCACTCTGGTGGCGTCCTCGTCAGAGCAGATCGGCCCGTTGGGTGCGAAATCGACAAACAGGCTGCGCGGAATGAAGTGGCGCTGGTAGATGTCGAGTTCGTAACCGGCGCGTTCGCCATCGGCACCAAGTTCGACATGGAACTTGCGGGCATTGCCGCCCCGTGTCTCGGGAGCCTTGGGGTTGAATTTCGCGAGTTTGGTCCCGACGATCAGCTCCATGACCGGATCGCGCTTCAGGGGCTTGCTCACCACAGAGCACGCCTGGGTCAGCACGAGGAGGACAGCGCCCTCGGGAAGCCCGAGGTCGCTGCCGACCCTATCGTTGGGGTAGAACGTGGAACACTGCTGCCACCCGGCCTTCAAAAGCTGGGCAGCCTCCTCCTCGAATGATGCCATTTCGAACTCGTCAGAATCTCGTTGCTACCAATGAGATCAGATGTCCTCGAACACAGCAACCGGGGATTCGTCGATTGCGCCGTTTCTTCCAGCCATCTCTTTGAAGGGTTTCGCCTTCTTGCGCGCCTCAGCCGCCTTGATGGTTTTGATCGACGTATCGAGGACGGCGAGCTGCCTCTTTACGGCATCGACATCGATCTTAGCGGCTTGAAACAGGCTTTCGAGGCTGTTTCCGTCGCGGTCCTTCGCACGTAGGACTCGATACATCAGCACGAAGTCGCCGTCGAAGCGCTCCTTGAGGACAGGATACACGGCGGCTACCCGTTCCTCGCGGTCCGGGTGCGGCGTGGCGCTGCCATCGAGCCACGAGTAGACGGTCTTGCGCTCCACGCCAGCGAACTGAGCGATCGACGCGACGGGCAATCCGCCTTTCTTCAACTCGGTCACCATGTCGAGCAAGCTGATGTGGTGACCCGACGCAGCGACCTCGGCGGGTTTGTACCACGGCGTGGTGAGGCCCGTTTCAGGTGAAGCGATGCGCTGTCGTTCTGCATAGGCCGTCGAAGCGGAAGCGACGCCTACCGCCAGAACGAGACCGCGAACAACCGGCGGGTAATTGATGATGATTAGGCTTTGATTGGTATTTACGTTTTTCATTATTCCAATCCCCAAACATTCATCGCGTGCTGAGTCGCGATTTTCTTGAAGATATCACTAATCGGTTTCCTGAGGCTGAACATATGTTCCCGGATATCGATCTTTTCAACTTCGATCGGCGGCGCATAGACGGTCGCGTGATCGGTGTCGATCGTAACGAATTCCCCCTCGGGTAGTTCCCAACCCCAGCCACTGTCCGCGAACAGCGGCGAGATCAGGTCGGTCGGCAGGACCGTCTTGGGATTGAGGAACACTTGGAGCCGGATGTTTCCGACCGAGCTCTTCATCCCCAGCACGTTCACGCCGTCATTCATCGTGAGGCCGTCGATCCCGATGTCGGTCGGGAGCTTGGCCTGCATATAGTCTGACAGCTTCTCGCCTTCGTTCGGGACGATAAGGTCCACGTAGCGAAGTGCCAGCGCCTCCACGAAACGCAGCGGGTTGCCTTCGAGACCCCTGGCCACCTCGACGACCCGCAACAGCTTGCCGAGGAAATCCTCATGGTTTTCGTAGGCCGTCGTGTGCAGGCCCACCAGGCCCTGATTCACGATGATCCCGCAGGTGCGGTCCGCGTTCAGGAACTGCCAGAGAGCGACTTCCTGCGGCGTGACCTCCACGCCTTTTTCATCGACCTTGATGCTAAGTTCGGTGAACCGCGGGCTGCTGCCAAAAGGATACTCGTCGCCAAGTGCCGTCTGGATCGCTCCGGCGAACTTGTCCAAGTCGGCGACGGGCGGAAAGCGAACGACGCCGATCACATATTTGACCGGAGCGTTTTTGACCTTTTCCATCATCGCTTCCCCTTCGACGCCATTGCACTATACACAAAACTAAACACATGCAAGTGTCTCGACTAGGGGCCGGCTAATCCGGAAGTAAAATAAATAGTTTGGAACGACGGCAATTTTGTCAGCTAGGAAGCTGGGGGGCGAGCTATTCGGCCTCGGCTCTCCCCTCGCAATGGTACGGTTATCGACGGTCATGCTCGATACGGCAGGCCCGTCCACGTCAAGGCGACCGGCACAAATCGCGGTCCCGCTTCAGGATGGTGGATACCCGTGCCGACCATCTGCTCTTCTTGGTCTTCGATCTTGAGAACCTCAAGGGTGAGGTCGTCTACAACGGACCAGAGGAACCCGTGATCAAGCTGTTGCCGACGGCGTGGGTGGGACAGAGGTCGGTTTCCATGACGCAGATCAGGTGGGCGGATGCGATGGTCGCAGAAGAACAAAGATTGAAGCTGCACTCACCTGGAGAGCAATCACTTTTGGAAGCATAAAATTCAGCCGGCGATAAAAGGCGGTCGGCCTAAGGCCCCATGATGTCTGGAGGAGGACATCATGAAGCTCATCTCAGTACTTTTGGCCAGTGGCATAGCATTTCTTGCTGCATCTGAAGCCAGTGCCCGCAATCCGATATATAGCGTCCCGGGCCTGGTAGGCGCTTATGACACGAACCTAAAGAGGGGGTCGCCTCCTGCGAATGTCCCAGCGTTCACAGGGAAGATGCTCTGGTTCGCCTCCATCGGCAACGAGACGCGCGGCGCGAGGTTCTCTATATCCAGCTTGGACCCTACCCCGATTCCGAATGAACATATCGCTGCAATGCCAGAGCGTGTTCTGAATCAGTTGATGGATAAACTTACAAGCGCGCTGCCTGCTACATTGTCTCAGTCGGGTCTAATGCTTTCTGGCCGCGTGGAGCCATTCCGATTGACGACTCCCGATAAGGTCAACGTCATCGGCTATTCCACGAAGCTTGTAAGGTCGGACACAGGCGCTTCAAGGTTGCCTACCAACTATTGTAGGACCGCCTTGATTTTCAACAAGGCAAACACCGTTTCCATCACAGGATGCTGGGATCAATCGTACATCGAATACGGAGTTTCAGAATTCTACAGCATTCTCGATAGCCTGCATTTCGTAAACTGGGATGACAACTGAAGCGGTGCGACTCAAGCCGGGATATCCCTGAACATTTCCAGGTAGTCGCGTGTCTTCGACTTGTGTTTTGAGGGCCATGCAATCAAGAATAAGTCATCATCACCGGAGCTTTTACATGACCAATCCTTTCGAACAGCAACCCTTCGACGGCGCGGAATTCATCGACAACCCGGAGCCACGCTGCCCTTGCCTCCTCCTCCTGGATGTCTCGGGGTCGATGCGCGGCAAACCGATCAGGGAATTGAACGAAGGGCTGTCCCAGTTCCGCGATGAACTTTTCGCGGATTCATTGGCTGCCAAGCGGGTAGAGGTAGCGGTCGTGACATTCGGCCCAGTCAACATCGTCAACGACTTCACGGGTGTTCAAAGCTGGATCGCGCCGGAACTGACGGATCAGCGCGACACCCCAATGGGCAGCGCGATCGAACAGGGCCTCCAGTTGCTCAGGGATCGCAAAAACTCCTATCGCCAGAACGGCATCTCGTATTATCGGCCATGGATTTTCCTGATCACGGACGGAGGGCCGACCGACAGTTGGCAGGCTGCGGCTCAGGCCGTGAAAGCTGGAGAGGCCGAGAAAGCCTTCAGCTTCTTCGCCGTCGGCGTCGATGGCGCGAACTTCGAGGTCCTCTCGCAGATCAGCACGCGCCAGCCGCTGGTCCTCAAGGAACTGAGGTTCCGTGACCTCTTCAGCTGGCTTTCCAGCTCCCTGAGCTCGGTCTCCCAGTCCAATCCGGGCGATGCCGTGCCGCTGTCGAACCCCGCCACTCCAGATGGGTGGGCATCGATTGCATGACGCAGGCATGGCGTTGGGCGGGCGCTAGATCGAAAGGCACCTCGCACGAAAGGACAGGATCGCCCTGTCAGGACTATGGTTGCGCCAACGAGATCGAAAGTCCCGTTGGCCCCGTCTTCATTGCGGTCGTGTCGGATGGCGCTGGCAGCGCCACGCATGCTGATGTCGGCTCGAAGCTCGCGTCGACGACGCTGTTGCGGCTGGCGCGGGAATTCCTCGTCGGCTCGCCGCGCTCTTCGATCCAAGAAGAAACGGTATGGGAATGGCTTGATGCGATCCGTGACCGGATCAATTTCGAAGCCAAGCGCCTGGAACTGAGGCCGAGGGATTTCGCGGCCACGATCGTGGCGGTCCTTGCCGATGACAACGGAGCGACGGTCCTCCACGTCGGTGACGGAGCGGTGGCGCTCAAGGCTCTCGGCGCGGATGTCTGGATAGTCCCTTCCTGGCCATTCCAAGGAGAGTACGCCTCGACGACGAGTTTCGTCACCGACGACCCTCAGCCACGACTAGACTTCGTAACAGTCGAAACCCCGATCGCCGAGCTAGCTGTTTTCTCGGACGGCATAGAACGGATGGTCCTCGATTTCACCACTCGTATTCCCCACGCTCCATTCTTCGATAGGATGCTCAAGCCAATCACCGCCCTCACCACCCCAGGCAGAAACGTCGATCTATCGAAAGCCCTCCAGAGTTACCTTGCTAGTCCTGCGGTCTGCGATAGGACAGACGACGACAAGACGCTCATTCTCGGAGCGCGGCTGTGACGGAGACCTTTGTTGTCGGAGGAAAAAAGGTCAGCCTCGGACCGTTGCTCGGCAAGGGTGGCGAAGGCGCTGTCTACAACGTCTCCGGTCACGCCGACATCGCCGTAAAAATCTACAATGACGGGAAGGCTCCGGAACGTCGCGACAAAATCATGGCGATGGTGACCGCTACCCTGTCGCGTACGTCCGACTATGTCGCGTTTCCCCTTGAGGTCGTGACGCGTCAGAATGGAAAGTTCGCAGGCTTCACGATGAAGAAGGTCGCGGACTTCAAGACGGTCCATGACCTCTACGGCCCAGGCAGCCGCCGCACGGAATTTCCGACCGCGGACGTCCGTTTCCTAGTTCGGGCCGCCTACAACCTTTCGAGCGCCATCGCCAGCATCCATCGCTCGGGGTGCGTCATCGGCGACATTAACCACTCCGGCATTCTTGTCTCGACGCAGGCCCTCGTGACGCTCATCGACAGCGACTCTTTCCAGTTCAGGAACGGTGGCCAGACCTTCCGGTCGCTGGTGGGTGTTGCCGAATACACCCCAGCCGAATTGCAGGGTGTCGCTTTCGAGAGAACCGACCGCACACCGAACCACGATGCCTTCGGTCTTGCCGTTCTACTGTTCCAACTCCTGTATCTCGGAAGGCACCCATACGCCGGGCGATATTCCGGCGGAGACATGGACATCAAGACGGCCATCGCGCAGAGGCGTTTCGCCTATAGCGACAGGCGTGCAGAGACGCAGATGGAGCCGCCGCCGCATGTGCCGGCTCTCAACGATTACGGAGACGAGGTCAAGAACGCCTTCGAGCGTGCGTTCTCACGAGCGGCTGAAGCGGGAACGCGGCCGTCTGCGCTGGACTGGGTCGGAATCATCGATCGCCTGCAGGCAAATCTCATCACCTGCGAAATCGACAAGTCGCATCATTACCATAAGTTCAAAGGCAGATGTCCGTGGTGCAAGCTCGAAGCGGGCATCGGACGATCACTGTTTACCGCGCAGCTCGCGACGCCGACGCCGTCGTCGATGGCCAATATCGGACAGGTCATAGCCCATATCGGCCGCATGAATTCGCCATCCAACCCACCGAGCGCGGAGGACGTCATGCCGCCGGTGCGGGACCTAAAGGTGTCAGCCGCGGCCCGTGGAAAGCGAAGCAGCAGAGGCATTGGCATGGTCAGTGCCCTTATCGCAGCTGCCGCTGGTGCTTTCGTGACGTTTACCGTCCAACCACTTGTCGGAATCATTCTCGGGGTCGGATCGCTCATCTGGTTCTTCAACGTCAAAAACGAGAGCAACCCCTTCGAGACCGAATTGAGAACTGCGACGGCGGCATGGCAACAGCAGCGGCAATTATGGGAGAAGTATGCGGGACCCGAGCATTTCAACGACCGGAAAGCTCATTTCCTGAAACTCGCTGCAAACCACAGCTCCCTACCGCAACGCGAACGTGAACGCCTCGAGGAGCTCGACAGAAAGAAACGCGATCTCCAGATGCGGAAACACTTGGAATCGCACCTGCTTGACCGGGCAAAGGTCCCGAGCATTGGCCCGGGGCGGAAGGCGACCCTTGCCTCCTACGGTATCGAGACGGCTTGGGACGCGAAATCGAAGCGGATTACCAATATTCCAGGTTTCGGCCCCGCCATGCAGGAGAAGCTGCGGACATGGTCGAAGTCCATTGAGCGTAAGTTTGTGTTCAACGCCAACATCCCGACGGACCCGCAGGCCATCCGTGAGGTGAAGACCGATATCGCGAAACAACGGGCGGAACTCGAGCGTGACCTGCTTAAAGGCCCTGCGGAACTTCAGAAAATCTACGATGACGCCGCGAAGCTTCGTGCCACCCCTCCCGCCAGCCTCGTCGAGGCTCACCGAAGGATGAAGCAGGCGGAGCTCGATTGCGGGAGGAAAATCTGACCTGCTAGGCCAAGCCTTCGCGCTTGGCCTAGCAGCACCACAGCTCCGCAGAGCGCGGCCTCACTCGATAACGGCGAGCTTTCCTTCGAAGCTGACTTCAAGCGGCAAACCTGTCCAGTCCGCTGTCTCGAGGAGCGACGGATCACAATGTTTTGCAGCGGCCAGCTCTGTCGAGAAGAGGAATACGCTCGCCGAGATCGGCTTCCCGAAATTTGCTACCGGAAGCTCCGCTTTCAGTCCAAGTTGTTTGGTTTCCTCTCTGAACGTTGCGCGGAGCGTCACCGTGTCGGTTTTCATGGTGAGCGGCGTTCCATGCAGCGTCGCGATGACGTACAGGGC
>JAVBSF010000078.1:0-7196 GCA_031556925.1 Pararhizobium sp.
TGACGGCCGACACGGCAAACCATTTCGTGCTGTCGCTGCAAAAGCCCGATTGGGAGGTGCGTTTCGACATGGACAAGGCGAAAGCCGCGGCCTCGCGGCGGAAGGTCTACGACATGATCGCCACCGAACGGCTGCCCTTTGTCGGCTATCACATGCCGTTTCCCTCGGTGGGCTTCGTGGAGGCCTATGAGGGCGGCTATCGCTTCGTGCCGGAAACCTATCAATTCCGGGTCTGATGCCGCAGCAGGCAAAAAACGGTGGAGCCCGGCCGCAATGCCGGGCTTTTACTATTTCCATTCCGTCATAACCGTGTTACCAGCCCTCGCCAACTTCCAAGAAACTCTTGCCTGGAAACGTACCCTTTCCAACGGATCGCCCCCAAGACGATCCGCCGGTCGCGTTTCATATTTTGAAGGGATTGGCGAATGGCGCGCATCATCGAAACCGCAACCGGTCTGGAGGCTCTGACCTTCGACGACGTTCTCCTGCAGCCCGGTCATTCCGAGGTCATGCCGGGACAGACGAACATCGCGACCCGCATTGCCCAGGATATCGACCTCAACCTGCCGATCCTGTCGTCGGCCATGGATACGGTCACCGAGGCGCGTCTTGCGATCGCCATGGCCCAGGCCGGCGGTATCGGCGTCATCCACCGCAACCTGACCCCGGCCGAGCAGGCCGAAGAGGTCCGTCAGGTGAAGAAGTTCGAAAGCGGTATGGTCGTCAACCCGGTGACCATCGGTCCGGACGCCACGCTCGCCGACGCGCTGAACCTGATGAAGATCTACAGCATCTCCGGTATTCCTGTCGTCGAGAATGCCGGCTCCGCCGGCAAGCCCGGCCGCCTCGTGGGTATCCTGACCAACCGTGACGTGCGCTTCGCCTCCGATCCGAACCAGAAGATCTACGAACTGATGACCCGTGAGAACCTGATCACGGTCAAGGAAAACGTCGATCAGCAAGAAGCCAAGCGCCTGCTGCATGCCCACCGTATCGAAAAGCTGCTGGTGGTCGACGGTGACGGCCGTTGCGTCGGTCTCATCACCGTCAAGGATATCGAGAAGTCGCAGCTCAACCCGAACGCTTCCAAGGATGCGCAGGGCCGGCTTCGCGCCGCCGCCGCCATCAGCGTCGGTGATGATGGCATCGAGCGCGCCGAACGCCTGATCGATGCCGGCGTCGATCTGATCGTCGTCGACACGGCGCACGGCCATTCGCAGCGCGTTCTCGATGCCGTGACCAAGGTCAAGACCATGTCGAATTCGGTTCGCATCATGGCCGGCAACGTCGCCACATCAGATGGCACCAGAGCGCTGATCGATGCGGGTGCGGATGCCGTCAAGGTCGGTATCGGCCCCGGCTCGATCTGCACCACCCGCATCGTCGCGGGCGTCGGCGTGCCGCAGCTCGCGGCGATCATGTCGGCCGTCGAGGCGGCGCAGGCATCGGGCATTCCGGTCATCGCCGATGGCGGTATCAAGTTCTCGGGCGATCTCGCCAAGGCGATCGCCGCCGGCGCTTCCGCCTGCATGATCGGCTCGCTGCTGGCCGGCACGGATGAAAGTCCCGGCGAAGTGTTCCTCTATCAAGGCCGTTCGTTCAAGGCCTATCGCGGCATGGGTTCGGTCGGCGCGATGGCGCGCGGCTCGGCCGATCGCTATTTCCAGGCGGAAGTGCGCGATACGCTGAAGCTTGTGCCGGAAGGCATCGAAGGCCAGGTTCCCTACAAGGGCCCGGTCTCGGGCGTGCTGCACCAGCTCGCCGGCGGCCTGAAGGCGTCGATGGGGTATGTCGGCGGCAAGTCCATCAAGGACTTCCAGGAGCGCGCGACCTTCGTGCGCATCTCCGGCGCGGGCCTGCGCGAAAGCCACGCCCACGACGTCACCATCACCCGCGAAAGCCCGAACTATCCGGGCGCCGTCTGAGCGGTTTCCGGTTCGGCTATATTGCGAACGGCGGGCTTGTCCCGCCGTTTTGCTGTTTGAAGCGTCCCGTTGTCCGGTTGCGTCGCCGGAAGCAAAAGCCCTTCCTCATCCTGTGCTTTCCGGCAAAACGTTCTAGGTATGTCTCGACCTTATCCATAGGAGCATGCATGAACGCCAATACCGCCATTTTCTGGCCGATGATCGCGCAGACAGCGCTGATCTTCGCGATCTATTTCCTGATATCCCGTCGCCGGCTCGGCGCTGTGCGGGCCGGTACGGCCAAGGCGCAGGACTTCAGAATTCCGTGGGTCGAACCCGACGCGAGCGCCACGGTTGCGCGCAGCCTGATCAACCAGTTCGAGCTGCCGATGTTGTTCTACATCGTCTGCATCCTGCTCAACATCACCGCCGGCGCCACCTATCTCGCCCTTGCCGTTGCGTGGCTCTTCGTCGTCAGCCGCTGCGTGCATGCCTTTGTGCATGTCACCTCAAACCGGCTGATGCTGCGTCGCCGCCTTTTCATGTTCGGATTCGCCTGCGTGGTCGTGCTCTGGGTGCTGTTTGCGGTCCATATCGCATTTCCGTGAGGGGCTTCATTTGCGCAGTGCACAAGGCTGGACTATGTTGCCGGCCATGGCTGGCACCGCGCTGCCGGGCTCGAACAGATGTCGTGGATAAAGGTTTGATGTCATGCGCTTGCGTCGGATTTTCCTGCACGTGTCCTGCCGATAGTTTTCCATAATTTAATGTTTCAACCGCGAACCGCGACGGGCTCTTATGCCTTTATTGTGCGACGCGGCATTGGCTGGGGTGGTTGAGATGGCAGGGCAGGAAGAGAAGATCGTTCTGTTGTTTCAGGGCGGCGGGGCGCTTGGGGCTTATCAGGCCGGCGCCTACGAGGCGCTGCACGAGGCGGGCATCCGGCCGGACTGGCTGGCCGGCATCTCGATTGGCGCCATCAATGCCGCCATCATCGCCGGAAGCCCGGCCGACCGGCGCGTGGAAAACCTGCGCCGCTTCTGGCACAAGGTTTCGTCGGGTCTTTCCGGCGTGTTCTATGGCAATGGCGATATCATGCGCCGCTGGTTCAACGAGGCTTCGGCCTTCATGGGCTCGCTCACCGGCGTTCCCGGCTTCTTCACGCCGCGCCTGTCCAGGCCCTGGACGATCCCCGGCGATCCGATGGCGGCGATCAGCGTTTACGATACCGCGCCGCTCTGCGACACGCTGGGTGATCTGGTCGATTTCGAACTGATCAACAGGGGCGAGGTGCGCCTCAGCCTTGGCGCCGTCGATGTCGAGAGCGGCAATTTCCGGTATTTCGACAACACGGTCGGCGGTCTGGATTTCGCCCATGTGGCGGCCTCCGGCGCGCTGCCGCCGGGCTTCGCGCCGATCGAGATCGACGGGCGGTACTACTGGGACGGCGGGCTCGTCTCGAACACGCCGCTGCAGAAGGTTCTGGGCCAGCCGCTCGAAACCGATCTCTGCATTTTCCAGCTGGATCTTTTCAGCGCCACCGGTCCCATGCCGAAAACCATGTTCGACGTCGAAGCGCGGCAGAAGGAAATCCGCTTTTCGAGCCGCACGCGCATGAACACCGATCTCTTCCGGCGCATGCAGAAGGTGCGCAT
This sequence comes from Pararhizobium sp., assembly GCA_031556925.1. GTDB lineage: Bacteria > Pseudomonadota > Alphaproteobacteria > Rhizobiales > Rhizobiaceae > Pararhizobium. The sequence goes on from JAVBSF010000078.1 coordinate 3,560, forward strand.
GGCAGCCAAGCGGCTGATGGCCAAGCTGCCGCCCGAACTTGCCGACGATCCCGACGCGCGGATCCTGCAGGAGATCGGCAACGATGCCGCCGTCACCATCGTTCACCTCATCTATCGTCAGGCGGCCTATGAGAGCCATTCCAAGGACTATGAGTTTTCCCGTCTGTCGGTCGATGAGCACTGGCGGGCCGGTTACGACGATGTGGTCGAAACCCTCTCTTCGCCGGAATGGAAGAACCGCAAGCGGCCGAAACACGGCATCGAGATTTTCGACCTTGCCGAACGGCGGCTGAAACCGTCAAATTGAGAAGGACCGGCCGCTGCGAACCGCGGCCGCCTCAAAAGGGAGCGTATCATGAAACTGAAGGACAAGGTCTGCATCGTCACCGGCTCTGCCAGCGGCATCGGTCAGGCGATCGCGAAGCGCTATGTCAGCGAAGGCGCGAAGGTGGTGATCGCCGACCTGAAGCTGGATGCGGCCGAAAAGACCGCCGCCGAACTGACGGCGCTCGGTCCCGGCGAGGCGATCGGGATTGCGATGGACGTGACCAGCGAAGAGGCGGTCAACGCCGGCGTCGCGGCGGTCGTCTCGAAATGGAGCCGGGTGGACGTACTCGTTTCCAATGCCGGCATCCAGATCGTCCACAAGATAGAGGATTTTCCCTTTGCCGACTGGAAGAAGATGCTGTCCATCCATCTCGACGGCGCCTTCCTGACCACCAAGGCGTGCATTCCGCACATGAAGGCGCAGAAGGGCGGCGCGATCATCTATATGGGCTCGGTGCATTCGCATGAGGCCTCGCCGCTGAAATCCGCTTACGTCACCGCCAAGCACGGTCTGCTCGGCCTTGCCCGCGTGGTGGCCAAGGAAGGCGGGCCGGACGGGGTGCGCGCCAATGTCATCTGCCCCGGCTTCGTGCGCACGCCGCTGGTCGAGAAGCAGATTCCCGAGCACTCGAAGGCCCTTGGCATTTCCGAAGAAGAGGGCGTCAAGAAGATGATGCTCTCCGGCACGGTGGATACGCAGTTCACCACGGTCGAGGATGTGGCGGAGGTGGCGCTGCTCTTCGCGGGCTTCGAGACCAATGCGCTGACCGGCCAGTCGCTGGTCGTCAGCCATGGCTGGTACATGCAGTAAGACGGAACCGTCTCATATCCGAGACAGGTGGCGATCCCGGCTTGCGGACTTTCCGCACGCACGGGCGGCAGACAGGTTGCCAGCACTCCCGATTTTGTTAGTGTCGCGGTACCCGCCATGCGGGTGCCGTTACCGAGAGAAACAAATCTTAGGAGGAACAGATGGCCGCGACGATGAAAGCCGCCATATCCAAGGAGTTTCGCAAGCCTCTCGTCATCGAGGAAGTGCCGATCCCCGAGCCCGGCCCCGGCGAAATCCTGGTGAAATACGAAGCCTCCGGTGTGTGCCACACCGATCTGCATGCCGTGAGCGGCGACTGGCCGGTGAAACCGCGCCCGCCCTTCATTCCCGGTCACGAGGGCGTCGGTTATGTCGCCGCGCTGGGTGCGGGCGTAAAACGCCTGAAGGAAGGCGATCGGGTCGGCGTTCCGTGGCTCTATACCGCCTGCGGCTGCTGCACACCCTGCCGCACCGGCTGGGAAACGCTCTGCGGCAGCCAGCAGAACACCGGCTATTCGGTCAACGGCACCTTTGCGCAATATGGCATCGCCGACCCTGACTATGTCGGTCGCCTGCCGGACAATCTGGAGTTCGGCCCGGCCGCGCCCGTGCTTTGCGCCGGCGTCACCGTCTACAAGGGGCTGAAGGAAACCGAGGCGCGGCCCGGCGAATGGGTGCTGGTCTCCGGCATTGGCGGGCTTGGCCACATGGCCGTGCAATATGCCAAGGCGATGGGCCTGCATGTCGCCGCCGTCGATATATTTCCCGACAAGCTTGAGCTTGCGAGGAAACTCGGCGCCGATCTCGTCGTGGATGCGCGGCAGAAGGATGCGGTCGATGAGGTGCAGAAGGAAACCGGTGGCGTCCATGGCGCGCTGGTGACGGCCGTCGCGCCGAAGGCGATGGAGCAGGCCTTCGGCATGCTGCGTTCCAAGGGCACGATGTCGCTCGTCGGCCTGCCGCCGGGCATGATGGCGGTGCCGATCTTCGATACGGTGCTGAAGCGCATCACCATTCGTGGCTCGATCGTCGGCACGCGGCAGGATCTGGAGGAATCGCTGGAATTCGCCGGCGAGGGCAAGGTCGCCGCCCATTTTACCTGGGACAAGCTCGAAAACATCAACGACATCTTCCACCGCATGGAGGAAGGCAAGATCGACGGCCGCATCGTCCTCGATCTCTCGGCGTGATCGCTGTCCCCGGAGAGGCCTGCGCATCTCCGGGGCGTTTCACGCTCTCATCACGCAATTTTGTGATGCGGTTCGGCTTTTCGACGCGCCTGCCTCTGGCCCCCTTATCGACTTGAGTTACTCTTTGCGCCTGCGGCTGAAAGCCGAAATGCGGCAGAGGAGGATTGCAGCATGGAGAAGCCAGCGATTACCCAGGCGATGATCAACGCCTATGACGAATATACCCATCTGACGCTCGACCGGCGGCGTTTTATGGAAAAGCTGACCGGCCTTGCCGGTTCGGCCGCGGCGGCTGCGGCGATCGCGCCGATGCTCGCCGCCAGCAGCGCCAAGGCGGAAATCGTTGCCGACAATGACGAGCGCATCAAGGGCGAGGATATCAGCTATCCCGGCGCGGGCGGCGAGATGAAGGGCTATCTGGTCCAGCCCGCCAATGCCACGGGCAAGTTGCCGGCCGTCATCGTCATTCACGAGAACAGGGGGCTCAATCCCCACATCCGCGATGTCGCCCGCCGCATGGCGCTCGAAGGCTTCATCGCGCTCGCCCCGGATTTCCTGTCGCCGGCGGGCGGCACGCCGGCGGATGAGGACAAGGCGCGCGAGATGATCGGCACGCTCGATCCGGCCGCAACCGTCGGCAACGGCGGCGCGACGGTCTCCTATCTCGAAGCAAGCGATCTGACGAACGGCAATGTCGGCGCGATCGGCTTCTGCTGGGGCGGCGGTCTGGTCAACCGGATGGCGGTGGATGTGCCGGAGCTGAAGGCGGGCGTCGCCTATTACGGCGCCCAGCCGCCCGCCGAGGACGTGCCGAAGATCAAGGCGGCGCTCATGCTGCACTATGGCGGTCTCGACGAGCGCATCAATGCCGGCATCGATGCCTATCGCAAGGCGCTGACCGACAATGGCAAGGAGTTCGAGATTTTCGTCTATGACGGCGTCAACCACGCCTTCAACAACGATACCTCGTCCGCCCGTTACGACAAGGCGGCGGCCGATCTCGCCTGGGGGCGCACGGTGGCGTTCCTGAAGGCGAAGCTGGCCTGACGGCCCGGCCGGGCTGACCTTTGCGGGTCTTGCCTCCGGTAAGCGGCCGGGTTCATATCCGAAATTGAAGACCCTCTCCGTGAAACGGGGAGGGTCATTGCATTCGAGATCACGCGAAAGCAGACTTCGCGCAGCCATTGTGGCGGCGGCGGGCGCGGATCGCGAAGGCCGGACTGCACGCGATTGCATCATTCCCTTGCATTTCATACAGAATCACCTGAAAGCGGCTCGAATGCGCCGATGGCAGGCAGAATTGCCCCGC
>JAVBSF010000420.1:0-25551 GCA_031556925.1 Pararhizobium sp.
CAGGCTGAAAACCTCCCGAAAAATCACCACGCCGGCCTGAGACCCCCGCTCGGGCTTAAGCCCTCCCGGCGGTCTCAGACCGGCGCCGCAGTGGCCGACTTTTGCTCCGCCCCGTGGCCGGTTTTTACTCCGCCGTTGACATTCCTGCCATTTGCGCGCACGGAAACACTCGACCTCCACAATGCCGCTGTCCTTGCGATCTACGGCTTCAACAACATGGTGCTCGGGTTCTTCCTGTTCATCCGGGGCGCGCGCAACATACCGGCTGCAACGAGTGGCCTCATTGCCACGCTGGAAATCGTGCTTTCACCGTTCTGGGTATGGCTGTTTTTCAATGAAACGATTGACGCGTTCACGTTCATCGGCGGCATCATCGTCGTAATAGCCGTGCTTGGTCACCTCATCGCATCGGTGACGTGGGAGCGACGAGCGCGGGCTTCGGCATGACCCCGCTTCCGCGATCGAACTCTTCTCCAGCGGATCTCTTGAACGAGGTACCGCGGACGCGACGCCAGCGAAGCGGCCAGTCTGCTTTCAGGCAACGACGGCGATGGTGCTAACGACGGGAGAGACGGCGCAAAGCTGCCATCGAACGGGGCAGCATCTGGCGCCGGAACGCTGTTCGCCCGACCTACTTCGCCTTGATGGGACAAGAACTTGCGGCCCATGCGCTCAAGAAAGGTAAGATGTTGAAATATTTTAGCATTTTGCATAGCCACAATTATGGACCTTATGTCAGTCCAATTGGCATGTAGCGGTCAAAACAGCCTCAAACTTCTCACATCATCAAAAGTATCCGCAAAATCCGAGCGACGCCCTTCGTCTGGCCAGTGCAGCAACTTGAGACAGCGCTCAGAATGGAGCTGCTCGAACGCATTGCCATTTAACAAACCTCTTTCGAATTTATCCCAATCGCCTCAATGATTTGGCTTGCGCTTCGATCGGGGATTACCCCCACAAAGGCGCGGAACATTGACCGCAGTTGTATTTAGAAATCAAATAGCTTCTGTTTTATCTATACTGAAGTGCAACTCGGAAGGTTTCTCCGATGCGCCTGCTCAATGGGACCATCGTCGTTTTTTAGATGCTTGCATCGACAACCACAGCACGTGCCGAGGTCCGGTGCGGATCGCTTGACAATCCCGCAACGGGGAAATGGACGCTCTACGATGCGCAAGGCGGATGGCAAATATTGTTTACAGCTGGCGGCTTCAGGACAGCGGAAGGAATGGACAAGATTCCCGATCTCACCCTCAAAAAGTACATCCACGCATTTGCGATCCACGGCTACGCCTGCGCCTGCGCCTGCCTGGACCTCGACACGGAAAAGGAATCGATCACGCGGTTTCATTCCCTTCGACAATTGCCGCTTTCAAGATGCGATAAGGATCCGACGATCGAATACTTTCTAGAAAATGAATGAGGACAAGTGCATAATGCATGAACAGCAGCGTTGGGGATCGGGACTCTGCCTCATGGATCGAAAAGTGCGTTAACCGAAATCTGGCCAATGTTGTCTAGCCGTAGTGTTTGCATCGCGCGGCTATCAAAAACATAGCCACGCGATGGGTAGGAAAGTCACAGGCCCAGCGATTGCAACTCGGCTTCAATCCTGTCGTGCGCCTTTTTCGGAAGCTTCGCAGCCTTAACGTCTGCGAGGTTTGCCGGGTTGTCATCGACGACGACAACTGCTGCCATGCCCATGCCGAAATGCGGCGCGCATTTGATGACATAGGCGCCAGGCGTGTCGAAGGTCACTTTGACGGTTTCGTTCATCTTGCCCTTGAAGGCTTCAGCACCGGCCGGGATCAGTTCTTTCACCGTCTCGGCATTGTGGCTCTTGTCCGTCGGCACGAAGGTGACGGTGTCACCCTTCGCCACCTTGATGGCTGCGGGTTCGAAGACCATCACGCCATCCTTGCCCTTGTTCAGCATGTGAATTTCGAAATCGGCCGCGTTGGCTGCCGCGCCGAAGGCCGCAGTCACGATTGCGGCGGTCACAACGGCGAGAATCTTGCTCTTCATTTTCTTGCTCCTTGCGCGAAACCCGATCGGTTTCACTGCTAGAACCATATTTGCAAAGACGGGCCGCCTCTTTGCTTTCGATCAAAGAGAAAAGAAAATTGCGGTCAGTGGTCGCCGCTATCGGCCAAAGCCTGCAGGCCTGCGATATCGCGCACCAGGAGCTTCTGGCGACCACCCTCGACGAGCCCTTTGCTTTCCCAGGCGCTTAAAATGCGGGAAACCGTATGCAGTGTCGTGCCGGTCATCTCGGCGATGTCCTGGCGGGTGATCGGGAAGTCGATGCGCACGCCGGCCTGTTCCGTCCTGCCTGCCTGCTTGGTGAGCCTCAGAACCGTATGCGCTACCCGCCGCTCGACTTCTTCCGTCGAGATTTCCCGGATTCGCGTGTGGGCCTCTTCAAGCCGCTGGCCGATCGTGTTCAGGGCGCTGACCGCGAGATGCGGGCTGCGATCTATGAACTGCGGCCAGAGTTCCGTCGCCCAACAGAGAGACAGGCTTTCGATGACCGCAAGTGCCGTGCCCGGATAGTCGCTTCGGCGCAAGGCCTTGGCAAACCCGAAAAGATCGCCGGGGTGCACGACCCGCACGATAATTTGTTGGCCATCGGCCGTGACCTGCGTGACCTTGAGGCGACCGTTGAGAAGGAGGAAGAAATGCGTCGCCGCGGCCCCCTGTTCGAAAAAGGCTTCGCCGGGGCCGATCCGTTTGGCAACGGCCTGCGACAGCAGTGCTTCCACGTCGGAATCCGGCATCCTGTCGAACATGGGGAAGGACTTGACGATGCTTTTGTCTATCTTCAACGGAAGGTCCCGCCCCATAAATGTCGCTCGAGGATCTCCAGTCTACTACCTCCAACCTCAGCAGCAAGCACTAGGATATTATGCCGCGGCTGCGAAGCCGCTGGATGAAACTTGCATACCAGCGGTCATCCCGGATCAGCCGGAAGCCGAGATTGGCGGGGGGCGCGCCCACGGCACAGCCACCCGTCTTGGGATCGCGAACGAACGAACTCATCGGCGAGTTGTGCTGGCCGACGGTCACATAGATGCCGCAGGCCGCGCTGGTCTTGGCAGGCGTCGTTCCCGCCAGGTCGACACGGCGATGGCAGGTCGACGTCCATTCCCAGACGTTGCCGGCGAAATCCACCAGACCGTTTTCGTTTTCTCCGAAATGTCCCCTGGGCTTCGGCTCGGGGTCGCCTTCGGCCTTGCGGCGGGTTTCGCGCTCATAGTCTGCAAGCCAGCGCAGTGCCGGATTGCGGCTGTCCGGATCGACACCCAGTGCATCATCGGCAAACTTGCTGCCGGCGGCAAAAGCGATCTGCTCGTAGGTCGGGAGAACCCAGGCTTCTCCGGTCTTTTCACTGAACCAGCGCGAATAAGCCATGGCATCATCATAGCTGATGCCTGTAACCGGAAAATCCTCGCCGTTGACATGGGCGGGCGCGAGATCGGGGCATTTTCCGTCCTTGACGCAGCGATGGTATTCTCGCTCGCTGACCTGATATTTCATAACCGCGGGCATCGGCGCCATATGCGTCTCGACCATCGGCCCATCGACGGCAAAACCGTTTTTGTAGAACTCGCCATCTGCGCGGTATGTGAAAGTGGCGGCGGGGATCGAGATGATCCGCACAAGTTCAGTCGGCTTCGTCGTTTCCGCTGCTCGCTCGAAATAGCCGAGCTGACCGGCAATTCCGGCCGACGACCCGATCAGGATAACGAGCGGGAGGGCGATCGAAGCAAGCGATACGTTGTTCCTGGGTTTGCGGTCAGCCATCGGGACATCCCCGTTTCAATCGGCCTTGTGGGAAAGGGTTGTCCGCGCCGCAAAGCGACGCGGACTATCTTGGAAGCTAGTGGTTATTGGCCGTGACGATCGCCGTCATCAGGTCGTTGTTCCACTCGCCCTCCACCTTGAAATGGCCGGCGGCACCTTTCTCGAAGGCCTCGATAAGATTGTGGTTGACGTAGGCGTAGATGCCCGGCTGGTGGAAGGTGTAGAACGCCGCTCCCGCCGCCCCACCCGGAATGAACCAGGTTTCCTGATCAAGTTCTGGCGGGTTGGCAAACTTGCCGGTCGCCCAGACATAGTCGCCGTGGCCGCCAATCAGGTGCGGGCGTGTGTCCCGGTTTGCCTGCGAATGCAGGATCAGGACCTTTTCGCCCACCTTTGCATTGAGCGCATTCGCCCCGGTCAAGCCGCCGACCGCCCCGTTGAAGACGATATGGCTTGGCGTCAGGGTCTTCATCACCTCCAATACGTCAGCATAGGCTTCACCAGCGCTTTCGTACTTCTTGTAGTTCCCTTCCGCATCGCGCGGCACATAGAAGTCCTGTTCGCCGACATAGTAGGCGCGGTCATAGACGAGATCGTTGCCTTTGTGGTCCTTCAGGCCGTCGCGCGGCAGCACCATGATCGCGCCGTTCATGCCCGAAGTGACATGCCACGGCACCATTCCGGGAGGTGCGCAATGGTAGACGAAGACGCCGGCCTTGGTGGCCTTGAAGCGCATCACCGCCTTCTCACCCGGGTTGACCACGGTCAGCGCGCCGCCACCCAGGGCGCCGGTTGCCGAATGGAAGTCGATATTGTGCTGAAGCTCGTTGGTTTCGGGATTGACGAGGGTGACTTCCACATAGTCGTCCTGATGCACCACGATCATCGGGCCGGGAACCGAGCCGTTGAAGGTCATCGCATGAACCTCAGTGCCGGCGTCGTCTATGACGATCTTCTTTTCCTGAATGGTCAGCGTGACTTCATAAATCTTCGGGCCACCGACAGCCTTCTGGGTATGGGGGTGTACGAAGGGAGGATTGACCAGTTCAAGCTTGACCCGTTCGAGGCCGGCTAGATCAGTCGTTTGCGGCTGGACTTGGCCCGGCTCGCTGTTAGCGCTGGCCGTCGATGCAGCCATGATCGGCGCTGCTGCACCTGCAAAAGCGGCCCCGGCAAGTATCGTGCGTCTTGTCATGAGGAAATGGCTGTTCATCGAACTTCTCCTGCTTAGAAACGAAGTTGCTTCGTTCTTTCAAAGGGAAGTTAAGCTGCGTTCCAAAGGCTCTCTTTGTGCTGGAACAACTTGGCCAAGGTAAACTTCACGCGTTGTTTGCGCTGACGCAAAGAGCCGATGATTTGCCTGCCTCATTCTCTTCTCCAAGAATGGAGACATGATATGAGCAATACCGACCAGATCGCCCCACCCCGGCGTGCCGCCGTTCCACGCGGGCTTTTGACCACCGGCCCGGTCCTCTTCTCCTATGGGTTCCGGCCATTCTTTCTGGGCGCCGCGATCTGGGCCTGCTGCACGATGGTACTGTGGATCCTGGCGCTGACGGGACGGATCGATCTTGCGGGGGAATACGGTGCGCCGGCTTGGCATGCCCATGAAATGCTGTTCGGTTTCGCAAGTGCGGTTCTGGCTGGTTTCCTGTTGACGGCCGTACCAAACTGGACAGGAAGATTGCCGGTTTCCGGTCGCCCGCTGGTCTTCCTGTTCTCCCTATGGCTCATGGGCCGCATGGCCATGCTGTTTCCCGATCTTGTGGGCACCACAGTTGCTGCAACGGTCGACGCCGTGTTCCTGCCAACGCTGCTTTTCATTTGCGTGCGCGAGGTCGTCGCCGGCAAAAAATGGGCGGATTTGAAGGTCATTGCCGGCCTTGGCGTACTTTCCCTCGCCAATATCTGCTTCCATGTCGAAACGATCGTAACGGGCCTGCCGGAGTTCAGCCCGAGGTTTGCCGTGGCGGCCTATATCGGCATGGTCATCGTCGTTGGCGGCCGTATTTTGCCAAGCTTCACCCGCAACTGGCTGGCAAAGAAGGGATCCACCAGCTTCCCGGTTCCCTATGGCGGCTTCGATACGGGCACAATCATCGCCTCCGTCGTCGTTCTGCTGGGCTGGTCGCTTCAGCCGGAGGGGACGGGTATCGCCCTTGCCGCCGTGTGTGCAGCCATGCTGCAGGCAATCCGGCTTTATCGCTGGCGAGGATGGACGACCATGGCCGAACCACTCGTCGCCATCCTGCACATCGCCTACCTCTTCGTGCCCCTCGGATTTCTGGCAATAGCGCTTTCCGCGTTCGGCCTGATGGAAGCCACTTCTGCCATGCACGTTCTGACGATCGGGACCGTATCGACCATGATGCTCGCGGTCATGACGCGGGCAACGCGCGGTCACACCGGGCGCACGCTGAACTCATCGCGGATGACCAATCTCTCCTACATGGCGATCCTCGTCTGCGCCCTGGTGCGCCCGCTCGCATCCGTTTTCCCGGATGATGCAAGCGCCCTCTATGCAATCGCAGGGTTGACCTGGCTTCTGGCATTCATCCTCTATCTCTGGGAGTATGGCCCCATGCTCGTGCTGAGGCGTCGCCAGGCAATCGGCCATTAAGGTGAGGTTTCCATTCACATTTTGACGTATTGCCGTAATATTTCTGGGATAGACAAAGGTGAAATTTGCCCTAGAGTAAATCGCTGACACGATCACTTTAATGCAACCTCGGGAGGATGTTGTTTTGGAGGCGACCCGATCAGACGACGTCGTGAGCTTCCGCGCCAGGCGTCGAAAAGAGCTGCTTACCTTTGCCGTTCTGGCCTTTGCCATATGGCCGGTCGTGGCCGTCGGTGTGGTCGGCGGTTATGGTTTTGCTGTGTGGATGTACCAGATCGTCTACGGCCCGCCCGGTCCGCATGATGTCACGCCTGCACCTCCCGGATCTGCGGAGTGAGCAGATGGCGGCACCTCTCTCTACAAGGCGAGCATTTCTGACGGGCCAATTATCGGTCGAGGACATCGTCGTCTATCCGCCGGGGGCAACCCAGGAATCGATCGTCAATTGCTCCGGCTGCGGTACCTGTGCGGACCTCTGTCCCACCAACATCATCGTCATGCAGTCGGGAAAGCCGATCGTCGATTTCAGCCGCGGTGAATGCAACTTCTGCGGCCGGTGCGCGGAACGATGTCCCGAGCGGGTTTTCCCGCCTGAGCCTGCCGCCCGCTTTTCCCATGTAGCCGCCATCGAAGACGGGTGCCTCGCCATCAATTACGTCGATTGCCAGGCCTGTCGGGATGCCTGCCCGACAGAGGCTATCCGGTTCCGGCCACGCCTGGGCGGGCCATTCGTTCCGTCGCTCGTTTCCGAAGCTTGCACCGGCTGCGGCGCCTGCATGTCGGTCTGTCCCGCCGGCTCCATTTCGATGCACCCAATGGAGGCCGCCCATGGCTGACACCCATCACATTTCCAGCGCCGTCGTCGTCACGCGACCGGAACGGACGGAGGCGGTCGCCGCAAGGCTCGCCACGATGGATGGCGTCGAGGTTCACGCTGCCAAGCCCGGTAAGATCGTCGTCATCATCGAGGGGCCGCATTCCGGCGCGCTCGGCGAAACGCTTATTGGCATTTCCGCGATGGACGATGTCCTCGCCGCTCACATGGTTTTCGAACAGGTCTTGCAGAAAGAGGAGATGAGGGATGACGAGCGAACTGACGCGGCGTGATCTCCTGAAGGCGCAGGCAGCGGCGATCGCGGCCTCGACTGCGGGTATCGCCATGCCGGCTGCGGCCCAATCCGTGCCCGGAGGGGTCGAGGCGCTGCAAATCAAATGGTCGAAAGCGCCCTGCCGCTTCTGCGGCACCGGCTGTGGCGTGATGGTCGGCGTCAAAGACAACTACGTCGTGGCCACCCACGGCGACATGGAGGCGGAGGTCAATCGCGGCCTGAATTGCGTCAAGGGCTATTTCCTCTCCAAGATCATGTACGGCAAGGACCGCCTGACGACACCGCTTCTGCGCAAGCGGGATGGCACTTACGCCAAGGATGGCGAATTCGAGCCAGTTACGTGGGAAGAGGCCTTCGACGTCATGGCGGCGCAGGCCAAGCGCGTGCTGAAGGAAAAGGGCCCGACCGCCGTCGGCATGTTTGGCTCCGGCCAGTGGACGATCTTCGAAGGCTATGCCGCGACCAAGCTTATGCGCGCCGGCTTCCGCTCAAACAATCTCGATCCGAACGCCCGCCACTGCATGGCATCCGCCGCCGTCGCCTTCATGCGCACCTTCGGCATGGACGAGCCGATGGGCTGCTATGACGATTTCGAGAATGCCGACGCCTTCGTGCTCTGGGGCTCGAACATGGCCGAGATGCACCCCATCCTCTGGACGCGGGTGGCTGATCGACGGCTGGGACATGAGCATGTGAAGGTGTCAGTGCTCTCCACCTTCACCCACCGCAGCATGGACCTTGCCGATATCCCGTTGATCTTCAAGCCGGGTACGGATCTGGCGATCCTCAACTACATCGCCAATCACATCATCACGACCGGCCGGGTGAACCAGGATTTCGTCGACAAGCACACGAAATTCATGAAAGGCACCACCGATATCGGCTACGGCCTGCGCCCCGACAATCCATTGGAGCTGAAGGCCAAGGGCGTCGCCGATGCCGCCAAGATGGATGCGATCGATTTCGAGGCCTTCAAGCAGATCGTCTCGGAATACACGCTCGAAAAAACCGCCGAACTGACCGGCTGCGACAGCGCCTTTCTGGAACAGCTCGCCGAGCTTTATGCCGATCCGAAGATCAAGGTCATGTCACTCTGGACTATGGGCTTCAACCAGCATGTGCGTGGCGTCTGGGCCAACCAGATGGTCTATAACCTGCACCTGTTGACCGGAAAGATTTCCGAGCCGGGCAACAGCCCGTTCTCGCTGACCGGCCAGCCCTCGGCCTGCGGGACCGCGCGCGAAGTGGGAACCTTCGCCCACCGCCTGCCCGCCGACATGGTCGTGACCAACGAGGAACACCGCAAGCATGCGGAAGAACTCTGGAAGCTGCCGGCCGGCCTTCTACCGGACAAGATCGGATATCATGCCGTACAGCAGGACCGCATGCTGCATGACGGTAAGCTGAATTTCTACTGGGTGCAGGTCAACAACAACGTCCAGGCCGCACCCAACACCAGCAATGAGACCTACAAGGGTTATCGCAATCCCGATAACTTTATCGTCGTCTCCGATGCCTATCCGACAGTGACGGCGATGAGCGCCGATCTCATCCTGCCCGCCGCCATGTGGGTGGAGAAGGAAGGCGCCTACGGCAACGCCGAACGGCGCACCCATGTCTGGCACCAGCTGGTCAACGCGCCGGGCGACGCCCGCTCCGACCTTTGGCAGCTGGTGGAATTTTCCAAGCGCTTCACCACGGACGAGGTCTGGCCCGCCGACATCCTCGACAAAAACCCGGACTACAAGGGCAAGACCCTTTACGAGGTGCTGTTCCAGAACGGACAGGTCAACAAATTTCCGCTGACGGAGGTCACCGCGGAATATGAAAACCGGGAGGCAAAGGCCTTCGGCTTCTACCTGCAAAAGGGCTTGTTCGAGGAATATGCCAGCTTCGGCAGGGGCCACGGCCATGATCTTGCGCCCTACGATACATACCATCAGGTTCGCGGCTTGCGCTGGCCCGTCGTCGACGGCAAGGAGACGCGCTGGCGATACCGGGAGGGCTATGACCCCTATGTGAAGCCCGGCGAAGGCCTCAAGTTCTACGGCCAGAAGGACGGCCGTGCCGTCATTCTCGGCGTGCCCTATGAGCCACCGGCGGAATCGCCCGATGATGAGTTCAACTTCTGGCTCGTGACCGGCCGCGTGCTTGAGCATTGGCATTCCGGCTCGATGACGATGCGGGTTCCGGAGCTCTACAAGGCATTCCCAGGTGCCCGCTGTTTTATGAACGGCGACGATGCTCGCAAGATGGGCATCAACCAGGGCGCGGAAATCCGCATCCAGTCACGACGTGGGGAAATCATCAGCCGCGTCGATACGCGCGGTCGAAACCGCATGCCCCATGGCGTGATCTTCGTCCCGTGGTTCGATGCCAGCCAGTTGATCAACAAGGTCACGCTCGACGCCACAGATCCCATCTCCAAGCAGACGGATTTCAAAAAATGCGCAGTCAAGATTCTTCCCGTCGCCTGATCAGAAGGCGAGCTTGGGCGATCACGGCCGTTGCCCTCTGTCTCTTCACCGGTGGCGTCACCCTGGCCCAGGTCGTGCCGCCGCTCACCGGCAATCAGGACCCGATGCAAAGTCAGGATGCCAAGCCGTTGCCGAAATGGGTCATCGATGACCAGCGCAAGATGCGAAACTATCCGGACCAGCCGCCGGTCATTCCACACTCCATCGACGGCTACCAGCTGTCGGTAAACACCAATCGCTGTCTCTCGTGCCATAAGCGCGAGCTGACGGAGGGGTCTGGTGCGCCGATGATCAGCGTCACCCACTACATGACCCGAGAAGGGCAGATGTTGGCTGATGTTTCGCCGCGCCGTTATTTCTGCACGGCCTGCCATGTGCCGCAGGCGGATGTGAAACCGCTGGTTCCGAACGTGTTCAAGGACATGAGCGAGCTTGGCTTCCAGCCTGCGGGTTCCGAACAATGATCGCGCGGGCTAAAGCCATCCTTCTCTGGATATGGGCGCTGCTGAGCACACCTGCTGCGACGCTCAGCCTCGGCTTCCTGACACTGGGCGGCTTCGTCGGCGGCGTGATGTTCTGGGGTGCATTCAACACCGCGTTGGAAGTCACCAACACGGAGAAATTCTGCACCGGCTGCCATGAGATGAAGGACAATGTCTATGAAGAGCTGACGCGGACGGTGCATTTCTCCAACCGCTCGGGGGTGCGCGCCAGCTGTCCGGATTGCCATGTGCCGCACCAATGGACGGACAAGATCGCTCGCAAGATGCAGGCTTCCAAGGAAGTCTGGGGCAAGATTTTCGGCACGATCAACACGCGGGAGAAATTCCTTGATCATCGATTGGAGCTTGCCCAGCACGAATGGGCGCGCCTGAAGGCCAATGACAGCCTGGAATGTCGCAACTGCCACTCGATGGGGGCGATGGACCTGACGAAGCAGACGGAACGGGCCGCCGAAATCCATACGCGCTATCTCCTGTCACGAAAGGCCACCTGCATCGACTGCCACAAGGGCATTGCGCACGAATTGCCGAACATGGAAGGGGTAGATCCCGGCTGGAAGGTTCCAGCCGAACTCATCGGCAAGACGGCCTATCATCAGTGGCACGACAGCGCGAAGCTGACCGCCTATCTCGACGGTACGATGTCCGCCTACACAAACGACTGATTGCGATCCGCGTCGATAAGAGCAGCCGCGGATCTATTGTTGCCTTTGGGAGGCGGCCTGCGGGCCGCCGGAAGGGCTGGCATATCGTTGGCTTCGGTCCACGTTGAAAATTCGTGCCGGGCCATCCGGCCCGACCGCAGTATTCTCCTGACCGGAAACAGAGATTATGCCGATGAAATCGGTGAGGATCGACGTCGGCTGGTAGGATCGAAACATGGTCATGCCAGCATCATCGACGGCGACCACGGCGGATCGTAGGTCAATTCGACATAGACGGTTTTCGCCAGTCCTTCCGAGAGCGCCCTTTCGCGAACGGCATCGACAAGGAAGCCCGCAGCCGGGCAGCCCCGTGTCGTCGTGGTCATCCGAACCAGCAGCCGATCATCTTCCAGCATCTCGGCCGAATAGATCAAGCCGATATCGACGACGCTCCTTCCGATTTCGGGATCGATGACGTCTGCGAGCGCGGCCGTGATCCGATCCGAAATGTCGCTGGCCGCGATCATGGCTTGGCCTCTCCGCGGCGGATCATGATGCGGAAGGCGGTACCGGCCGCATCATAATTGCCAACCCATTGATGCCCCCGTTTCACAAGTTCGGGAAACAGGAACACGGGTTCCCGTCCGAGAACCGCAAAGAGCACACCTGCCGGTGCCATCTCCTCCAATGCCTGCAGGATCTTCACCATGGGCTGTGGCGGGTCAAGGTCGGTCAGGTCGAGCTCGACGCTCGGCTCCGCCCAGTGATCAGCACCGGCGGCGTTGTCGGATGCCAGCACCTCGGCATTCGTCGGGAAAAAGCGCACCTCGTAATCGCCACCGGGCAACTCCGACATCTCATAGAGAAACCCCTTGCGTTCCATGACCGAGAACAGCGGCTGTGGTTTGAAGGGAGCGAGGAGGCGCAGGCCTTCCTTCGGCCCCAGCCGATCGACCGTGGTCATGATTTCGACAAAGGGCTCCACCCCCGCTTCCAGCAGCGGGCGGACATCCAGTTCCTTATATGCGAGACCCATTGGCTTAATCCTTCAGATCGAATTGGCGTAAAGAAGATGCGGACGAACGGTGCCCTGCGGAAACCTGGTTTCGGCAGGCGCGTATCGAAGCCGCCGGGCACGAAGGAATTCGATGGCAAGTCCGGCAACAGCGGCAAGTTCCGTCAAGGCTGCGAGCCGGAAGAGCATGTTCGCACCCAAAAGCAAGGCGGCGACACCGATCGAAACGCCCAGATGATAGAGAGCGAACCAGAGGCGGCCACGGGTTTCCTTGACCAGATCCTGCACGCGCGGCACCGGCGAACGTCCCATCACCGGCCCATAGGCCTCGAGCCATGTGAGGAACGGAACGATCTTGTAGAGTTGCGCGAGGCCCAGGCCGGAGAGCCAGCCCATCGCCAGCGCATAGATCGCGGCAGGACCAAGGGGAAGCGTGTCCGGCACGAGCTGACCGATCGCAAACATCGCGAAGGCGACGAAGAGATAGGCGAGCGCTGCGAGACCCGCCACCGTATTGAGTTCCAGTATCCTGCGGCGGCGCGAGCGAACCATCCTGGTGATATCGACGAGGTAGACGGCAAGCGCGATCCCGAAGAGCAGGATAGCGAGCGGCGCTGCCAGCCCGACCACGGTCGGATAGACAAAGGCGAGCAGCAATCCGGTCCAGAGGACAAGCAGCGCCGGAACCACTGATGATATCAGCCGCCGCGTCGAAAAGCCGGTTTCAGGGGCCAACATGAACATCGAAAACAGCCGGTAGCTCACGCCGACCGCCGTGATGCTCATCCAGCCGACCGTGCCCGAAAGGGCATGTATCGGCAGGCCCATTGTCAGAAGATCGACGCTCCAGTCTCCATCCAGAACACCACTCAAAACACCGGTAAAGGCGGCTCCGAGCGCGATTGTAACAAGAAGTGCGGCAAGACCGACCAGCACCAGCCGACCGGAATGATCCACCACCGGCTGCGACAGGATCGTCGCGGCGAAGGAAAGGGCAAGCGCCATGAAGCCTGCCGCAAGACAGGTTGCTGCGAGCGGCATGGTCGCGAGATCGAAATCTAGCCGGCCGCCCAGAGACAGAAATCCGACAATGAGGGTCGACAGGCCGCAGATCAGCAGGATCAGGGCCGCGGCCGCGAGACTGGCAAAGCGAGGCTTGGCGGCCGCGAGCACCGGTACGAACTGCAAAAGCGCGCCGCAGAACAACAACCCCAGCCAACCGATGGCCAGCAGATGCACGATGACGAGCGTATCCGGTGCTCCCACGTCCTCCACGGGGAAGCCGAACCCAGCGCCCATCGCCGCCAAGCCCATCAAGAGGCATATCAGCGAAGCTGCGAAGTAGGACATCGTCCAACGGGAGAGGGGAGCGCCGGGCATGGATCGTCTCCTGGTTAGTGACCGCAGCAGCAGTCGCAGCCGCTGCTTTCTGCGCGCGTGATCTGCACCTTCCAGACCTCCGGCCCCTGTTCGAGATACTCCCAACCGAATTCATCAGGGAAACGGGTCGAAAGCTGATAGTGCAGCGGACGCGGATCATGATCGCTGGTGACGTGCATCGCATCACCCGGCGTCAAAGTGGCAAGCATGCCGAAAATGGACGGATGGCGCTGTGTCGGCGGTATTATCCGCACATCGATTTCGGGAATGGGGTCAGACATATCGGCTCCTTGGGATAAAGCGGACGCGTGGTCCGGAACCGCAAACTACGGGCAATCCAGATGGCCAACATTGCGCGAGAACAAACTTCCCGCATTATTGATCGAAGACAAAGAGACGGGAACGGCAATGTCCTAGAAGATCGGTCACAGACCGAAGAGGACATATTCCATGACCGATGACATCATTGCGAAATACGGCGATGCGCGATTGCCGCGCTATACCAGCTATCCGACTGCACCGAAGTTTTCGAATGAGATCACGGCGGCGGATTATGCCGGCTGGATCAAGGGCATCGGTGCCGGCACGACTTCGCTTTATCTGCACATCCCCTTCTGTCGGTCCATGTGCTGGTATTGCGGCTGTCACACCACGATCACCGAAAAGGACCAGCCGATTCTCGATTATCTCGACATCCTGAAGCGGGAAATCGGGATGGTTTCCAGCCATTCGGGCGATGCGCTTGATGTGAGGGAAATCCATTTCGGTGGCGGCACGCCGACCATTATCGAACCTGCGGAATTTGTCGGGCTGATGTCGCTGCTCAGGCGGAATTACCGGATTCACGCAGAGGCGAATGTCTCCGTCGAAATCGATCCACGCACGCTGACGCTCGAAATGGCGGCGGCGCTTAGCGAAGGCGGAGTTACAAGGGCAAGCCTTGGGGTGCAGAGCTTCGATCCCGTTGTCCAGAAGGCGATCAACCGTATCCAATCGGAAGAAACCACAGCAGCGACCGTCGAGGTGCTACGCCGCAACGGCATCGGGGGCATCAATTTCGACCTGATCTACGGCCTCCCGTACCAGACGGTCACTTCCTGCCGCGACACCGTGGAGGCTGCGATTGCCATGCGGCCGGAGCGGTTCGCCGTGTTCGGCTATGCCCACATCCCGAGCTTCAAGAAGCACCAGCGCCTGATCGACGAAAACACCCTACCGAATGCCCAGGCCCGCCATGAACAGGCGGAAGCCATCGCTGACGCCCTCGTTTCCGCCGGCTATCGCCGCATCGGTCTCGATCACTTCGCCTTGCCGGAAGACGAACTCGCCATTGCCGCCGACAACGGTTCACTGCGGCGGAATTTCCAGGGCTATACGACAGACAATTGCCATGCCTTGCTCGGCTTCGGCGCATCCTCCATTGGTCGCGTGGCGGATGGTTACGTGCAGAACGAAGTGCCGCCCGGCTCCTATGCACGCAAGGTTTCCTCTGGAGAACTGCCGACGGCCAAGGGCTATAAGCTGACGCGCGAAGACCGTGTGCGCGCCAACGTGATTGAGCGACTGATGTGCGATTTCGGCGCGGATATTCCGGCAATCGCAGCCGCACACGGCTTCTCGCCGGAGTATCTGCTCGGGTCGAATGGGCGACTGCACGATATGGCTAGGGATGGGCTGATCTCGCTCGAAGACGGAGTGATCCGACTGGACGGTGCGTATCGCTTCCTCGTCCGCACAGTCGCCGCCACTTTCGACAGCTATCTTGCCGACAGCCAGCGCACCTTCAGCAAGGCGGCTTGATAAGCTTCACGAAAAAGAGGGCTCGAAGGTCCGCCGCCTTCGAGCCCTCTTCCGCACGCTGCTTCCTCGTGCAGCGTGAACTGCCTCCGCCCGTCAGCGCGTCAGCCCCCGATAGATTGCCGGCAACGCCTGCGGCAGCTTGCCGATATCACCGACGATTGCAAAACCGTTGCGTCCGAACATGGATGGCAGGTAGCTGCGCGCATCCTTGTCGACGGTGACGGCAAAAACCGATGTACCCTGCCGCCGCGTCTCGAAAACCGCCTTTCGCGAATCCTCAAGCGCGAAACGACCCTCGTAATGATCGATGTCATTCGGTTTCCCATCCGTCAGGATGAGAAGCAGACGGCGTCGATTGGGCTGCTTGGCCAGCTCCGCCGAGGCATGGCGGATGGCAGCGCCGATGCGGGTGTAATAGCCGGGTTTCAGCCCATCGATACGACGCTGAACGTCCGGGCTGAACGCTTCACCAAACGCCTTCACCGTCTCGATCCGCACCCAGGAGCGGCGGCGGGATGTGAAGGTGAGGATCGAATGATTGGTGCCGCAGGCGGCAAGGCCATGGGCGAGCACCGTCAGCGCATCCTTTTCCACGTCGAGCACCCGCTTGTCATCGAACCAGGCATCGGTGGAGAGCGAAACATCCGCCAGGATCGTCACCGCGAGGTCGTGCCCCTGTGGCCGTGAAAGCAGATGGATGCGATCCGTGCCCTCCCCGCCGGCAGCCAGATCAGTGCGCATGCGCACCACTGCGTCAAGATCAAGTTCTGAGCCATCGAGCTGCGATTTCAACACCTCGTTTCGTGGCCTCAAGATCTCGAACTGACGGCGCACCTTGCGCACCAGAGCCTTCATATCATCCGAAGGTTTCGCACCATTAGCATCTCCCTTCGCTGTCGCCGCCACCACCTTGCAGTAGGACGGCATATATTCGGCCTTGCGGTAGTTCCACTCAGGATAGGAAACCTCAGCCTTGATTGCGTCGGGATCGACGGCCTCGGGCGGGAGGTCCAGGTCGAAACGGAATTTCGAGGATGGGCGTTCCTTCCGCCGGCCAAGAGTAATTTCGTCGAGATCGCGGGCCGCGTCGCTTGCATCGTCGTCCTTGTCATCGGTCGGGCGATCGACATTCACCATCTCTGCCATGGCGAGGATTTTTTCGAAGCGGTTGAGGATAAAGGGGCTGCGGTCCGCCGGCTTGCGTGCGGTCTCACGGTCGGCGCGGAAATGGCCCTGCCCTTCGAGCGCGCTTGCCGCTCCGTTGTTATCTTCTTCCTCGGCAAGCGACGCCGAGGTTTCCTCGCGACGCTCGAACAGCGGCCATACCGGCACCGCCATCATGCGCTGATAGCCGGCCGGCGCATGTTGCGGGAAGATCGCCGGTGGATGTTCTTGCCCCAGGCCGGCGCCGACCCGCAGTAGGCCGACCACCCGGTTTTCGACCAGTTGCTCCACGTCCGGAAGAACGCCACGCCTCCGCTCCGCCACCAATGCCGCGCACAGGGCGACATAGGTTTTGGAAAGGCCCGGAAAGCAAGCAAGCACCCGCTGCACATTCGCCTTTGCCATACCGATCGCTTCGAGGTCGGCTCTTAGAGGATCGGTTGAAGCCGAAGCGGAGAGCCGCATCTGTGCCATATAGGCCGCAAGCCAGATATAGAGACCACGATTGAGCCCGGCATCGGGGAAAAGATCGATGGCCGGTGGCAACATAACTGCGCCGATATCCCTCGCGGCCAGCGCCATCTTCTCTTCGCCGAGGCCGACAAGCTGCCGCAGCCGAAGCCGATGCGAACTCGTTCTGGCGTGCGCCCGCCCAAGCTGCGCCGTCGCCTCGCCGCCGAAGCCGCGAAAGCAGACGGCGAGAATTGGTTTTACCGCCTCGAAGGTCACCGCATGTTCCGGATAGCGCGGCATGCTCGCTGTCGAGCCGACTAGCCGGTGCCAGAATTTTCCGACGGTTTCTTCCAGTTCCAGGAACTCGAACATGGCAGCCTCAGGCGATCACGCCATTTGCGACTTCTATGAGGGCGGCCTTCACATCCGGGTCGTCACTCAAGGGCTCGATGATGGCTACGCGTACGGCTTCGCGGGCATCGAGTCCGGAATCGATCAACGCCGCGCAATAGACGAGCAATCGCGTCGAGACACCCTCTTCGATATCCTGGCCTTTCAAACGGCGCAGCCGGTTGGCCAGCTCCACAAGCGGCGCGACGCGAGCCTCGTCAAGGCCGCTTTCCACCGACACGACGACGATTTCATGCGCCTTGGGCAGGAAGTCGAATTCGATCGAGACGAAGCGCTGCTTGGTCGAAGGCTTGAGCGCTTTCAGCAGGTTCTGGTAGCCGGGATTATAGGAAACAACCAGCATGAAGCCGGGCGGTGCAGCCAGTTGCTCGCCGGTACGCTCCAACGGCAAGATGCGGCGGTCGTCGGTCAGCGGATGCAGCACGACGGCAACATCCTTGCGCGCCTCCACCACCTCGTCGAGATAGCAGACGCCCCCTTCCCGCACCGCCTTGGTCAGCGGCCCGTCGACCCACACGGTATCGCCGCCCTTCAGCAGGTAACGCCCCGTCAAGTCGGCCGCGGCGAGGTCGTCGTGGCAGGAGACCGTCGAGAGCGGCAGGCCGAGACGAGCAGCCATATGGCTGACAAAGCGGGTCTTGCCGCAACCGGTCGGGCCCTTCAGGAGCAGGGGAAGCTGCCGCGTCCAGGCGATTTCGAACAACTGGCATTCATTCCCGCTCGCGACATAGGGCAGAATTTCGGTCTTGGCCCGCTCTCGGGCCGTGGAAAGCATATTCATCGATATCTCCTGAAGAAAAGTTGGCCCCGCCATCCCCTGGCGGGGCCAAAGGTCACTCGGCGGCCTGCAGGGAGCCGGTCACTCCGACACGTTCCTTGCCCGGTACGAAGATCGCCCAGATGAACATGACGGCGGAGATCAGCACGAAGACACCCGAGCCGAGGCGTATCCAGTAGAACAGCGCCAGCTGATCCTGAACGTCCATGTAGCTTTCGCCCAGCACCCGTTGCAGATGAACCTGCAGCACGCCGGCGAAGGTCAGTGCGAAGGTCATCACCGACATGGCCGTGCACATGACCCAGAAGCTGGCAATTGAGAGCCATTGGTTGTAGGGCGCGCGTCCGCGAATTTCCGGCACGGCATAGGCCATGGCCGCAAGGTTCAGCATCACATAGGCGCCGAAGAAGGCGAGATGGCCGTGGGCGGCGGTGACCTGGGTGCCGTGGGTATAATAGTTCACCGACGACAGCGTGTGCAGGAAGCCCCAGACGCCGGCCCCGAAGAAAGCCATGACCGAGCAGCCGATCGACCAGAGGATAGCGGCGCGGTTTGGATGCTTGCGGCCGGCCTTCCAGGTCATGACGAAGGTGAACACGACCATTGTGAAGAAGGGAGCGACCTCCAGCGTCGAGAAAATCGAGCCGATCCACTGCCAATAGCCCGGCGCACCGATCCAGTAGAAGTGGTGGCCAGTGCCGAGGATGCCGGAAAACAGCGCCAGCCCGACGATAACGTAGAGCCACTTCTCGACCACTTCGCGATCGATGCCGTTGAGCTTGATCATCAGGAAGGCGAGTACCGATGCCATGATCAGCTCCCACACGCCCTCGACCCAAAGATGGACGACATACCACCAGTACATCTTGTCCAGCGCAAGGTTGGCGGGATTGTAGAAGGCAAACAGGAAGAAGATCGCCACGCCCCAGAGCCCGAAGATCAGGATATTGGTGACGACGGTCTTGCGGCCCTTCAACACCGTCAGCGTGATGTTGAACAGGAAGATCAGAGCAACGACGACAATGCCGACTTTGATGGCGAAGGGCTGCTCCAGGAATTCGCGCCCCTCGTGGATATGGAAGAGATAGCCGACGACCGCGACGGCGGCTGCAGTGAGGAACAACCAGAATTGGAAGATGGCGAGCTTGGTGCTGTAAAGCTCCGTCTCCGCCTCTTCGGGCAAGAGAAAATAGGTCGTACCCATGAAGCCCATCAACAGCCACACGATCAGCGCGTTGGTGTGGATCATGCGGACGATGTTGAAAGGCAGGAGTTCGGAGAGCGTATTTGGCAGCACGTAGATCGTGCCAGCCAACACGCCGAACAGCACCTGGGCGATGAACAGGCCGAGCGCGCCGTAGAAATACAGCATCGCGACCTTCTGGGTTTGGTATTTCATGATTGTTTTCCTTCCCTAGAGGTCAGCCGGCATCATTCGGCGGCCATTTCTGCGTCTTGATCTTGCTCGTCCAGCGCAAGAACTCGGAGAGATCGTTGAGTTGTTGATCGTTCAGGTGGAACTGCGGCATCTGGCGACGACCCTCGATGCCGGTGGGCTGTGCGGCCATCCACGCCTTGAAGGTCTCGCGCGTGCTTTCGACATCCTCGTCGCCGCCCATGCGCGTCCAGACATTGCCGAGCTCGGGCGCGAAATAGGCGCCCTCGCCGAGCAGGGTGTGGCAGTTGATGCAGGCGTTTTCTTCCCAGACGTGTTTCCCGCGCGCCACGGCGTCGGTCAGGGTGCTTTCGTCGGTGGAGGTGGTGCGCATGTAGTAGTGGCTATGTGCGGTGAGCGCGACGAAGATCGCAAAGAAGAACGCGGACCCTCCGTAGAAGACATTTCGCGCTCCTGTTTTGGTTAGATGTTCTGACATTCGCTGTCCCTCTGGCCCCTCGGGGTCGGATTGATCGGGCGATGCGATGGGTAGCAAAGCCCTCGACACAGGAGATGCGGGAAAGACGCCGGCTGTTCTTTGCGAAAAGGCAAACAAATCAGCGGTAGGTCGTGTGCGGATGGTTTAGCCGGCGATACCGAAAGTCGCCAAAGCCGTGCGGGTCGCGGCAGCGACAACGAAGAAGGCCGGCCAGACCAGAAGCGCAATGGCAAGCCGTGGACGCACGCCCCGCAGGCGCATGAAATCGAGCACGATCCATCTGGATTTGACGACGGTCAACAGAAGGATGATCACAAAGGCCACGAAGGGCACGGCCTCGTGCTTCCACTGCGCGGCAACAAGCCCCGAGATGATCGCAACCAGAATGACACCGATGGCACGACCCAAAAGCCAGATGTTCTTGTCATATGTCATGGTTTCACCCGAGATAGATAACCGGAAAGATGACCAGCCAGACGATATCGATGACATGCCAGAGGGTCGCAACCATCGCCACGTTCGATCGCTCCGCCCGCCGCGCCACGAGAAGCATGACGAAACCCAGAAAAATCACATGGGCCAGATGGAAACCCGTAATGATGAAATAGAGCTCGAAGAATGAGTTGAACGTGGCATCCCCGGCGAAGCGGATTTCCCCGGCATATTCAAAAAGCTTGATGGCCGCGAAGACGAAGCCGAGGCAGGCGGCCCCGACAAGGGCGATCCTGCGTTTGCCAAGGGAGGCCGTGCGATCCGCCTCCGCCGCCAGCCAGCCGCTGAAAATCAGAACGATGGTGTTGATGCTGGCAAGCCGGCCGTCCAGGTGCAGCTTCGCGATCGGGTAGCTCTCCGGATGCAAAAAGGACATGACCAGGAATGCGCTGATCAACATTCCGAAAGCGACGAGCTCGCTCCAGACCAGAATCCACAAGATAAGATCGCCGTCCGACCGCTCGTCGGCGCCACTATCCACCATAACCGTCATGACGAAGCTTCCTTTTTGCCCTTCCTATCCCGATGGCAGCACGGCTTCTTTGCGCCAGCGCAAGGACATCGCATGCCGCTCGGGGGAGAAGGAAAACCTAAAGGAGACAGACCATGACAGATGCTCAACTCGGCCTTGTTGTCACCACCCCGATCATCATCGGCTTTTCCATCGCGCTGAACCGGATGGGCGTCCTGCAGGCCTACAGCACCGCAATTGCGGTCTTGACGTCCTGCGTGATCGCAGCGGCTCTATTACTTCAGCAATAGGCGCGACGGATCATGACGGGCTTGCTCACGGCCTTCGGCCTCTTTGTCCTGCTCCATTCCGTTCCGGCAATACCAGCCATTCGCGCGGGTATCATCGGCCGCATCGGTAGACCCGCCTATTTGGCAAGCTATTCAGTGGTTTCGACAGCCTTGCTCATCTGGCTGTTCTACGAAGCCTTGAATACGGATTACATCGAACTTTGGGCGACCGCCCGTTGGCAAGTGACGGCTACCTTCATCCTTGCTCCCCTCGGCCTCTTCCTCGTCGTGGCAGGCCTGATCAGCCCCAACCCGTTTTCCGTGACGCTGCGGCAGCAAAGCGGTGCGCAAGGCGCAATCGTCGGCGTGACCCGCCATCCCGTATTGTGGGGCTTCGTTTTCTGGGCCGTGGGGCACATTCTTCCAAATGGCGACCTGCGTTCGCTGATCCTCTTCGGCGGCTTCGCGGCCTTTTCCCTCGGCGGCATTGTCATGGCGGAGCGGCGCGCGCGCAAACGGTTGGGGACGAAGTGGGTAACGGCCACGAACGGCTCCGCGGTCGTCCCGCTTTACGCGATCCTGTGCGGCCGCAGTGGCCTACGCATCGATGGGGCCATCGTCGTCGGCGCGCTTGCGGCACTGCTCGTTTCCCTATGGTTGCTGTGTGGCGGGCATGCAGTTCTCGTTGGTGCCGATCCGATCGGAGCGATTCAAGCCCTCTCGTGACTGCCCCTATTCTGCCGGCAAATTTACATGATCCTCGAGCCTGACGACGTCGAAATCGCTGACCAGCAAATCGATCTTCACGTTCCAGTCCGCCCCTTTCGGCAACGGGATGCTGTCGATCGTCCAGAAACCGACTGAGCGGCGTAGGACAGGCACCTTGAAGGGAGTAACACCGCCCTCTGTTGATGCCATTGTCAGTGTGAGCTCCTGTGGATCGAGTGGATCAAAATCCCCTGTCGTAACGGAAACTTCCACTTTAAAACTCTGATCAGACCGGGCTTCGAACGAGACCGTCGCCATGGCCGCGGGGGTGTGCATGTGCACGCAGACCGTGATCGGCGGCCGCAGCGCAAGGGCGCGCGGCGGTGGTGTGAAGCGCCAGAGCGAGGTCACGGACAAAACGAGGATTACCAGCACGATTTCGGCCCCGACAATTGCCCTCATACGGCGCGCAGCAGCAGCATCGCCGTTTTCCACCGCCGGCGTCAGGCGGAGCCGGTTATAGCCACCCAGCAGAAGCGTCATGCAGACCAG
Source organism: Pararhizobium sp. (assembly GCA_031556925.1). Classification (GTDB taxonomy): domain Bacteria; phylum Pseudomonadota; class Alphaproteobacteria; order Rhizobiales; family Rhizobiaceae; genus Pararhizobium. The sequence continues at coordinate 22,526 of JAVBSF010000420.1, forward strand.
GGCAAGCTTGATGATAAAGACCTTGCCGTATTGCGTGGAAAAAAGCGCTCCAACCGAGCCGATCTGGACGTAGGCGAGATAACCGCCTGCGCCGATAATCGCAGCGATGGAAATGGGGATCGCGACGGAAAACCGTGTGAGCGCCTGCCCTGTTCGATCCGGGAGGATCTCAGGAGAAGCCACAACTCCGGTAGGGCACCTATCCAGAAACAAACTCCGACGATGTGCAGGGCGACCGCCACAAAGGATGCAGTGCTCGCGGCGCTCGCATGACCCGTCAAAGCGTAAGCAGCCCCGATCAGGACAAGGGAAAGAAGTGTCCATAGCCGGCCAAACCGTTGTTCAAGGCATCCTATTGCGGCAAGACAAATGGCCACAGTCGCGAGCGCCATCGATCGCTCCAGACTGGTCTCCAGCGCAAGTGCCCAGGGTTCACCGGTGAGAAGAGCAGAGAACGGTTCGTCGGCAAGCTCGATACCGAGAAACGCAAGCACGCCCAGACCGGAAATTTCTGCCGCAATCAGACATATCAAGACGCCATGACCCGGTCGGCCCCTCACCACCCACTGCGCGAAAAATGCAGCGCCCACGCCGAAGAGAGAGGTGATGTAGAAGATGGTTTTTGCAGCCCATGTCGGCCATGCCTGCGGGGTTTTCACCGGCGATGCCGGAGATTCGACATCCAGCTTTCCGTCCATGCCGACCGCAAAGACGATTGCCGCGAAAACCGGATGCCCGTCTTCGGAGAGAACCTTCCAGTTGAGAGCATAAACGCCATCGGGGAGATTCCGATCCAGATCGGCTGCGACGGTTGAACCTGCGATGCGCGCCTGCAGTTGAGTGGGCGCAACGCCTTTCGCGATCAATTCAAGATCAGCACGTGTGACGGCTTCGGAAAATTGAAGCGTGACGGTCGCGGGAATGGCGCTCAGTCGCTCGCCTTGCGCCGGACTCGAGGAGAGCAACACGGCATGAGCGGCTGCGATCTGCACCATCAGCAGCAAGATGAACCCCGCCGCGAAGAAAGTGACCGCAGCCCGAACGCAGGACAGCCGGACGGGCATGCCGATATTCGCCATAACCCGTCCACTCCCCTCGTTATGGTTTTACGAGCGTTATCGCGGGTGCCGGATGCTCGTAGTCATCGACGCTCTTTCCATCGGCAGGCACCTCGATCCACTGTGTCGTCGCACCGCCTTCGCACATCTGGATCACTGGAAATGCAATGACCTGTCCTGCCTTGAAACCATCGGTGATATAAGCACGGAAGACGAACTCGTCATATTCGTCGTCCCCCAGCCTGCCGCCGCTCCATGTCAGCTCGCGAACGCCATAGGTCTCCTGCTCCCCGTAAAGGGTGTAGGCCTTGGCATAATCGCCCATGGTCTTTTCGATGGTCCAACCCGGCTTCGGCATGGGTTTGGCGGAGATCACGCCATCGGGCAACCTGACACGAATGCCCGTCGTCGCCTTTCCATCGCAGCCATGCGGCACCCGCAGGATCGCCTTGTAGTTTGCGGCGATCTTGGCCGTATCGGTTTCGAGGGAAACATGTGCCATTGCTGGCAGTGCGACTGTCGCCACGAGAGCGAGCGCGATGCAGGAAATGTTGAGCCTGGGCATTTTTCTACCTTCTCTGTTTGCCGGAAGATCCGGTTGACGGCCATCTGACCGTGAGAAGGAGATACTCTCTCTGCTAAAATGACACTTTGCGCTGCATCAACAACCACACCCATTCTCGCCTGTCAGCTAGCTCTGCGTTTATCCATGCCTCGGTCATCCGCATATTTTCAACCACAGCTGTTCTTTAGCGCTGTCGTGTTGGCCCTTTTGTTCTTGAAGGGATTCGAACCGCTGAGATGACCTCTGTTTGCGTTGAATTTTTATATGCCGGAAACAAATACACGCGCGAACGCTCGGTGCGCACGTTACACTTGCAGTTGGCGTTTCTGACACTGTAAGTAACTCTCCTGTATGGGAAAACTGTTCCTTCTTCGTAGGGTTAGTTGATGAGAAAAGCGGTCGGTCTCCACTATGGAGACCTGGTTCTCGATGAAAGCTGCCTTTTTAGCAGCCGCAATGGCAAAGTGGTTCACTTTACGAAAAGTGAGCGCGCCCTGCTTCTTCTCCTATCCCGTAACCCGCACCGTCTGGTCACGCGCGACCGGCTATCAAACGATACCCCACGCACGAAACCTCCCCCTCCCCGTCATCTCTCTGAGGCCGAGCTCCGTCACGATCCGCCGCGCCGCCTGCGGCGTGACCCCGAGGGTTTTGGTGATCGTGCCGGCATGCACGAGCGGCGTCGCCATGACGAGATCGACAAGCTCCGGCAGTTTTGAGGATGTTCGTCTTCCCGACAGTTTCCGCTCCATCATTTTGCGCGCGAGCGCCAGGCGATCGTGTTCCTTGAGCCCGATCTCGGCGGCCGCGATCAGCCCGTCGGCGATGGCCAGCAGCCGGACGTCTCGGTTGCGATGCCGGCGCCGATCGACGGGGATGGTTTTCAGGCCTAGATTTATCGCCACCAGGTGAGCGCCGGTGGCAATGCCAGCCTGGCGCAGGATCGAGGCAGCGAGGTGCCGGCCGAGCCAAGGCGCGTGCTGCAACACCTCGAGCGTGTTCCAGGCGTCGAGGGCGACAACAGCTCGCAGCACTGGCGGCAGATGATCCGCCTGACGCAGCACCGTGCGCCACTCCTCCAGCCGCGTGTCCTCGTCCCAATCGGGATCGTAGACGAGTGGGTCACGATCCCGCGACTGGCTTGCTGGTGCGACCGCCTTCTTAAGCACGGCGTCCGAGCGCGCCAACACCGCATCGATGGCAGCCAGCTCGGCGTCGAACGGGCTGGCGTCGTCGTATTCCCCCTCCCCTTCTCCCGCCGCATCGGCATGCACCGAGACGCTTTCACGCTGAACACCGCCTTCCTCACCCACTGATGGTGCAGGCCACGCCTGCCCGGCAACGGCGTTGTGGCGGCGCAGGCTGCGGAGGCCGTCCGGCGACAGCGCCCAGCCGGACGGTTG
>JAVBSF010000444.1:0-8722 GCA_031556925.1 Pararhizobium sp.
CACGAAACAGCGCGCGTTCGCCAGCATCGGCGACACCGCCGCGCACCCGGTCGAAAAGCGCCTGCGCCTCGCCCGACGACAGATTGGCGGTTTGCGCCGAAACGAGGCCATGGTCCGTCGCCGTTGCACCAAAGGACTTGAAATAGTCCCGGCGGTTGCGGTGCGCATCCAGATAGCCCTGCCAGCGCCCGGTATCGCAGCCGCTGATTTCGCCGAGCCTGTCCAGATTCCCAAGAAAGCCCTCGAAATCCGGATCAATCACCGAATCCGGCCGATAGGCGGGCACGACACGGCCGCTCCAGCCGCTGTCGCGGATCATCGCATGCCACTTCAGGTCATCCAGCGCCCCGTCAGTGGTCGAGATGGCCTCGATATTGAAGCGTTCGAACAGGGCGCGGGGCCGGAAGGCGTCCGTTTCCAGAAGAGCGGCGATCGTATCGTAGTGGCTGTCGGCATTGGCTGATGTCAGCGGATCGTTCAGACCGAACAGATTGGCGAAGGTATAATCCAGCCACAGCCGCGTCGGCGTTCCGCGAAAGAGATGATAGTTTTCGGCGAAGCGCCGCCAGATGCGCCGCCCGTCAGTCTCGACCGGCGAGCCATCCAGGGTCGGCACGCCCAGATCCTCAAGCTTCACACCCTGACTGAACAACATACGGAAGATGTAATGGTCCGGCACGATGAGAAGCTGGGCCGGATCGGGGAAAAGCTTGTTTTCCGCGTACCAGCTCGGATCGGTATGGCCGTGCGGGCTGATGATCGGCAGATTCTTGACACCGGCATAGAGATCGCGCGCCACCGATCGCGATGCGGCATCCGCCGGAAACAACAAATCTTGCGCAACAAGGGTCATCGGATGAGCCGCTCCTCCTTCGGCTGCCCAATTTCGTATGGCCAAAAAAAGGTCATGTCAACATACAAAAAAACACCGGTTGTATGATGACTTTCAACTTGACGATGCCAGACCGCTCGGGCACTGATGCCGTCAACGAATGGGAGGAACTATGGCCGATCATCTCAATGCGCCGGTTGCGCGCCTGAACAGCAGCATGCTGGCGTCCCTGCCGGCCGATATTGCGCGGCCTGCCTACGACCGCGCGAAAACCGCGACCGGTATCGTTCATCTCGGGCTCGGCAACTTCCATCGCGCCCATCAGGCCGCCTTTGTCGACGACTGCCTGAACGGGGGAGAAACGGGTTGGGGCATCGTCGGCGCCTCCTTGCGCAGCGCCGATACGCGCGATGCGCTCGCCCCGCAGGACGGGCTGTACACGCTGTCGGTGGTCGATGGCGCGGGCGAGACGCTGAGGGTCGTCGGCTCGCTTCTGCAATCGCTGGTCGCGCCGGAAGACCCCGAGGCGCTGCTGCGCGTCATGACCAACCCCGGCGTGCGGATCGTCACCCTGACGGTCACCGAGAAGGCCTATCTGCGGGCGGCTTCGGGACAGCTCGATCTTGCCCATCCCGATATTGTCCAGGATCTGGCCAACCCGGCGAAGCCGAAGACGATCCACGGCTTCCTGACCGAAGCGATCGCCCGGCGGCGCGCGGCGGGAGCACCCGCCTTCACCGTGCTTTCCTGCGACAACCTTCCCGCCAACGGCGCAACGCTGAAACGCCTGCTCGTCGCCTTCGCGACAGCGCGCGATGCGAAGCTTGGCGCCTTCGTGGAGAGCGAGATCGCCTTCCCGTCCAGCATGGTCGACCGCATCGTGCCGGCGACCACCGACGAGGATCGGGCCCGCATCGCCGCACGGCTCGGCGTGAGCGATGCCTGGCCGGTGACGACGGAGCCTTTCCTGCAATGGGTCATCGAAGACGATTTTCCCGCAGGCCGCCCCCGCTGGGAGCGGTTCGGGGTCGAGATGGTCAAGGATGTCGCGCCCTTCGAGGAGATGAAGCTGAGGCTGCTCAACGGCTCGCATTCCTCGATCGCCTATCTCGGGCTTCTTCTGGGTAAGGCGACGGTTTCCGATGCCTTCTCCGATCCGCTGATCCGCCGCTTCGTGTCCCGGCTCTGGGCCGAGGCCATACCCTCCCTGCCAACCGATGCCGGCCTCAATCCGCAGGCCTACACGGCAGAACTCGAACGGCGCTACGACAACCCGGCGCTCAAGCATCGCACGGCGCAGATCGCCAATGACGGCAGCCAGAAACTGCCGCAGCGGATCATCGCCGTCGCGCTGGCGCGGCTTGCGGCGGGCGGTTCGGTCAGACACCTCATGCTCGCTCCGGCGGCATGGCTTGCCGCGGCGCAGGCACGCGGCCAAACCCTGCCGGCCGCCCATTTCACCGATCCGCTCGACACGGCGCTTGCCGAAATCTTTGCGAAGAATGCCGGCGCCACGGAGACCGTGCGGGCGGCATTCGACGCGGCTGGGTTTGCCGCCGGCTCTGCCGACAGGGAAAAGCTCGTGGACCTGGCCGCCGGCCATCTGGATGCCCTGCGGCGAAACGGAGCCGAGGCTACATTGAAGGAGTTGCTGGCATGAAGGAAACCTGGCGCTGGTTCGGCCCGGACGATACGGTCAAGCTCGCCCATGTCCGCCAGGCGGGCGCGACGGGTATCGTCAGCGCCCTGCATCACCTGAACGACGGCCGCGCCTGGCCGGCAGACGAGATCGCCAAGCGCAAGGCGGAGATCGAGGCGGGCGGGCTGACCTGGGATGTGGTCGAAAGCATCATCGTGCACGAGGACATCAAGACCCGCACCGGCCGCTACCGGGACTATATCGAGAACTACAAGCAATCGGTCCGCGCCATCGCCGCCGCCGGCATCAAGACGCTCTGCTACAATTTCATGGCGATCACCGACTGGACGCGCACGGACCTGCATGCGCCGATGCCCCATGGCGGCGATGCGCTACGCTTCGACATCGTCGATTTCTGCGTCTACGACGTGCTTATTCTGAAGCGGAAAGGCGCCGAAGCTGACCATCCGGCCGAGCGCATCGCAGCCGCCAGAAGCCGCCTCGCCGCCATGAGCGAGAGCGATCTCGCCCGGCTTGAAAACAACCTGATCGGCTGGGTGCCGGCGCGGGAATTCGTCTTCGACCGCGACAGCTTCCGCCGGGCGCTGGCCGTTTATGACGACCTGACGGTCGACGGGCTGCGCGAGAACCTTTTCGCTTTCCTGCGCGAGATCGTGCCGGTGGCCGAAGAGGCCGGCGTGCGCATGGCGATCCATCCCGACGACCCGGCCTTCCCGATTTTCGGGCTGCCGCGCGTCGTTTCCACCGCGACGGCCGCGAAAGCGCTGATCGAAGCCGTGGATTCGCCCGCGAACGGCCTCACGCTCTGCACCGGCTCCTACGGCTCCAACGCCGTAAACGACCTGCCGCAGATGGCCAAAGCCTTCGGCCCGAAGATCCATTTCGCGCATCTGCGCAACGTGACCAAGGAGCCGGACGGCTCCTTCCATGAAGCCGAGCATCTGGGCGGTGACACGGACATGGTGCGTGTCGTGGCCGCGCTGATGCGGGAAGAGGCGCGGAGGAAGGAAGGCGGACGGGAAGACTGGCAAATTCCCATGCGCCCCGACCACGGCCACGCCATCGTCGACGATATCGGCAAGACGGTGAACCCCGGCTATTCCTGCATCGGCCGGCTGAAGGGGCTTGCGGAGTTGCGCGGCATCCAGACGACGCTGAACCTGACCGGCATTCCGGACTGGCTGTAGGAGAGCACCGCTCATGACCGCCCCGCGCAGATACCGCGCCGGCATTATCGGCCTTGGCATGGCTTGCCCGCCGCACGCGCTGAGCCTGCTCGACCTGAAGGACCGGGTGGAGGTCGCCGGCGCCTTCAGCCCGAGCGCTGCGCGCCGGAGCGCCTTTCACCAGCGGTTCGACCTGCCGGTGGTCGAGAGCGCCGAGGCGATCCTCGACGACCGCTCGATCGACTACATCGTCATCCTGACGCCGCCCAATACGCATCTCGATCTGGTGCGGCGGGCCGCGCAGAGCGGCAAGCACGTTCTTCTTGAAAAGCCGCTGGAGATCACGCTGGAGCGCTCCCGGCAGCTTGTCGACATCGCCGGTCAGGCGGCAATCAGGCTCGGCATCACGTTTCAGCGACGCTTTCGGGCGACCTTCAGGCAGACGGCGCGACTGATCGCGGAGGGAGAACTGGGCGCGATCGTCTCGGCCTCGCTGCAGCTCGGCAACTGGCGGCCGCAAAGCTATTATGACGAGCCGGGACGTGGAACACGCGCCCGCGACGGCGGCGGCGTGCTGCTGACGCAGGCGATCCATACGATCGACCAGTTCATCGCCCTCGCCGGCCTGCCGGCGCAGGTGAACTGCCTTGCCGTGACGAGTGCGATCCACCGGATGGAAACGGAGGATCTGGTGCATGCCATATTGCGCTTCGGAAATGGCGCGATTGGCGCACTCAGCGCGACGACGGCGGCCTATCCGGGCTTTCCCGACCGCATCCAGATTCTCGGCACCAGGGGTTCCGCCAGTCTTGAGGGCGATAGCGGCCTCATCCGCCTGATGGACGGACGGACGATCACGCTGAACGACGACGCCAGCGATGGCGGAAGCGGCGCCGACCCCATGGCCTTTTCACATCACAACCATCGCGCCGTTCATGAAGACTTCCTCGACGCGCTGGATGGCAACCGCCAGCCGCTCGTTCATGGCGCGGAAGCGCTGAAGGCCCATCTGCTCATCGACACGCTGCTGCGGTCCGCAAACGCGGGTTCTTCGAGTCTCGAGCTGGAGAAAAGCAATTTCGCGAGGCCTGCCTAAAGCGTGTCGCGATCTTTCAGATTCGCTCATACGCTTTAGATCTTTGTTTTTGCGCATGTCTTTTCGCAAAACCGCTGCACATTTTTGCGCGACATGCTTTAGCAGGCTCGCAACGAACCACAATACGCGATACTGGCCAATATCGCGTATTGTGAGATCGAACCAGAAGACTCTGGTTTTCCTTGTTTTCGTTTGCCTTTTCAGAAAAGCCGGTTTCCGCTTTTCCCCGACAAACTCTAGTAATGGACCGACAGGGCGTCGATCGAAGCCTTTTTCGGCGGGGCGAACTTCGTCAGGTCGATACCGTCAACAGCCACACGATACTCGTCCATGCTCGGCGTGCGGCCGAGGATTGCGGAGAGGACCACGACCGGGGTCGAGGCGAGCAGCGATTCACCCTTCTTCTCCGCCGTGTCTTCGACGACGCGGCCCTGGAACAGACGGGTCGAGGTGGCGAGAACCGTGTCGCCCTTCTCCGCCTTTTCCTGGTTGCCCATGCAGAGGTTGCAGCCCGGACGCTCGAGATAGAGAATGTTTTCGTATTCCGTGCGGTTTGATGTCTTCGGCTTCAGATCATCGAACTCGAAGCCGGAATACTTCTGCAGGATTTCCCAGTCGCCTTCGGCCTTCAGTTCATCGATGATGTTGTAGGTCGGGGCGGCGACGACGAGCGGCGCCTTGAACTCGACCTTGCCTTCGGCCTTCTCGATGTTCTTCAGCATCTGGGCGACGATCTTCATGTCGCCCTTGTGCACCATGCACGAACCGACGAAGCCGAGGTCCACCTTCTTCGTGCCGCCATAGTAGGAAACCGGGCGGATTGTGTCGTGGGTGTAGCGGCGCGAGACATCGGCGTTGTTGACGTCGGGGTCGGCGATCATCGGCTCGTCGATGATATCCAGATCGACGACGACTTCGGCGAAGTATTTCGCATTGTCGTCCGGGGTCAGGGCCGGCTTTTCGCCGGAGCGGATTTCCGCGATACGCAGGTCTGCCTTGGCGATCAGGCCCTTGAGCGTCTGGGCGGCATTGTCCATGCCCTTGTCGATCATGATCTGGATGCGCGACTTGGCGATTTCGAGCGACTCGATCAGGGTCTCGTCCTGCGAAATACAGATCGACGCCTTGGCCTTCATCTCGGCCGTCCAGTCGGTGAAGGTGAAGGCCTGGTCGGCGAGCAAAGTGCCGATATGCACTTCGATGATGCGGCCCTGGAAGACGTTGTCGCCGTGCTGCTTGAGCATCTGCGCCTGCGTCGCATGCACGATGTCGCGGAAGTCCATATAGGGCTGCATCGTGCCCTTGAAGGTGACCTTGACCGATTGCGGGATCGGCATGGTGGCTTCGCCGGTCGCCAGCGCCAGCGCCACGGTGCCGCTATCCGCGCCGAAGGCGACGCCCTTGGACATGCGGGTATGGCTGTCGCCGCCGATGATGATCGCCCAGTCATCCACGGTGATGTCGTTCAGCACCTTGTGGATCACGTCCGTCATGGAATGATAGACACCCTTGGGGTCACGGGCCGTGATCACGCCAAAGTTGTTCATGAAGGACATGAGCTTCGGAATGTTCGCCTGAGCCTTCTTGTCCCAGACGGAAGCGGTGTGACAACCCGACTGATAGGCGCCATCCACAAGCGGCGAAATGACGGTGGCCGCCATCGCCTCGAGTTCCTGCGCGGTCATCAGACCGGTGGTGTCCTGCGAGCCGACGATGTTCACTTTCACGCGAACGTCGGAGCCGGCATGCAACACCTTGCCCGGCGTCACGCCGACGGCATTGCGGTTGAAGATCTTCTCGACAGCCGTCAGGCCCTGACCTTCGATCGCGATTTCCTTGTTCGGCGCGAAGACCGGGGTCGGCTCGACGCCGAGGGTCTGGGCGGCGAACGTCTGGAGCTTCTTGCCGAAGACGATGGCGTAGGACGAGCCGGCCTTCATGAACTCCATTTTCTGGGGCGTGAAGGCGCTGGCGACATCGACCAGTTCCCGGCCGTTCTCATCACAGAGCTTCTTGTTCTTCACGTCGATCTTCAGGACAGTGCCGGTCTCGACCGAGAACTTCTGCTCCAGGATCGGGTTGCCGTCGTTGTTGAGGATCGGCTTACCGTCCTCACCGGTCTTCTTCACCCAGTTCTTCAGATTGATACCGATGCCGCCGGTCACGTCGACGGTGGTCGCGAAGATCGGCGAAATACCGTTGGTGCCCGCGACGACCGGGGCGACGTTGACGAAGGGCACATAGGGGCTGGCCTGCTTGCCGGTCCAGAGCGCGACGTTGTTGACGCCGGACATGCGCGAGGAGCCCACGCCCATCGTGCCCTTTTCGGCGATCATCATCACGCGCTTGTCGGGATGCTGCTTCTGCAGGGCCACGATTTCCTGCTGCGCTTCCGGCGTGATCATGCACTGGCCATGCAGCTGGCGGTCGGAACGCGAATGCGCCTGATTGCCCGGCGACAGGAGGTCGGTGGAGATATCGCCTTCGGCGGCGATGAAGGTCACGACCTTGATCTCGTCCTCGACATCGGGAAGCTTGGTGAAGAACTCGGCCCTGGCATAGCTCTCCAGCACGTCCTTGGCGACGGCATTGCCGGCCTTGTAGGCGTCGCGCAGGCGGAACATGTCGGCGTCATAGAGGAAGACCTGGGTCTTCAGCACGTCACCCGCCTGCCTGGCGATCGCGGCATCGTTGCCAAGAGCGATATCGAGCAGCACCTCGACCGAGGGGCCGCCCTTCATATGCGACAGGAGTTCCAGCGCGAAGGCGGGCGTGATTTCCGGGACGATGGCTTCACCGAGAATGATCTGCTTCAGGAAGGCGGCCTTCACGCCGGCAGCGCTGGTGGTGCCGGGCAGGGTGTTATAGATAAAGAACTTGAGGGCATCGGCACGCTGCTCGTTACCGGTATCCTTGATCAAGGCAATGATTTCAGCGGTCAGGCCACCGTCATCAATCGGCTTGGGGGCCAGCCCTTGAGTTTCTCTGCTTTCGATCTCGGCCAGGTAATCCAGATACAGGTTCATCGCAACCCCAATGTCATGATGTGCATGCGCCGCAACGCAGCATTGTCAAACGCTCTTGTTAACAGGCCCAGGGCCCTCTGGGCTTCGAGTACGTCAACGAAACCCCACTGACAAGATGCTATATGTCAGTAAAAAAGTCGTATTTCACGCTGCTTGGCTGCTGCAACTTCACCGGTGCCGAAGCTTTTGGTGTTTCAATCTTTCGAAAAAGGCAATCCAACGGCGCGCCCCCGCCAACAGGCGGCGTGTAACCCGCCCACAGCCAAGAAATGGCTGTTGCATGACGGTTTTCAATTGTTATTCAATCTCTTTGGGATGTGTCATGGACGACACTGGCAAACAAGCGAAAACGGCAATCTCGTTTTCATCGGCTTGAAGCGGGGTGCCCGATGAAATCGACGCTATGCCCGAAAGCCTTCCAACAGTCTGGAAATGAGCAGGTGCGACAATTCGCCCCGCATCGGTGCTGCACCAGCTGGGAGACGCTTCACTTCAGGGAGGCAGCATCGAATGCCCCGATCCAGTCGCCAAAATCACAGGCGGGCCTGAAGCACTTGCCTCCGGAAAGGATTGTTGCGGCGGTCAGCTATAAGGCTTTTCATGAGCAGTATCGGCAGGTGGCCGCGGCGGCGGCCACCTCCATCGGCATCCAGTGATCAACGGCTCACCGAAGCGCTTCCATCGGCACCTTGTCCATGTCGGTGAAGCTCATATTATCGCCCGCCATGGCCCAGATGAAGGCGTAGCGCCCTGTGCCGGCGCCGGAGTGGATCGACCAACCCGGCGACAGCACGGCTTCATGGTTCTTCAGGACGACATGCCGCGTTTCGCTTGGCTCGCCCATGAAGTGAAATACGCGTGTATTCTCCTGCATGCCGAAATAGAGATAGACCTCCATGCGGCGATCATGAACATGCGCCGGCATGGTGTTCCAGACAGAAC
>JAVBSF010000427.1:0-4410 GCA_031556925.1 Pararhizobium sp.
GCGGGCGCGGATGTGCAGCGCCCATTTGCCGGAGCCGAGATCGGCGAGGCGATCGGTGATCGATGAATAACGCATGGGACTTCTCCTACCCTTCCTCGTGCCGGCGATGAGCGGCTAAGAGGCGTCTGTATTTTGTTCAAGCGGGCCAAGCGGCAGGCCGAGCAGGGCTTCGGCCGAGGCAAGCGCGATGGTCACCAGTTCGGTTTCCTCGAAGAGCTCACCGGCAAGGCAGCCTTCGAGCCAGAGGCCGTCGATCATCCCGTTGATGGCAATTGCCAGCCGCCTGCATTCGGCCTCGCCATGGGGCTTGCCTTCGGCGGCCAGAAGATCGGCAATCAGCCCCTGCAGGTCGTTGCGGAAACCGAGATAGCCTTCGCGATGAATAGCCGCCAGCTCCGGATCGACCCGCACCTGGCTGATGAACGATGCCCAGAGCGAGAGGCTCCTACCGTTTGCGACCGGCGCCGTGAGGTTGCGTGAGATGAAGCCGCGAAGCCGCGCCCGCGCATCTCCCTCGACCTCGATGGCCTTGACCGCGAAGGTCGACAGCACCAGCCGATAGGCATCGGCGACCATCTGGTCCTTCGAATCGAAATAATGCCGCACCAGACCGGCGGTGACGCCGGCCTTGAGCGCAATCTGCCGTACCGTCGCGCCTTTCAGGCCGAACTCGGCGATGCAGTCGAGGGTGGCCTCGATCAGCTCCTGCCGGCGTTCGCCCTCCGGGGCGCGATGGAACGTGCGTCGTGTCATGCATCGACCCGCAGAACAGGGCGGGTCAGGCAGGTCGGACCGCCTTCGCAGGCGATGCAGAGCGCATCGGCTTCAAAGGTCGTGACGGTGCAGCCGGCGGCTTCCATCGCGGCCTTGGTCTTGGGGAAACCCTCGACCATGATCACTTCACGCGGCCGCACTGGCAGTACGTTGAGGCTGAGGCCATTGCTGGCATGGAACTCGTCGGCCGGCGCCTCGATCATGGTGATGCCCCATTCCTTGAGGAGCAGGTAGAACGACGCCGGCAGCAGCGGCGTGAAGACCAGCGCCAGATCGGCAGACAGCGGGCTCATGACAGACATCAGATGCAGGCACGCCTCTTCGCCCTGCCAAAGCGGCAGATCGTAACCGAGAACGGTGATGCCGTGTGGCTCCAGAATTTCCGAAAGCTGGGCGATGCCTTCCTCATTGGTGCGCACGCCGCGGCCGACGATCAGCGTCTCGGCATCGAGCCAGATGCAATCGCCGCCTTCAACCGTGCCGGGCGAGGTAATCTTGCCGAGGATCGGGATGCCGGCCTTCTTGTAAGCGGCCTCGTGCAACGCCGGCTCCTTCTCGCGCAGCGGCTTGCCCATGCGCAGGATGATGGCGCCCTTGTCGGTCATCAGCGAGGGATCATGAGTGAACATCGCATCGGCAAGACCGTCGCCCTTGTCTTCCAGCCAGAGGATTTCCGCGCCGGCTCTTTCGATGTATTCGGCGAATTTGGTGTACTGACGTACGGCCTTCTCGCCATCGAAGGTCGGGCCATAATGCCACTCGGCGGCATTGGCGCCCGAAAGGCTCGCACCCGGCCGGCGCATCAGAACGCGCTTGAGATTGGCCGACATTTCCTGCGAACCATAAGCCGTCATCGTCTACTCCTGTTGGAAAAATGTTCAGTGGAGGGCATCGCCAAAAAAAGCGGCGACAGCGTTATTATACGGTTGAATAATTTCTATACAAGTGCCACGATGCACTCATGGAACAGCGTGACAGGCAAAAATGCCGCACGAAAAAGAAAACCAGGGGAACTGTTTTCATGCCTCCAATTCTGACGTCTCCCGTGACGGAGACAGCCTGTTCATGACCGGAGAAGCCCAGGCGATTGCAGTGGATAACCTGCACAAACGTTTCGGGCCTCTGGAGGTTCTGAAAGGCGTCTCGTTGACGGCGAACCAGGGTGACGTGATCGCCATCATCGGCGGCAGCGGCTCCGGCAAATCGACCCTCCTGCGCTGTATCAACATGCTGGAACTGCCCTCGGCAGGTTCCGTCACCATCCATGGCGAGACAATCGCCATGAAGAAAGATGGGCGCGGCGGGCTGATGCCGTCAAACCGCAAGCAGGTGGAACGGCTGCGCGCCCAGCTCGGCATGGTGTTCCAGAGCTTCAATCTCTGGCAGCACATGACCATCCTGCAGAATGTCATCGAGGCGCCGGTGCATGTGCTCGGGCGGCCGAAGGACGAGGCAATCGCGACTGCCGAAACGCTTCTGCGCCGTGTCGGGCTCTATGAGAAACGTGACGCCTATCCGGCCTTCCTTTCCGGCGGTCAACAGCAGCGCGCAGCGATTGCCCGCGCACTTGCCATCCAGCCGCTGGTGATGCTGTTCGACGAGCCGACCTCGGCGCTCGACCCGGAGCTTGTCGGCGAAGTGCTCGCCGTCATTAGGGACATCGCCAGCGAGAAGCGCACCATGATCCTCGTCACGCACGAGATGAAGTTTGCGCGCGAGGTTTCCAACCACATCGTCTTCCTGTCGCAAGGCAAGATCGAGGAACAGGGCCCGCCAGACCAGATTTTCGGCGATCCGAAATCCGAGCGCCTCAAGCGCTTCATCAGTTCAATCCACTGAATGCTCAACAACCAAAAACAAGGGGTACAGCATGCATAAGACATTGAAAGTGATCGCGCTGGCAGCGGCCATCGGCATTTCCGGCGGCGCCATCGCCCAGGCCGAGCAGATCAAGGTCGGCTTCGCCGCCGAACCCTATCCGCCGTTCACCTCGCCGGACGCGTCCGGCAACTGGGAAGGCTGGGAAGTCGAGTTCCAGAAGGCCGTCTGCACTGAGGCCAAGCTCGACTGCGTGATCACGCCCGTCGCCTGGGACGGCATCATTCCGGCCCTGACGTCCAAGAAGATCGATATCATCATCGGCTCCATGTCGATCACCGAGGAACGCCTGAAGACCATCGATTTCACCGACAAGTATTACAACACCCCGACCGGCGTCATCGGCCCGAAGGGCGTTGCCTTCGAAGCCACGCCGGAAGGTCTCTCCGGCAAGACGATCGGCGTTCAGGTTTCGACCATTCACCAGGATTATGCCAACAAGTATTTTGGCGAAAATGGCGCGACGGTGAAGGAATACCAGACGCAGGATGAAGCCAACCAGGATCTGGCTGCTGGTCGTATCGATGCCGTTCAGGCTGATGCGATCGCGCTCGATGCCTTCCTGAAAAGCGATCAGGGCAAGGAATGCTGCGAACTGAAGGGCAATGTGAAGGACGATCCGGCCATCCTCGGCGCCGGGGTCGGCATCGGGCTGCGCAAGGGCGAAGACGACCTGAAGGCCAAGCTCAACGCCGCCATCAAGGCTATCCGCGAGAACGGCACCTACGACACCTTCTCGAAGAAGTATTTCGACTTCGATATCTACGGCGACTGATTGGAGTGTATTGTTCGTCCGGCGGGGAGCCCTTTGCGGTGACCGCCAGACGGCGAAATACGGCACTTCCGAAAGCACGCTGATTGCATTGGACTGAGAGGGCAGCGGCAATCTCCCTCTTCTCCCCAGCGGGGAGAAGTGCCGAGCAAAAGCGAGGCGATGAGGGGGTCTTAACCGCAAATTCCGAGCCGGCCGCCCCCTCATCCGGCGCTGCGCGCCACCTTCTCCCCGCTGGGGAGAAGAGGGAGGTTGCCTCACCAACGATGCGCCGAGCGGCTTCTGATGGAGCGAGCCGCGAGATAAACGCGAAGCGGACGTTCCGCCCGCGCCCACGACTTGAGGACCAGATGGCCGATCCAGCACCCTTCATCAATTGGAGCCTGCTTGCGCTTTCCCCGCCCGGCTGGGGCGGCGTCCTGCTGTCGGGGCTTTTCAGTTCGATCCAGATCGCCGTCGGGGGTTACGCGCTCGGGCTGCTGCTCGGCGTCGGCGGCGCCTTCGGCAAGCTTTACGGCGGGCCGATCCTCAGGGATCTGCTCGAATGCTACACGACCATCGTACGCGCCGTGCCGGAACTCGTGCTGATCCTGCTGCTCTATTATGCCGGCACCGATCTCATCAATCAGGCGCTCGGCCTTGCGGGCCTCCCCGCCGTCGATATCAGCGGCCTTGCCGCTGGCATCTTCGTGATCGGCGTCGTGCAGGGGGCCTATTCGACCGAAGTGCTGCGCGGCGCGATCAAGGCGGTCCCCGCCGGCCAGATCGAGGCAGCCCGCGCCTTCGGCATGTCGCCGACCAAGGTCATGACCCGCGTCACCCTGCCCGCCATGCTGCCTTACGCCATTCCCGGTCTCTCCAATCTCTGGCTGATCGCCACCAAGGACACCGCGCTGCTCGCCGTCGTCGGCTTCTCCGAACTGACGCTGGTGACCCGGCAGGCGGCCGGATCGACCAAGGCCTATCTCCTGTTTTTCTGCGCCGCC
>JAVBSF010000416.1:0-6471 GCA_031556925.1 Pararhizobium sp.
GCCACCACTTCCACATGGCTCGACCACAGAAACTGATCGATCGGCACCGCCGACGTCAGCCGGTATCCGGCATCGACCAGAATGCGCAGGTCGCGCACCAAAGTCTGCGGGTTACAGGAGACGGCGGCGATCTTCTTGACGCCCGAACGCGCGATTTCCTTCACCTGCGCTTCCGCCCCCGCCCGCGGCGGGTCGAAGACGATGGCGTCGTAGACCTTGAGTTCCGAGGCCATCAATGGCCGGCGGAAGAGGTCGCGCTTTTCGACCGTCACCGGCTTCAATCCCTGCGTGTTGCGGGCGGCGAAATCCAGTGCCTTCAGCGCCTTGTCCTCGCCTTCGACGGCATGGACGCGGGCGGTGCGGGCAAGCCGCAGCGAAAACGTGCCGGAGCCGGAAAACAGATCGGCTACGCGCTTTGCCTTGCCGACATGGCGGATGACGAGATCGGCCATGGCATCTTCGGCCGCCTTCGTCGCCTGGGTAAAGCCGCCCGGCGGCGGCGAGACCTGGATGCCGCCGAAATCGATCAGCGGCTTGACCGGCTCGACAAGGATTTCGCCATTGACCGAAACCCGCGCCACGCCGCGCACCGAAAGCACGGTCTCGACCGTCTTGCGGCGCTGCTTGTCTTCGAGCTTCTTGATGCCGTCGGCGGCGAGATCGAGGCCGGTCAGCGTTTCCAGCACGGTGAGCCGGAACGGCTCGGCATTGCCGGCCAGCGCCTCGGCCACCGCCCGGATGGTTGCAAGCCGCGACACGATGCCGGGGCTTGCGATGGGACATTCGGATATCGAGACGATGTGATGGCTCTCCGGCGTGTTGAAGCCGAGCAGCAGCTCCCTTTCCGTGCGACGCGCGGTGAACACCACACGGCGGCGTTCGCCGGGATGGGCGATCACCAGCGGCGCGACCTCGACGGAAAGCGCCTTGGATTTCAACGCGTCGATGACGATCTGGCGTTTGAAATCATGATAGAGCGCGTCGCTGGCATGCTGCAGCGAACAGCCGCCGCAGGTGCCGTTTTCGCCGTCGGGGCCGAAATGCCGGCACTTGGGCTCCACCCGCTCGGGCGAAAGCTCGCTCATCGACATGACGGTGCCATGGTTCTTGTCGACGGCAAGCGCCGCCATCTCGCCGGGCAGGGTGAAAGAGACATAGACCGGGCCGAAGGGCCCGCGCGCAACGCCGTCGCCGGAAAGGCCAAGCTTTTCGATGGTCAGCGTTTCGGTGCTCATGCGTCGTCATCCTCGCTGTCGTCCTCGTCCTCGAGGTCTTCCGGCTTGCGCCCGGCCAGCAGGTATTCCTCGTTGCCGTCACCGCCGGCAATCGGCGAGGGGATGAGCCCGAGGCTTTCCCAGCCCATGTCTTCCACCAGCCAGCGCTCCAGTTCCGCCGCGACTGCGGGGGCAGTGGAGGGGTCTTTCAGAAGCCCCGCCTTGCTGATCGCCTCGCGTCCGGCTTCGAACTGCGGCTTGACCAGCAGGATGCAGTGGGCGCCGGGCTGGGCCAGATCGAGTGCGGGCGGAAGCGCGAGCTTCAGCGAGATGAAGGAGACATCCGAAACCACGAAGGTAATTTCGCGGTCGTCCAGATAGTCCTCATCCAGCACGCGAGCATTCAAGCCTTCGATATTGGTGACGCGCTCGTCGGCTTCGAGGCGCGGATGGAACTGGCCATGGCCGACATCGATCGCGATCACATGGTTTGCGCCATTGTGAAGAAGGATTTCGGTGAAGCCGCCGGTGGAGGCGCCGATATCGAGACAGTCGCAGCCTTCGGGCGAGAGACCGAAATGTTCCAGTCCGGCCTTCAGCTTCAGCGCCGCGCGCGAGACATAGGCCTGCACCGGATCGTCGATCTCGATTCTGGCGTCCTCGGAGACATTCGCGCTCGCCTTGGTGACGAGCTTGCCGTCCACGGTCACTGTGCCGCGCTGGATGGCGTCGCGGGCGCGCGAACGGCTGGCGACGAGGCCGCGATTGAGCAGCAGCTGATCGAGGCGGATGGGGTTTTTCAGGGTGTAGGACATCGCCCCTCATGACGCGTCAGCCCATGGATGGCAAGGGTTTTGGGTGTTTTGCGGGAAATATTGGCGCGTTCGAATTCCAAACGCGGAAAATCGGTGTCTTTCCCCCCGGCGGAATCCGGCAGATATCGCTTCCCGCATGAATTCGGACCTTGTCATTTTCAGAGTTCGTCAGGAAAACGTGGAAGCCGGTATTCCGGAACGCGCCGCGCCCTGAAAAACGACAGATCGCTAAAATTGTAGCGGTCGCATCAAACCGGAAAGTAAGAATTCTGCTCTAGAGCTATGGCACGATTGCGTATTTTGCCATGACGGCGACCTTGAGGATCGGAAATGAACGGCCAGCGCGAAAACAGGATCGACCTTTTGCGGGGACTTTCCCTGCTGTTGATCTTCATTGGCCATGCGGAGTTCAGCTTTTCGCAGACTTTCCAGCAGTCGCGCGGCTTTTCCGATGCCTCGGAAATCTTCGTGCTGCTGTCCGGTCTGTCCTCGGCGCTCGCCTATTATCGCCCGAATGCCGGCTTGCAGCTGGAACGCCCGTGGCGGCGGGCCTTTCGCCTCTATCTCGTCCACCTGCTCCTGTTCGCGATCATGGCGACCATTGCCGCGGTCGCGCTCAAGGTCTTCCACGACACCGACTGGGCCGTCGACATGACGGATTTCTGGCGCGATCCGCTGGTGCATACGCTGGAGGCCCTGCCGCTCAGCTACATGCCCGGCAATCTCGATATCCTGCCCATGTATGTGCTCCTGTTTCTGTCCGTGCCCTTCATCTTCGTGATGGTCGACCGGTCGATCCCGGTGCTGCTGGCGCTATCCTGCGCGCTCTGGATCACCGCCGGGCTGGGCCACATCAATCTGCCCAACACGGCGCTGGCAAGCCGGGCCTGGTATTTCGATCCGCTGTCCTGGCAGTTCATCTTCGTGATCGGCGTCGTACTCGGCGTGCGGATGAAGCGCGGGCTGGTCATGCTGCCCTATCATCGCGGCGTGTTCCTCGCGGCAGCGGTGTTTACGTTTGCCGCCGTGCCGCTCAATCTCGCCGTCCATCTGGGCGTGATGGCGTCGCCCTTCGGCAATTTCCATCACGAGCTTATTTCCAAGACCAATGACGGGCCGCTCCGGATCGTCAATGTGCTGGCGATCCTCTATCTCGCCTGGAACATCAGGGCGGTGAAGATGCTGGCGGATGACCGGTCGATGCGTCTTCTGTGCATGGCCGGCCGCCACAGCCTTCCTGTTTTCTCGGTCGGAATCCTGCTGTCGTTCTGCGTCGTGGTTCTGATGCAGATCGATCCGGCGACATCGATGACGGTTCAGCTGCTGCTTCTGGTCCTGGGGTGCCTGATCCAGCTGGCGGTCGGCTGGGTGTGCGACCGGCGGAAATCCACCCGCATGGCTGCGCCGGCGACCACAGCGCCCGGCGTTTCTCCGGGAATATTCCCCGCCAATTGAGGATGAAAGACGCTCCTGTCCGTCAGCCGGCGGCGCTTGAGCCGATCGTATGCTTCTGGCCGAGCGCCTGAAAAACGGTCGAGACGATGCCGGCGCGGTCGAGCCCGGCCTTGGCATACATGACCTCGGGCTTGGCCTGCTCCATCCAGACATCCGGCAGCACCATCGGACGCACCTTCAGGCCGTGATCGAGAAGGCCTTCCCGGGCGAGGAACTGCAGCACATGACTGCCGAAGCCGCCGACGGCGCCTTCCTCGATCGTGATCAGCACCTCATGATGACGGGCGAGCTGGCGAATCAGATCGTGATCCAGAGGCTTGGCGAAGCGCGCATCGGCAACCGTGGTGGAAAGCCCCGCAGCATCCAGATCCTCGGCGGCGGCCAGACATTCGGCAAGCCGGGTGCCGAACGAGAGCAGCGCCACCTTCGAACCCTGCTTCATCACCCGGCCCTTGCCGATCTGAAGAATTTCGCCGCGCTCCGGCATTTCGACGCCCACGCCTTCGCCGCGCGGATAGCGGAAGGAGATCGGGCCGTCGTCATAGGCGGCGGCGGTGCGCACCATATGCTTCAGCTCCGCCTCGTCGGCCGCCGCCATGACGACGAAGCCGGGAAGGGTCGCAAGATAAGTGGTGTCGAAGGAGCCGGCATGGGTCGGCCCGTCGGCGCCCACGAGACCGGCGCGATCGATCGGGAAGCGTACCGGCAATCCCTGGATCGCCACGTCATGCACCACCTGATCGTAGCCGCGCTGCAGGAAGGTGGAATAGAGCGCGCAGAAAGGCTTGTAGCCTTCCGACGCAAGCCCGGCCGCAAACGTCACCGCATGCTGCTCGGCGATGCCGACATCGAAGGTGCGGTCCGGGTGCGCCAGCGCGAACTTGTCGAGGCCGGTGCCGGACGGCATGGCGGCGGTGATGGCGACGATCTTGTCGTCAAAGCCTGCTTCCTGCGTCAAGGCTTCGGCGAAGACCGAGGTATAGGCGGGCGCATTCGGCTTGGCCTTCGCCTGCGCGCCGGTGATGACGTCGAAGGTGTTGACGCCGTGATACTTGTCGGCGGCGGCTTCCGCCGGCGGATAGCCCTTGCCCTTCTGGGTCACGACATGGATCAGCACCGGGCCCTTGGAATTGTCGCGCACATTGCGCAGCACCGGCAGCAGGTGGTCGAAGGAATGGCCGTCGATCGGACCGATATGGTAGAAACCCATCTCCTCGAACAGCGTGCCGCCCGTCACATAGCCACGGGCATGCTCGACGGCGCGGGTGATCGCCCGGTCCACCTTCTTGCCGAGATAGGCGGTCAGTTTCTTGCCGAGATCGCGGAAGCCCATATAGGTGCGGCCGGAGGCGAGGCGCGCCAGATAGGCGCTCATCGCCCCGGTCGGCGGCGCGATCGACATATCGTTGTCGTTGAGGATGACGATCAGCCTGGCATCGAGTGCGCCGGCATTGTTCAGCGCCTCATAGGCCATGCCGGCCGACAGCGCCCCGTCGCCGATGACGGCGATGACGTTGCGCGGCTCGCCCGAAAGCTGCGAAGCGACGGCCATGCCGAGGCCCGCGGAAATCGAGGTGGACGAATGGGCGGCACCGAAGGGATCGTATTCGCTTTCGGCCCGGCGGGTGAAGCCGGAAAGGCCGTTTTCCTGACGCAGCGTGCGGATGCGGTCGCGCCGGCCGGTCAGGATCTTGTGCGGGTAGCACTGGTGCCCGACGTCGAAGATCAGCCGGTCGTGCGGGGTGTCGAAAACCTTGTGGATGGCGATGGTCAGTTCCACCACGCCGAGGCCGGCGCCGAGATGACCGCCGGTGCGCGACACGGCGTCGATCATTTCGGCGCGCAGTTCCGTTGCCAGCTGCGGCAGATCCTTGTCGTCGATCTTCTTCAGGTCGTCAGGGTAGGTCACCTTGTCGAGAAGGGGTGTCGCCGGCAGGGGCTGGGCTGGCAGTTGTGTCACGCTGAAGGCCTCGTTCTCGCGCCGCGCCGATGCGCCGCGATTCTGGAAGTGGTGTCCGCAAATGTGGGTCTTTAAACAGAAACCACAAGGATTGCAAAAGCAGGTTTTTCTGCGACACGAACGGGCAGTCTAGCGAAAATCAGCTTTCCGGCAAAGGGATAAACTCTTCCTCGTCGCCGGGCACGATATCGAAACGGCCGGTTCTCCACTCTTCCTTGGCCTGTTCTATGCGCTCCTTCGAGGAGGAGACGAAGTTCCACCAGATGAAGCGCTGCGAGCCCATCGCCGCGCCGCCGAACAGCATGACATGACAGCCCGCCGGCCCGCCGGTGATGGTGATAGGATCGCCGGGGCGCAGCACCAGCAATTGGTTGTCGGCAAAATGGTCCCCGGCGATGACGGCCTCGCCGGAGAGGATATAGAGCGCGCGCTCCTCCCAGCTGGCCGCGAAGGGCGCTGATTTGCCGGCCTCGATCTTCAGGTCGACATAGATGGTGTCGGAAAACACCTTGACGGGAGACGTCATGCCTTCGAAGGAACCGATGACGACGCGGCCTTCGAGCCCGTCCTGCCGGAAGGCGGGCATGTCGCGTTTTTCGGTGTGGGCGAAGATCGGATCGATCTCCTCATATTGATCGGGTAGCGCCAGCCAGGTCTGCAAGCCGGAGATCGAATGCTCCCGGCCGCGCAGGTTTTCCGGCGAGCGCTCCGAATGCACGATGCCGCGCCCGGCGGTCATCAGGTTGAGGTCGCCGGGCCGGATGACCATTTCGGTGCCGAGGCTGTCGCGATGCTTGATCTCGCCGTCGAAGAGATAGGTGACGGTGGAAAGCCCGATATGCGGATGCGGCCGCACATCCATCGCCTGATCCGCCCTGAGGATCGCCGGGCCCATGCGATCGAAAAACACGAAGGGCCCGACCAGCCGGCGCCTGGCGGTCGGCAGCGCCCGGCGTACCTGAAAATTGCCGATATCGCTGGTGCGCGGGATGATCATCAGCTCGCTGGCGTCGCTGGCCGGCGCCTC
>JAVBSF010000244.1:0-4844 GCA_031556925.1 Pararhizobium sp.
AGCCACAATGAAAGTTAACGGGAGATAGAGATGCCTAACTGGATCGTGAGCGCGGACGTCTTCTCGGACTTCTCGCGCGAATGCGGTGCGCTGGACGCCTCCGAAGTTCGGAAACGGCTGAAAGCCGGAACCATCGGCCCGGACGATATTTTTCTGCCCGGACAAGGGCTGAGTGAAGCGGACTATGCAGAGATCGAGGCGCTTGCCAGCCATAACGGCTACAACGATGCCTTCCGTTTCTGGCGGACCTTCCCCGCCGCGCCGCGTGCGCCCCGGTCGCTGACCCACAAGCATCATGCGCATAACAGCATGATTTCCGTGCCACGCGGGCAAGACGATGGTGCCTACCGTTCGGAACTTCTGATCTGCACCGGCAACGAGCTGATCTCGGACCATGTGACCGGTCAGCATGTGCAGGGCATGGTCCTGGTCGAAGCCTGCCGCCAGATGTTCATCGCGGTCAGCGAGCTTTGCCACATGGACCACGAAGATGGTCGGCGCAGCTATGTGGTGTTCAACAAGATGGAAGTCGCCTTCAAGGCATTCACCTTCCCGCTGCCGGCGGCGGTCGAATATCGGGCGCTGACCTGCACCTCTCCGCGCCCGGATCGCCTCAGCATCTCGGCGGAATTGAACGTGATCCAGAACGCCCGGATCACGACGACGCTAACCGTGGATTACACGCTGTTCCGCGCCGACCGGCTTCGCCAGAAGGAGGTCGCGATGGGAATCGAGGCGATCAATGCTTATGCGGGCTTTTTCGCGACGCTCGCCGACGAACCCCTTCGTCCAGCCGCGGAGTGACAAGCCAATGACCCCGAACATCCGACGCATCGCCTTCTTCGATGTCGACGAAACGCTGATCGCCACGAAGAGCATGTTCGATTTCCTCGGTTTCCTGGGCGACCGGGACACAGCCATAGACGCCCCGGCGATCACCGCCGAGATGCGGAGGCGCAGCGAAGACGGCGAAAGCAGGACGTCGATCAATCTGCGGTTCTGGCGAAACTTTGCGGGCCTCGATGCCAACGCCACACGCGCCGGTGCGGCAGAGTGGTTCACGCTTCGCCAGGAGACGAACCCGCATTTCTTCATCCGGTCAGGGGTGGAGCGATTAAACTTTCACCGTGCCAGGGGCGATGTCACCGCATTCGTATCCGGTTCGGCCTGTGATATTCTGGACCCCGTGGCGAGACAGCTTGGGACCGACCACATTCTGGCCACCCGGCTGGTGGAGCAGGATGGCGTCTATACGGGCGACATCCTGCCGCCCGTCATGATCGGTGACGGCAAGCAAGCTGCGGCCCGGCAACTTGCCCTTTCGCTGGAGATCGATCTCGGTGATTGCCACGCATATGGCGATCACCCAAGCGATCTGCCCCTGCTGGAGATCGTCGGCCATCCGGCTGTCATCGGCGCGACCGGGGAACTGGCAGAAATCGCGCGCAAGCGCGGCTGGCCGGTCCTGCCCGGCATCGAAACCCTCGACATGGAAGGAACTGCTGCATGAATGCGGTTGTCACCTCTAAATCGGTGCTCATGCTTGGCATTGCCGGATGGATGACCATTGCGGTGCTGAACAATGTCACCGATCCCGGAACCAATCGGTTCCACCTCGGGACGATGTTCGAGATGGCCTTGCTGGCCGAGGAGCCGAATGGACTCGGCCAGAACCTGAGCTGGCGCGCGCTTCCGCGCTCGATCACGCCGGTCATCCTCTGGCTGGTGGTTGCGGTCCAGATTGCTATCACCACCTATCTCTGGAAAGCGGCGTGGCGCTGTGCGACTGCGGCATTGGGTGGTCGCTCGACACTTTCCGATGCCACACGCAGGACCGCCGTTCGGGCGCTGACCTGCTTCATGGCCCTGTGGCTCTGCTTCATGATAGGCGGCTTCTGGTTCGGCTACTGGATCAAGCAGGGCGCCATTCAGCAGGTGCATATGACTCTGCTGATCGTGAGTGTGCTGTCCATCGGATTCATCGGCAATCGTCAGCTTGAAGGCGAGCCTGCAACAGCCGGAGGACGGGCACCAGATTGACGTCACGAGTGATCGGCTTTAGATGTAACCGAACGTCAGATAGAGATTGCAGTTACAGAATGAGCGATCACGCAGCAAGAATGCAGATTGGTGAGTTGGCAGAACGCACGGGCGTCAGCCACCGGACCATCCACTATTACGAACGCATCGGCCTGATGGCGCCAGCGGAACGGGAAGGAGCAGGCTACCGATATTACGACGAACAGTCGGTGAAGCGGCTGGAAAAGATCGCCGTGCTGAAACAACTCGGCCTCAGCCTCGACGATATTGCCAGCGTCATCGACCTGTATTTCTCCGATCCGAGCGGCATCAAGGGCAAGGAGAAGGTTCTCCAGATCCTTGAGGGGCAATTGACCAGGACCAACACGCAACTCGGTGAACTCGCAGCATTCAAGAAAGACCTCGAAGCGAATATCGAGCGGATGAAGGGCCTGATCCAGTCAGCCCGTGACGCCTGACCACAGGGGAGCGGCTGGCCTTCATTTACCCATAATCTACACCTAACGTCAGGTATAGAAAGGAATACCAGCCATGGCGCTACGCAACTACATTCTTCTGGGTTTCCTCATGCTCTGTGGCTTTACGGTCGTGGGGCAGCTCTATGTCACCATCCCGCTGGTTTCCGACATTGCTTCGCGGTTCAACGTGGCACCGGGCAGCGCCGCCTTCGCCGGATCGGCCTTCGGTTTCGCCTATGCGGCCGGGTTCCTGATCTTCGGTCCGCTCTCTGACCGCTATGGCCGAAAGCGCGTGATTCTGATCGGGTTGGTGGTGACGGCAATCGTCACCGTTTTGATCGGCACGGTGCAGAGCTTCGGCTTGTTGCTGGCTGCCCGTGTGGCACAAGGGCTTGCGGCTTCCACTTTTCCGCCCGCCGCGCTTTCGCTCGTTGCGGAAGATCTGCCGCCATCGCATCGTCCCTTCGGAATTTCGCTGATGAGCTTTGCATTTCTCGGGGCTGCGCCGATAGCGCAGTTCTTCGCGGCAGAAGTCGGCGTGCTGCCTCTTATCATGTTCGCCATCACCCCGTTCTATCTGATCGGGGCCGCCGGATTGCAGCTTGTTGCCAAGGCTGATCCGCAGAAGCTCTCGACACCCACCGGAAACCCCGCCGCGAAAGCTGGATTCGGATCACTTTGGGGCAATCCGGCAATCCCATCAGGGTGGTTGGCGGCTTTCACCGTGCTGTTCGGCTTTGTGGCTTTCCATAGTGGCGCACAGGCGCTGAACGGCGGGCTTGGCCTCGATCTTCAGACCCTGCGGCTGATCGGCCTGCCTCCTCTGCTTCTGACGCTTGCGGCTGCCCCGATCACTCGCCGGTTCGGCCCCTCGGTGACCGCCCGTATCGGTTTGACCATCATGGTGGGCGCATTGCTTCTCGCGGCAATCGGCACGGCGGGCGCGGTTCTCGCCGCCAGTGTCGTCCTGTCGTCTGGCGTGGCCCTCGCGGTTCCCGGTCTGATCGCCACCATTGCGGGCCAGGCCAGCAATGAAAATCGCGGCCTCGCGCTCGCGATCTACACCTTCACTCTGTTCCTCGGTGCCAGCATCGCGCCGCCGGTTGCTCAGGCTCTCGTGAGCTACGGCACCGGCCCGATCTGGCTCTTCCCCGCAATTCTGCTGGCCGTGGCCATACTGGTCCTCACCGCCAGCATCCGTCGCAAGTCTCTTCCCACATCCGTTTCAAGCTGAAGGAGCATTCTCGATGCGCATAACCAGAACAAGCATGGCCCTGGCCGCTTTTGGGCTGATCGCCAGTGCCGCCACTCCCATTTTTGCCGAGACAAGGAAAGGCAATGCCATGACCACCGCCACCATCGCACCGCAAGCCGTCGCCACAACGATCACGCAATATATGCCCGAAGGCTACGGGCAGGTTTCCCGCCGTGCCGTGACCGTCGACAAGGAATCCGCCGAACTGGTTCGTTATGAACGCACCGATGGTCACAATGCCGCGCTCGGCGGTGAGCATTTCTCCACAGTGATCGCGGCCGATGGCCGCCTCAAAGGCTTCGCCCGCATGGACCTCGATCTTGTTGGCGGCGCCTTGCCATCCCGCGAGGAAACGCAGTCCATCGCGATGGACTTCCTGCGCGCCGCCGCCCCCGACCTTCTGCCCACCCTCAAGGTGAGCTGGGTTGAGCCACATGACGAACCACTGCGCGTCACACGCAACGGCAAGACCGAGAACCTGACGCTGACTGGCATGAAGGTGAAGATGCGCAATTCTGCGGACGGCCGCTGGATGTGGGTCATCGTCGGCGCCGACCGCAAGGTCATGGTCTTCGAGCGTGACATTGTCTGGATCAGCTTCCCCGGCCACCGCGGCACCGAGAAGTGGCTCCATGACTCCTGGCTTGCCGAGAAGGGGATAGACACCCGCGCGTCCTGATATTTCCGGCAAACGCAAAGGAGAGAATGCCATGAACAGACGTGACCATCTCAAATTCGTCGGCCTCGCCGCCGTTGCAGCCGCGACGGGCGGCATGTCGCTGTCCGGCGCGGCGCGGGCACAAACCGCCCCCGCAGCCCGGGCACCGCTCGTCAATATCGGGATCTATCGCTACCGGGTCGGAGAGTTCACCGTGACGGCCATCCAGGATGGCGGCTTTGCCGGACCCCCGCTCGAACGGGTCGTCACCAATGCCGAGCTGACCGATGTGCAGGCGGCGTTGACCGACACCTTCCAGCCAACCGACCGCTTTCCGATTACTTTCACCACGCTGATCGTCGAGACCGGACAGCATACCGTGGCTATTGATGCCGGGGCGGCAGGCTTCTTCGGCGAGACCGCCGGGCGCCTG
>JAVBSF010000100.1:0-10888 GCA_031556925.1 Pararhizobium sp.
TGGCTGAGTGATTGCTCAACGCATGAAAAAATGGACACATTTATCATAGTGCGCTGGTGTCCAGCAATCGACTAAGCCCGTGGATCCAGAGAATTTTGAAATCTCGACCCTCCGGTTAAGAGCCGGATGCTCTGCCTCTGAGCTACGGATCCAAATTGAACGGTACTCTCTTTAAGCTATCCTCACGTGGGAAGGATTGAACCTTCATCTCGGTTATTCGCCGCGCTCTAATTAAGCTACCCCCAAGGGATCGGGATTCTCGCCCGAATCTCCGTTCAGTGGATCCAGAGGGACTTGAACCCCCGACATCCTCGGTGTAAACGAGGCGCTCTACCAGCTGAGCTATAGATCCATAAGAGGTGAAAGAGCTAGGTACCTACTAATTTCAGCCCTCATCCACTTCGCCTCTAAGAGGCAATCAACAGCGATCCTTAGGACTGCTTCGGGCCTCCATCCCTAGGCTATCTGCCTTATCCCGTAGGACAGTGGCTTCACGCTGTTCGGTTGAACCTAGTCAACCGAAAAATCTCTGTAGAGTTCTCAAAGTTCTAATCGCTTCCACGTGGTTTACGTGGTGCAACAAGAATAACTATATCCAAGAATTATAGCCTTGTCAAACTCTAAGGACGATTATTTTCCTTTACGGCGA
Source organism: Pararhizobium sp. (assembly GCA_031556925.1). Classification (GTDB taxonomy): domain Bacteria; phylum Pseudomonadota; class Alphaproteobacteria; order Rhizobiales; family Rhizobiaceae; genus Pararhizobium. Next base: position 650 of record JAVBSF010000100.1, read on the forward strand.
AGGCGGTGATGTAATAACCGCCCCCGTCTGCTTCATCCTTATTAAAAGAATAAGGTGGACCCAGAGAATTTCGAAATCCCGACATCCACGGTGTAAACGTGGCGCTCTGCCTCTGAGCTATGAGTCCATAAGTCGCTCCACGGGGCTCGAACCCGTATACTTCCCCCGTTGGGGCTTGCTCTGCCACTTGAGCTAGTAAGCGTGGCGCACGGTTTTATTTAGTGTCGCTTCTTCCGTCTCATTGGACCTTTTCAAGGGTCTGCGAATCTCGCTCATCCGAGCAGGTTTGCTTTACCAAGCAGTCGTAATCCATCACGCGGTGTTCGGGTCGATAGCCAACGACCGTGCTTTCGAGTGCACGCTGACCGTAATTTCATACTGACGCCGTTGCAATCGGCGTTTGTAGGCCCCGTGGATCCCGACACCACAACCCTCGGATTAAAAGTCCGATGCTCTTCCTTTGAGCTAGAGGCCCACGATGAATTTCAGGTTTCCATCTCAAGACATAGGCAGTCAAGCCTATGAAATTCCATCAGCGAGATTGGGTTCTCCTTGCAAGGCTCAAGGCCAGACAAGGCTTTGACGGAATCACCCGTCTTAGCAGCTTTCCTCCGGTGATTAAGCGGATTCCACCTGTTCACTGCATTATCCCTCCGCCCTTCGACGGTTTAGGAGTAGGCCCCCTGGGGCTCGAACCCAGGACCCGCGGATTAAAAGTCCGATGCTCTGCCAACTGAGCTAGAGGCCCATACAATTTCCAGCACTCTCGCAATCCTTTACTCTTGAGTGCGTCCCTTTGCGAGGTCTTTCATCTAATCGGCTACCCGATGCCAGGATTTTGGCGACACCGGACCGAAAGATTTCTAGGAAATTACGTTTGAAGCGATTGAACGGCCGACCATTGCTGATCTCATCTTACGTTAAGCTATCCACATTTCCCGAAGGATTCTCAGAGGAACCAAACTTTCAATCCAGAAACCAGTAAGACCGAAGTAACAGAAATTAGTTTGGAGCGCATAGCTGTGTAGCTCAATCGCATCGCTCCCCGGGCTGGATTCGAACCAGCGACCAATCGGTTAGGAAGAGACATAAACGAGTTATGTTTCAACCTAGCCTCTCAATCTTTCGATTGAGCGACTATCTCCAATGGAGAAGACAGCCGACCGCTCTGCCACTGAGCTACCGAGGAATATTTGCCTCACTGAGGCGTTTTTATTTAATTGTTTGAGCGTAACTTTTGGCCTTGCTCAATCAATGAGTCTCTAATTGCTATGTGAGATACATTTAATTCTTTAGCGACCTGTCTTAACGACAAACCGGAGCTATAAAGTGCTACAGCATCACTTGGAGAAAATCTTGAAAGGCTTTTCTTAAAGCATTGCCTAGAGCAGAATTTAGCTGACCTCTTTTTGGAGCTAAATTTGCTTCCACAATGAAGGCAAATGTTTGTCCTCTTATGCAGAGCGTCATCCTTTTCCAAGGATTTCGAAATTCTAGATTTTGTTTCAAAGCTATGCAGAACAGAACCTTTACCACTTGGTCGGGCATTGTATAGCTTAAAACCAAGTAATTGAAATTTATCCCACCAGAGCTGTTCTTTAGCTAGGATAATTTCTTCTGATTCATTATCCAAAATTTCGACAATCTCAAAAACAAGATTTTCGATTCCATATTTCAGATAAGATCTTTGGAAGCCTTTACACTTATGCTCACCTCTTTTAAGCTCTTTTAGATGATTTTTCCATCTTCCCTCAATTCCTGCAAGCGACATACCAACGTATTTGCTTCCCGAAGGAGCAGTGATGGTGTAGATCCCTGAAGTCATAGGGTATTTTACCAATTTTAGTCGGTAAGTGCCAGTAGAGAGATTCGAACTCCCGAACCCGAAGGAAGTGATTTACAGTCACCCGCATTTGGCCGCTTTGCTATACTGGCATTTGGCATCTGTTATCGACTTAGCCCCCGCCGCCGGAATGATTACCGGAGCAACTGCTGATATCTTCGCCTTTGGACAGCTTGGATCATTTCAGCGCTTTTGTTTTCTTTTTGAACACTTAGCAACTTATCTCACATTCGGGCCTAGGTTCCCTAGCGTGAGACTTATTGCTTCTGCCTCGGAGCGCGCCCATCGCTGGGTCACGGTAGGTGTTCACTACCATCGTGGAGCCTAGGAGATTCGAACTCCTGACATCTTGCTTGCAAAGCAAGCGCTCTACCAACTGAGCTAAGGCCCCGCAACGATTTCTCAAACCCTCGGGATGATCGCTAAACCCTTGGTCAACGTCTATACCATTATTGTGCCGTGAGAGTCGAACTCACTGGTAAACCTGCCGCGGTCACCCCCAAGCCGTGGAAGCACTGCATATGACGTTAGGTTTCAGCTCCCCCGACAGGTCTCGATCCTGTGACATCCGAGTTAACAGCTCGGCGCTCTGCCAACTGAGCTACAGGGGAATACGAAAGAAGTTGCACGAAGTTAATTAGGCTTCGTTTCTCTTTCAATTTCAGACGGCGCATATCCCTCATGCTCTCTCGCGGCTGTCCCGCTGTACTCTCCGTGATTTATCTCTATCTAAACCCGCTCTAGATGAGGGTTTACTGAAGTGGAAACGGCCAGATTTGAACTGGCATCGACCGTTTAGGTAGTTTACCCTACGTTCCCGAATTGAGGGCTCAGTTTTCTACACCTGAGATCTTCAAGGTTCTGCCGGTTCCCCGGGGCCTTGGGCTCTGTTTGAGCTACACCTCTAAAATCAATGCGGGATGAATCGGTGCATTCATCCATGGAAATCCGTACCGGAGGCATCACACCTTTTTAGCCTTACCGGGTGTTTCCCGCACTGGTGCCCCGCATGGGACTCGAACCCACACGCCCGTGAGGACACTAGGACCTAAACCTAGCGCGTCTGCCAATTCCGCCAACAGGGCATTTCCCGTTTTCGGAGGCCTTAGGAACCTTAAGCCTACCGACATTAGGTGTACGATGGAATTCGTACAAGATTCACGGGTTTGCAGACCCTAATCTCTGACTATCCTACCTGCAAGTGTTATGGACCGTCCTATGAATAGCTTTGATTCATCAAATGATGAATCAGTGCACCCGACTGGACTCGAACCAGCACGTCCGTAATTGGACACTAGCACCTCAAGCTAGCGCGTCTACCATTCCGCCACGAGTGCGTGTGAAGACCTAAGCCTTCGTGAGCCGAAGCTCGTTTTACTGCGTTTTCTCTATTGTCTTCTCAAAGTTCATCAGCCTTGCGGCGTTATGCTACTATAACATGATTCCTGAGAGGCAGTCAAATTGAGCTGAGGTGAAGTTTCGCATACGCTGGTACTCCAAAACCTCGATAGCAGGAATCTCGATGCCTCTTCATCTTTAATGAAATTCCTGTCGTGGGCCCCCTCGGATTCGAACCGAGAATGTATCTTACGTCACGGATTTACAGTCCGCTTGCTTCAGCCGTTTGCATAGAGACCCAAGTTCACGGGCACTTGTTACTCCGAAAAGTGACTAGCCTTTCGGTTCGGTTGTCAACCGGGTAACCGTTACCTCTGCGTGCGGATACCTGGACTTGAACCAGGGACCTCTTCATTATCAGTGAAGCGCTCTGACCAACTGAGCTATACCCGCATGAAGCCGTTAACCTAACGAGTACTACGATCTTGGTTTACCAATGTCCCCACGGCCCCCATTCGGGAGCCGGCGGGAATCGAACCCGCAGTGTTTCACATTTTTTCGTTAGCCTACCGACTATTCCAACGTTTCGAACCGCTGGTTTGGAACTATACGTTTGCAACCGCATAGTCAGTGGATCCCGGCAGGAATGACCCTTGCCAGCTTCGATAAGGTCCTCGGTGATGGCTAACCGGGTGTCCCCTCGCTATTCTCTACGTTTGAACTAGAGATCCACCCTGAGTTTTGTGCTATTGTCCTCAGGTAATCCGCTCGGCTTCATTCGAGATTTCGTGAGGAGCGACCTCAGCCCACCGATACGAGAAGCAATCTATCTTGCGAATTAAGCAGTCAAGGGTAGTACCGATCATCGGTGCCGGCCTATGCCTTGAAAGTATTGAAATGGTTGCAACCAGCGATTCGCGCGCCACCTTCCGCCTCTCTAGCGGATGTGCTGGATATTCACGTCTCCACGGTAGTACTAATTCCGCTCGACTGTGAATCCCTAAGCTGCCACTACTTGTCCCTCTGCAGGAGGATTTCGTCGTATTGCTTAGTTTACACCAAATTGCAGCGATTCTAACGGATCCTGACACCGTAACCTTTGCCTCGACAGGGCAATGCTCTTCCTTTGAGCTATAGAACCAAGAGGTTGACAGAAGTTTCCCCGGCCTGACAACCAACAAAATCTGCATCATATTCCAGTATGATGGGAAACGCAGTGTGAGGGCTGAATGTGGAACTTACCTCACCGCATTGATTCCTGGAAGAATCTCCACATTGCAGGGGTGACAGGATTTGAACCTGCAACCTACGGTTTTGGAGACCGCCACTCTGCCAATTGAGCTACACCCCTAAGTGAACAATCGGTGAACCCATCCGGGGAGCTATCCCGACCACGGAGTCGACCGTGGCACCTCAGACTCACACATGGAAGCTATCCTGTGCAAGTTGTCCGTGACCCGTAGGGGAATCGAACCCCTGCAACCAGACTGAGAATCTGGGGTACTGCCGCTATACGAACAGGCCATGAGTGCGGGCTTTTACCGCGCGCTTCGCAATGTTAAGCTATCGCGTGTTTCTGGAACGAAGTTCCATTTGTGACCCCAGCGGGATTCGAACCCGCGCTACAGGGATGAAAGCCCTGCGTCCTAGGCCTCTAAACGATGGGGCCCTAGTAATTAACACACTATCGTAAGTGCTCACGAAAAGCAAATTAGCTTTTAAGCCGGGATGCGTTCCACTCCTCCTAGATCAAGGGGCAGTACAATTTCCCCCAGAAGCTATCTGTTATCTAGGATCCCCGGGCTCGAACCGAGGGCATCAAGCGACCCCAACCGGACTTGAACCGGCGACCTCTGCCGTGACAGGGCAGCGCTCTAACCAACTGAGCTATAGGGCCAAAATATTCACTTAATCCTAGAATTGGAGGTGAATATCTCTGTTCAAAAGGCGCGCCAATTGAACTTTGCTGGGGTACCTGGACTCGAACCAAGAACAAAGGTACCAGAAACCTCCGTGTTGCCAATTACACCATACCCCAATGATGAATTTTAATTCGGCAGGGGTGACAGGACTCGAACCTGCAACCTACGGTTTTGGAGACCGTTGCTCTGCCAATTGAGCTACACCCCTAGGAATTGAAATGCGGCCGCACCCCTCCGTGACCCTACTCATCGGTGACCAGCTGGCGAGGATAGACCTTAATGCTTTCGGGATCATTTCAATGCTGGGGTACCAGGACTCGAACCTAGAATGACGGAACCAAAATCCGTAGTGTTGCCATTACACCATACCCCAAAGCGGGAGAGGATAGTTGAACCCTCTCCCGACATATCAACCAAACAAAAGAAAACAAACAAAAACAACAATTCCGTATATTATTCACATAGACTCTCGAAAGAATCAGTGGACGAGAGGGGAATTGAACCCTTACTTTAATGACCTAACTAGTATTGAGGCTTTTAGGGCCCCGGCCGCAAACCAGCACCGTCCGTGGAAGTCTTTTATACTTGGCGCGGCGCTTCACTTTCCGTTTAACCACCCACCTTGCGGTGGGGCCGATCAAAGCGTCTCTTAGTATGGACAACCTATAGAGACATTAAGCAATGCTCTGCGCTTTGAGTAAATCCGATGGATGAGCGGCCACTCATTTGAAAAGCTTCGGTGGCCGCCTATGCTAATCTTATCTTTCTCGGCCGAAACCTTAAAAGTCCATCTCTGTCGGGGAGACAGGATTTGAACCTGCGACTTCCGCTTCCCAAAAGCGGCGCTCTACCAAGCTGAGCTACACCCCGAGGTGTTTTACGTTTTAAGGCCGCCGCCTGAGTGGTGCAGAATTAATCGTACCACATGTTTTCAGGATTACAAAATTCTGAAAACTTATTTGTCTCCTAGAAGTTTTTTCGTGTACTTTATCTCCTTAGGGTCCAAGCCTTTGCTGCGAACATGCTTTCGCAATGTGTTAGCTTCAATTCCTATAATACGAGAGGCCGCCAACCAGCTCCCCGTTTCTTGAATAATTCGGATGATTTCCTCCACGGGAGGATAAATATAGGTTGGTTCGCTTTTAGGCATTGTGCGATTAGCTCGAGCGATAGCTGCACACTTTTTACATCTTTTAGCTTTACTGTTTACTGGCGCTTGACAATCAAAGCATAAGAAATTATATTGAACTTTTCGTGTTGCTCTATTAAAAGAGGTCTCGCATTGAGAGTGGCAATTAGGACATAAGAACCTTAGATTGCTTAATTCGTTATTAGTTTTGTCCCCATCTTCATGGTCTATTTGAAGAACCAACTCAATGCCTTGCCACTCTTTTCCTAAAGAGCATTTAGCGCACTTTTCCTCGACACCTGCCCTTAACATGGCAGGCAACAGGGATCTCCTTTTGAAATATGTTCCTTTTTGAAGAATCTGATCATCAGTGATTTTAGTGTGTTGATTGGCCATGATTTTAATATCAACTTATGAACCACGAAGAGTAAGACTTGAACCGAAAATGACAGGGTACTGACCTCGATGCCAGTTATTTCCACGCGCCGGGTCTCAACTCCTGCGGTCCTAGACTGTGCAGTACTTCACAGTTTCGGCAAGGGTGTGTTTCCTCGTTACACTAACCTTTGAGCGAGAGACGGGATTTGAACCCGCAACATCCGACTTGGAAGGACGGCACTCTGCCAATTGAGCTACTCTCGCATTTTCCGTTCTGCTTTGACGATGCTGGATGGAACGGATAAAGCATACCCCGTGCGCCCCCCGGGACTCGAACCCGGAACCCACTGATTAAGAGTCAGTTGCTCTGCCGATTGAGCTAGAGGCGCATAGCATATTTACTAGACGAAGTTAGCTTTCTTCTTAGTTTCACTGTTTCGAGCATCGATAGCCGCTACTCTATGCTTCCGAAAGGTTGAAACCTCTGGGCAGGACCTTCCCCTGCTTCTATCGTGTTTTTCTCTAGACCGTGAAAGTCCAGATTATGCAGGCTCTTAACGATCCGAAGATCACCAGTCAGTGTACCGTGCATTGTGCTTCCCGAGAATTTTGAAATCTCGACCCTCCGGTTAAGAGCCGGATGCTCTGCCTCTGAGCTAGAGAAGCGTGCGAAAGATAATCCTCACCAGAGTAAAGGAATCGAACCCGATTATCTCTCTTGCTTCCACTCCCATGCATAGGAGCTTTCACCGCGACCCCAACCGGACTTGAACCGGCGACCTCTGCCGTGACAGGGCAGCGCTCTAACCAACTGAGCTATAGGGCCAAATGGCTCGTTTCCTTTGGCCGATCGACCTTAGGCGCAAAATGGTAACCTCTCACGAGCCACGAAGAGGTGTCCTGCGCCACTCCCGGAGGAGGGCGCCCAGCAAAAATTTGTGAATGCAGGTTTGCCGCACTAGGTTACCATTCGTCTCACTCATGATGAGCTCTCAGCCACGGTCACATTAATCAAGAGGTAATTCGACCTGCATTCACTTCGTGCCTCCACAACAGAGACACGAAAGTTTACTTGTATTCCGCATAAGCGGCGTCCGTCTTCTAGGTTCCCCCCAGTTGGCGCCGGAGGGCATTCCAGCAACTCCCGCCTCGCTAAAATTCAGCTCGTCGTTTTGTTGCCGCCATCCTGCAAAATCCCTTAGGATTATGCGAAGATAGACACCGATACTAATTTCTCTTTTAACCTCGGATTGGGTTAGGGTCTGCTTCCCCGGGATGCCTACCCGGACTTCTTTACCGTTCTAGACGGGCTTACTTTGTTCGATTATGTTCCCGCAACTTTCGTTTTGGGAGATTGTTTCGATGAGTAAAACCTTATCACATGTTTTTGCCTCGTCGCAACCTATGCGAGTCCTCGGCGTGTCTTGTGAGGCGATTTCACAGTCATCGTACAGATGCTGGAGGTTGTTTAACCTCGGTTTGAGTTTTGGTCTAGTTTTACGCTCTACCCGGTGGGAGCTTTAGTGGCTTAAACTGTTAGTTCAGCAATATAAGTCACTTGACCGCCAGGAGAGCGAAATATTGACTTGCTTATAGGCAAATCCTTCATGCTGCATTCCTGGCTGCAGAATGGCGGAATCACTCACGGGGAGGAGGAAGCGTGTTGCTTTTCTCACGGTGATTCACCTGCCTTTCTGCTACTCAAATGTAATCGTGCCTCGGTGACACTTCACTAATATCAACATTGGTCGGGATCTGTTTTTTATGCCCTGTCGATCAGTGTAGAAACACTTTAACACACATTCCGGTCTCTAACAACATTCTGTAGAAAAATTTTCAAATTAGTCTAGTTGCCTTGAAACTCGATATTATTCTTCAACTAAAATAGGAACGGAAAACACTATGAAGCTCGCAAACTGGAAGGTGGTTGCACCGACGATCACACTCGGACTTGTCACCTCATTGATGCTTACGGGTTGTGGCGCTTCCGATGAAACTCCTGAGCCAACAGCAACCGCAAGCGTAAGCCCCAGCGCAACACCAGATTCCGGTGCATCAGGGGAGCTTGAGGAGGATGAAGTTCAATTTGAAACTGAGCCGAGTCTTACACCCCCAGCTGGTACAGAGCATATTTATAGTGATTTGCCCGCTGGAGAGTGGTCTTTCGTAGAGGCTGATAACGCCACAGTGGGGGTCACTAACTCCTATGATCCTCAAGCGCTTCAGCACTATGCAGACAGGATGTTGGCTGAAGGTTGGCTATACAGCGTGGAGCCTGAATTAGTCGATGATAGCTATGTAGCCGTACTCACTAACAGCGATTTATCCGAGACAATAACATTAGTGGGCGCAGCTACTGGCGCTCCTGATGCTAATGGCGAGCTTAACGCACCTGTTTCTTCAATTGTCTACGCTCGTTAATCATGCTGTACCACATAGACCCCTTGACTCTCAAATTAGTCGAGTGCGGGGGCTGTTCCGCAATACCTGCGCAAGCTCATTACAGCTCTAAAGAGGAAGCTAATGCTGCAATTGAATGGACTAAAGGATTAAATAAAATCGCTTTAGAGTCTAAGGAGCTTTTCTTCACAAGAGCTTGGTCTGAAAAAACGTGCTCTGAATTTTTAGAAGCATCGCTCAGGACTCCGTTTGGTGAAGATGCGCTTTTTACTGTAGAGAGCACGCTTACAGATGTTCGCGGAACTCTTTACTTAGAGGAGCAAGAGTACATGCTGGCTAGCATCAACGAATTAAACACAAATGACGGCTTAGAGAGAGTTGCTAAAATGTCGGTGAGGGCAGCTCAGCGATACCATCGGCTAGATATCTGGCCAAGTGAATCAGTAGTGAAGCTATACGATAGCCTACAGAGCAACTCTACTGCTTGTGAACTCATTTCTCCTTTATTGCAACTTCACGAGATTCAACATAGTTCATCTACTCAGTTTTATTTAGGAGAAACTTTTACTGGCGTGAAAATTTCAGTAAAGGTTGCTTATGGGTACGTGATTGCAGAAATTGACTCCGGCGATGGGCCGAAGATAGTTCATGAAGCAAGCCTTCCGCAGCGGTTTTTCCTAACGGAAAGAGAGCGGAATATCTTCACGGCTAAAGCATTCGGAGAGCTTCTTGAGTCTGGAAGCATTTGACGGTAACATAATCCTATGGATCTTTTTAGCGTACTCACTGACGAACTTAGTGCCCCCGAGGACCTCGAAGCTCAGGTCAAAGAAATTTGTGAATTCGCATCTAATCTAAATGATAGCGAATTAAAGATTGTGCAAGCCGCGCAGAGTGCTAGAGATTTTGAACTTTGGGAGCGTGGCGCTCGAGCAATGCAAGGATTCGCCTACCAACAAGGGTTGAAGGAAGAGTGGTGGCGTGTGGTCTCATTAGTGAAAGAGGAGCAAGCTAAAGGCTTTTGGACACCCGCTTGGGATGCGGCATTCGATCATTCGGTTGCCACATTGCTGAAGCCTTGGGCTGGAAAAAGTTACTCTATGCAGGACTACGAAATTCTCACTGAACCTTTGAGGTTAGCAGGGTTCCAAGCTTGACTCATAGATAAGGGCTGATTTGGAGCCAAATAGCTAAAGCATTTGCGGCTGCTGAAATCAAGAAAAAGTATG
>JAVBSF010000413.1:0-13866 GCA_031556925.1 Pararhizobium sp.
GTCGAGAATGACGACGCGATCGGCAAGATCCAGTGCTTCCTCCTGATCATGGGTGACGAACAGGGTGGTGATGCCGAGTTCGTCGTGGATCTTGCGCAGCCAGCGGCGCAGATCGCGCCGCACATTCGCATCCAGCGCGCCAAAAGGCTCGTCGAGCAGCAGTACCTTGGGCTCAACGGCCAGCGCCCGCGCCAGCGCGACGCGCTGGCGCTGGCCGCCGGAAATCTGCGCCGCGAACCGGTTGCCGAGCCCTTCGAGCTGAACGAGCTGCAAAAGCTTCCCCACCTGTTCGTCAATGGCGGAGCGGGAGCGCTTGCGCTTGGAGACCTTCATGCCGAAGGCAATGTTCTCCGCGACCGTCATATGCGGAAACAGGGCATAGTGCTGGAAGACGAAGCCGACGTCGCGATCACGGACGGGGATGCTGGTGGCATCTTCCTCGCCGAAATAAATGGCCCCGGCATCCAGATATTCGAGGCCTGCGATCATGCGCAGGATCGTCGTCTTGCCCGAGCCGGAGGGCCCAAGCAGCGCCACAAGCTCGCCGCTTTCGATGTCCAGCGAAACGCTATCCACGGCCCGGAAATTGTTGAATGTCTTGACGATCTCGTCGAGGCGGATTTTCACGTCTGGATCTCCGGTTTTCTTGCGCTGCCTGCGAGGGAGGGCGCGCGGGCGCGTCCCGCGCCCAGCCGCTCCAGAGCCACCTTGGCGACAAGCGTCACGATCGCCAGGATCGCGAGGATCGAAGCGGCTGCGAAGGCGCCGACAGCATTGTAGTCGTGATAGAGAAGTTCGATATGCAACGGCAGGGTATTGGTCTGGCCGCGAATGTTGCCGGATACGACCGAAACGGCGCCGAATTCGCCCATGACGCGTGAGTTGCAAAGAATGACGCCGTAGAGCAGCGCCCATTTGATGTTGGGTAGCGTTACCGAGAAAAACGTCCGCAAGCCGCTGGCGCCGAGCGAGGTTGCGGCCTCCTCGAGATCGCGCCCCTGCGCCTGCATCAGAGGGATCAGCTCGCGCGCGACGAACGGGGCCGTCACGAACATGCTGGCGAGAACGATGCCGGGCAAAGCGAACAGGATCTTCACGTCCGCCGCCGCAAGCGCCTCACCGAACAGACCCTGCAGGCCGTAGACGAAGAGATAGGACACCCCGGCGACGATCGGCGAGATCGAGAACGGGATCTCGATGACGACCAGCAGCAGGCGGCGGCCGGGAAACTCGAATTTCGTGATCGCCCAGGCGGCGGCTATGCCGAAAATGGTGTTGACGGGCACGGCGATCAGCGCGGTCAGGGCCGTCAGCAGGATGGCGTGCCGGGTATCGGAGTGGGATATCGTCTTGGCGAAATACCCCCAGCCCTTGGAAAAGGCCTCGATGCCGATGACGATGAGCGGCGCGACGATGACGAGCAGCACGAAAAGCAGCACGATCGCGATCATGATGCCGCGAAACAGCGGCGCGTCGCCGATGCGGGGAGGGCGTCGGTTGCTCATGGCTCAGCCCTTTACCGTGTAGCGAAGGGCGCGGGCCTGCAGCAGATTGGTGACGGCAAGCATGGTGAAGGCGGCAAGCAGCATCACGGAAGCGATGGCGGCCGACGCCGGGTAATCATATTCCTCCAGCCGGATAAAGGTCAGCAGCGCGACGATTTCCGTCTTGAAGGGCTGGTTGCCGGCAATGAAGATGATGGCGCCGAATTCGCCGAGGCTGCGGGCGAAGGACAGCGACACGCCGGCAAGCATGGCCGGCACCAGTTGCGGAAGGAGAACCTTCCCGAAGATTTCGAGGTCGGTCGCGCCGAGCGTCTGCCCGGCCTCCTCCAGAGCCGGATCCAGCTCCTCCAGCACCGGCTGCACCGTGCGCACGATGAAGGGCAGGCTGGTGAAAGCCATGGCGATCATGATGCCGAGCGGCGTATAGACGACCTTGATCCCGAGAGCCGAAAGCGGGCCGCCGAACCAGCCATTGCTGGCAAACAGGGTCGTGAGCGCAATGCCGGCAACGGCCGTGGGCAGGGCGAAGGGCAGATCCACCAGCGCATCGACGAGCCGCCGTCCGGGAAAACGATAGCGCACGATCACCCAGGCAAGCGCCATGCCGAAGACAAGATTGAAGAGCGTCGCCGCGAGCGCGCACAGCATCGTCACCCGATAGCTGGCGATGGCCCGTTCGGAGGAGACGATCCGCCAGTAATCTTCCGGTCCGAGGCTTGCCGCCTTGAAGATCAGCGCGCCGAGCGGCAACACCACGATAATGGCGACATAGACCAGCGTGATACCGAGTGTCAGGGGCAGACCAGGGAGAATGCGGCGCGCCAAGAGGAAATCCTGTCCTTGAAACATCGAGAGGCCGCGGCGGACATGACGTCCGGCCGCGGCCCGGTCTTTCATAGAATCCTTGAGGGATCAACGACTGCCGTAAAGTTTATCCAGCGTCGCGCCGGAATCGAAGTGATCCTTCTTGACCTGATCCCAGCCGCCGAAGACGTCCTCGACTTTGACGAGGCGGACATCCGGGAACTGGTCCTTGAATTCGGCCGCGACCGTCGCGTCGTTTACGCGGTTGCCGTTTTCAGCCAGAACCTTCTGGCCTTCCGGAGTGTAGAGAAAGTCGAGATAGGATTTCGCCAGATCGCGGGTGCCGTGCTTGTCGACCACCTTGTCGACAATGGCGACCGGGAATTCGGCCAGCAGGCTGACCTGCGGCACGACGATATCGAATTTGTCCTCGCCGAATTCCTTGGCGATGCCCTTGGTTTCCGCTTCGAAGGTGATCAGCACGTCGCCGGTCTCGCGCTCGACGAAGGTTGTCGTGGCGGCGCGGCCACCGGTGTCGAACACCGGAACGTTATCGAAGATTTTCTTGATGAAGGCTTCCACCTGCGCCGGATCTTTCTCGAACTTCTCCTTGGCGAAGGCGGTTGCCGCCAGATAGGTGTAGCGGGCGTTGCCCGAGGTCTTCGGGTTCGGGAAGATGACCTTCACGTCGTCACGAACGAGGTCGTCCCAGTTCTTGATACCCTTCGGATTGCCTTCGCGCACGAGGAAGGCGGGAAAGGAATAATAAGGCGAGGCGTTGTTGGCGAAATCGTTCTTCCAGTCGTCGGACACGAAGCCGCCCTTCACCAGCGCGTCGATATCGGTCACCTGGTTGAAGGTGACGACGTCGGCTTCCAGACCTTCGAGAATGGCGCGCGCCTGCTTGGAGGAGCCGCCGTGGGACTGGTCGATCGTCACGCCGGGATGAGCCGCGATAAAGGCTTCGTTGACCTGTTCGAACAGCTCGCGCGAAATATCATAGGAAGCGTTGAGCAGCTTGTCGGCGGCGGCGGCCGGGGCGGTCAGCGCCGCGAGCGCGACACCGATGAGCAGAAGGCGTTTCATAAGGGCGTTTCTCCGAAGATTCATCTGCTCCACAATACGGAAGCTGTCCCGTCAAACCGAGAAACCCGCGCCTGCTTTGCCGCGTCCGAGGGGAAAATATTGCCTCGTTTCGCGCCGGAAGGGAAATGCAGGCATACGCTTCCGGCTTATCTGCGTTTTCCAAAGTGCGTCGCCGGGCGCCGCGATTTTTCTCCGGCGAAAAGAGTTCGGCGGAGAAGAATATGTAAGTCCCTGCAAACATTGAATTCCTGTTTTAGACAAAAGTCGAAGCTATGGCATTTGGGAGTGACTGGACAGGGCAGGTCCAGCGTGTAATCTGGCGTCCGGAGCTATGTCGGCGGATGCCGTCGACCATGCAACGAAGTATCGCAAAATTTGCGTGCAGTTCTGAAAGCCACGGGTTTTCGGGAATGGTGCCTGCGGGGAGGAGCGGTCTCGAAAGGCGAGGCCGTCCGCAAAAAAGAAACTGAGAGGAGAACACATGGATCGTCGTTCATTTATCAAGCGCGCCGGCATTGGCGGTTTGGGTGCCGCCGCAGGCGCAACGCTTGCCGCGCCCGCCATCGCGCAGACCAACCAGAAAGTAACCTGGCGCCTGACGTCGTCGTTCCCGAAGTCGCTGGACACGATCTATGGCGGCGCGGAAGTGTTGTCCAAGTACGTGTCGGAAGCGACCGACGGCAATTTCCAGATCCAGGTCTTCGCAGCCGGCGAAATCGTGCCCGGCCTGCAGGCGGCTGATGCCGCCGCTGCCGGCACGGTCGAAGCCTGCCACACGGTTTCCTATTACTACTGGGGCAAGGATCCGGTCTGGGCGCTTGGCGCCGCCGTTCCCTTCGCGCTCAACGCCCGCGGCCACAATGCCTGGCAGTACCATGGCGGCGGCATCGACATGTTCAACGAGTTCCTGGCGACCCAGGGTCTCATCGGCTTCCCCGGCGGCAACACCGGCGTGCAGATGGGCGGCTGGTTCCGCAAGGAAATCAAGACCGTCGCGGATATGTCGGGCCTGAAGATGCGCGTCGGCGGCTTTGCGGGCAAGGTCATGGAAAGCCTCGGCGTCGTGCCGCAGCAGATCGCCGGTGGCGATATCTACCCGGCGCTCGAAAAGGGCACCATCGATGCGGCCGAATGGGTCGGCCCCTATGACGACGAAAAGCTCGGCTTCTACAAGGTCGCGCCGTACTACTACTATCCCGGCTGGTGGGAAGGTGGCCCGACGGTTCACGTCATGTTCAACAAGGCGGCTTATGAAGGTCTGCCGAAGAACTACCAGTCGCTGCTGCGCACCGCCGCCCAGGCGGCCGATGCCAACATGCTGCAGACATACGACTACCTGAACCCGTCGGCGATCAAGCGCCTCGTCGCAAACGGCGCCAAGCTCAGCCCGTTCAGCCCGGAAATCCTGTCGGCCTGCTTCGATGCGGCCAACAAGGTCTATGCTGACATGGAAGCCACGAACCCGACCTTCAAGAAGATCTGGGAATCGATCAAGGCCTTCCGCGGCGAATATTACCTCAACGCCCAGATCGCCGAATACAACTACGACACTTTCATGATGATCCAGCAGCGCGCCGGCAAGCTCTAAGCTCGCCGCCGTACCCCGCCGGGTCATCCAATCGAATGAAAGCCGCCTGTGGTCTCGCAGGCGGCTTTCCTGCTTTTGCTCGATAGGGAACCGCCGTAAGCCCCCCTTGCCTGTTGAGGAGAAAGCCATGTCGAACACGTTTTCCCCGGTCGTTCTCGGTCCTGATGGCGGGCGGCGCTACGACATGGGCGCCATCCGGGCCGTCTTCAAGGCGGATGGTCCCGAAACCGGCAATCGCTTCTCGATCTCCGAATGGTGGCTGGAGGCCCGGCATGAAGGCCCCGGCGCGCACAAGCATGATGACAGCGACGAGATTTTCTATGTCATCGAGAGCACGGCGCCTGTGATCGTCGACTGGTACCGCGAAAATCCAGCGAAGAAGCTGTGAGCCGGGACCGCGGCTGAAAGAAAAAGGGCGGCCCGATGAGCCGCCCTCTGTTTTTTGCCGATTGCCTCAGTTGAACGACGGCGGCGCAGTGAGATCCGGTGCCTTCTGCTGCTCCGTGCCGCCATTGGCCGGTGGCTGGGTGGTCCCGCCATTGTTGTCCAGCGGGCTGCCGCCCGGAAGCTGCAGGCCGCCCGGAAGCCCGAGGCCGCCGTTGTTGCCGTCCGCCGGCAGGCCAAGCCCGCCAGCGCCGCCGAATCCGGGAACCTCGATCTTGATCGTGTTGGGATCGATGCCCGTGCCCGCGCCCTTGTAGTGCATCACCATCTGCGGGAACATGATGGTCAGCGCGACCATGATGATCTGGATGCAGACGAAGGGCACGGCGCCCCAATAGATCTGGCCGGTGGTCACGGGCTGGATCGTCTTGCCGGTGATGCGGTCGAGATAGGGCACCTTCGCCGCGACCGACCGCAGATAGAACAACGCAAAGCCGAAGGGCGGATGCATGAAGCTCGTCTGCATGTTGATGCCAAGCAGAACGCCGAACCAGATGAGGTCGATGCCCAGCTTGTCGGCGGCCGGCGCCAGCAGCGGTACGATGATGAAGGCCAACTCGAAGAAATCCAGGAAGAAGGCCAGGAAGAAGACGAGCAGGTTGACGGCGATCAGGAAGCCGGTTTCCCCGCCCGGCATCGCTACCAGCAGATGCTCGACCCAGAGGTGGCCGTTGACGCCGTAGAAGGTCAGCGAAAAGACGCGCGCGCCGATCAGGATGAACAGCACGAAGGCTGAGAGCCTTGTCGTTGCCGTCAGCGCGCCCCGGATGACCTCCATGTTCAGCCGCCCCTTGGCCGCCGCCATGATCAGCGCGCCGACCGCACCCATAGCGCCGCCTTCGGTCGGCGTCGCGATGCCGAGGAAGATGGTGCCGAGCACGAGGAAGATCAGCGCCAGCGGCGGGATGAGGACGATGATGACCTGCTGCGCCAGCCGCGACATGGCGTTGATGTTGAGGGTCTTGTCCGCAAGAGCAACGACATAGATCACCAGCGTTCCGACGGTCGCGCCGAGAATGTCGGCATTCTCGCCCTGTGTCGGGTAGAGATAGACATGGGCGCCATAGGCAATCGCGCCGGCGACGATCAGCGCCACGATCAGCGATGTGACCCCGGAGCCCAGCGTGCGCGCCTCAAGCGGCAGCGCCGGCATGAGGTTGCGGTTCACGAAGGACATGAGCAGGATGTAGCCCATATAGAGGCCGGTCAGGACGAGGCCCGGAATGAGCGCGCCGGCATACATGTCGCCGACCGAACGGCCGAGCTGGTCGGCGAGAACGATCAACACGAGGGACGGAGGAATGATCTGCGCCAGCGTGCCGGAGGCGGCGATGACACCCGATGCGATGCGGCGGTCATAGCCGTAGCGCAGCATGATCGGCAGCGAGATCAGGCCCATGGCGATGACCGATGCTGCCACGACGCCGGTGGTCGCCGCCAGCAGCGCGCCGACGAAAATCACCGCATAGGCAAGGCCGCCGCGGATCGGGCCGAACAGCTGGCCGATCGTATCGAGCAGATCTTCCGCCATGCCGGATTTCTCCAGCACGATCCCCATGAAGGTAAAGAAGGGTATGGCGAGCAATGTGTCGTTGGACATCACCCCCCAGAATCGATCGGGCAAGGCCGTCAGCAGAGGCCAGGAGAGGTTGATGGAGTCGGACAGCGGCGCAAGTTCGACGCCGATGATGAAGAAAAGCAGGC
Organism: Pararhizobium sp.; assembly: GCA_031556925.1. Classification (GTDB taxonomy): domain Bacteria; phylum Pseudomonadota; class Alphaproteobacteria; order Rhizobiales; family Rhizobiaceae; genus Pararhizobium. The sequence goes on from JAVBSF010000413.1 coordinate 7,132, forward strand.
CGTTTGCCGCAAGCGAAAATGCGACCGGATATCCCAGAAGCAGGAACACGATCAGCGATACGAACATGATCGGCGCGAGGTTTTCCGCAATAAACTCGATCATGGACGCACCTCCGGCACCACAGCTTCGTCAAGAGGCGCATGGGTCGGCACATAGGGCGTCGGATCCTCCATGTTTCCGGTCATGACCGCGATCTTCTTGATGATTTCGGAGACGCCCTGCAGCGCCAGCAGAATGAAGCCGATCAGCAGAACGCCCTTGGCAGGCCAGATAATCAGGCCGCCCGCGCTCGAAGACACCTCACCGGAGCGGTAGGAGAGAAGCACGTAGGGTACCAGGTAATAAGCCATGAGCAGCACGAACGGCATCAGAAACAGCAGATGTCCGAGCAGGTCGATCCAGTGCTGTACCCGGCGCGAGAACTGGCCGTAGACGATATCGATTCGGATATGCTCGTTCTGGCTCAGCGTATAGGCGGCCGCAAACATGAAGGCTGCGCCAAACAGATACCATTGCGCTTCCAGCCACGCATTGGACGATGTGTTGAAAACCTTTCGAACCACGGCATTGCCGGCGCTGACGAGCACGGCGACCAGAATGAGCCACGAAACCGCCTTGCCTATAAATTCGGTCACGGCGTCGATTGTTCGGCTGATGCCGAGAAGTGGTGCCATAAAATCCTCCCCGCAGGGTTTGTTCCTTTTTTCCCCGCACTCTTCAGAGTGCCGATTTCACCGGGTCTTTCAAGGGAAAACGCAGGGTTTTGCAGGGCTTGCATCACGGAGCAAGACTAAAGTCGAATATTCGAAATTCCGGATCGACATACGCGCAATTCAGTGTGGCGGCGAAGCGTGTGTCGTTCCTGCAACGTTGCAGTTGGAGTTTTCGAGGGAAGTGTGGAATCGAATGTGGCTGTCCTTGTTCTCAGGCTTCCTTTGGTGCTGGATGCCGCGCAAGCGAAGAGGAGGTCGCCATCATGGTCGCAACAATCCGCAACCCGATCCTTCCGGGCTTCAACCCGGACCCGTCCATCTGCCGCGTCGGCGAGGACTATTACATCGCCACCTCCACTTTCGAATGGTATCCGGGCGTGCAGATCCACCATTCGCGCGATCTCGTGAACTGGACGCTGGTGCGGCGGCCGCTGGAGCGGGCAAGCCAGCTCGACATGCGCGGCAATCCCGACAGTTGCGGCGTCTGGGCGCCCTGTCTTTCCTACGCCGACGGTCTGTTCTGGCTGGTCTTTACCGACGTCAAGCGCTTCGACGGAAACTTCAAGGACGCGCACAATTATATCGTGACCTCGCCGACCGTCGAAGGCGAATGGTCCGAGCCGATCTACATCAATTCCTCCGGCTTCGATCCATCGCTGTTTCATGACGACGACGGCCGCAAGTGGTTCCTCAACATGCAATGGAATCACCGTACCGAAAGCTATGGCGGCGCGCCGAAATCACCGGCTTTCGACGGCATCTTGCTACAGCAATGGGATCCTGTTTCGAAATCCCTCGTCGGTCCGATCCGCAATATCTTCGCCGGCAGCGAACAGGGGCTGGTGGAGGGTCCGCATCTCTTCAAGCGCAACGGCTGGTACTATCTGACCACCGCCGAAGGCGGCACCGGCTATGATCACGTCGTCACCATGGCCCGCTCGCGCTCCATCGATGGCCCCTATGAGACGCATCCGCAGCTGCACCTCATCACATCGAAGGATGATCCCGATGCGCCTCTTCAACGCGCCGGTCACGGCCAGTATGTCGAAACCCCGGACGGGCAGGTTTACCACACCCATCTGATGGGACGCCCGCTCGCGCCAAAGCGGCGCTGCACGCTCGGCCGCGAAACCGCCTTGCAGAAATGCGCCTGGAAGGACGACGGCTGGCTCTATCTGGAAGAGGGCGGTGTCGTGCCGGCCGTCGATGTGCCAGCCCCGGCGGATGTCGCCGTCATCGACAAGCCGGCAAGGGTCGCCACCGATTTCGATAGCCCGGACCTGCCCTTCGAGTTCCAGTGGCTGCGCACACCCTTTCCCGCGCGCCTGTTTTCCCTGACGGCAAATCCCGGCTCATTGCGTCTTTTCGGCCGTGAAAGCATCGGCAGCTGGTTCGAGCAGACGCTTGTCGCCCGCCGCCAGGAGCATCATTCGTTCCGGGCCGAAACGGTCGTCGATTTCGATCCGGACACCTACCAGCAGGCAGCCGGTCTGACGCATTACTATAACAGACACAAGTTCCATGCCGTCGCCGTGACGCTGCATGAGAAGCTCGGCCGCGTCGTCACCATCTTTTCCTGCGACGGCGATTTCCCGCATGGCCGCATGACCTTCCCGGTCGGAAGCGGCGAGGCGGTTCCGGCGGGCAGGGTGCATCTCGCGATGGAAATCCGCGACAACGACCTGCAATTTTTCTGGCACGCCGATGGTTTCCGTGTCTGGCGGCCGCTTGGTCCGGTGCTCGATGCCGGTGTCGTTTCGGACGAGGGCGGGCGTGGCGAACATGGTTCGTTCACCGGCGCTTTTGCCGGCATGTTTGCCTTCGATACCTCGGGCCGGGTGAAGGAGGCAGATTTCGATCGCTTCTCCTACGAGGCGTTGTAAAGACTGCCATATCTTCGATCGATTTATCAGTTAATGCTGATAAGTGTTGGATATCATTACAAATATGTAATGGTATCCTTCAGTTTCCATTCATCGTGCTGCCGCTAGTTAAGGGGTGTCAAACACGAAAGGACACCCCGATGAAACGTCTGTTCATTGCTCTGGTCGCAAGCTCTTTCCTTGTGGCGCCCACGGCTTTCGCGCAGCCCCAGTCGGCCTCGTTCGAGGTTGCTCAGGCCAAGGAGCGGCATGTCGAGCGCAACGTCTACAAACACGGAAACACCAGGATCATCGAAAAGAAGGTCGTGGTGAAGAAGAACCGCTGGGCGCGTGGGCATCGCATGTCGCAGGCCGAGCGCCGCCGCACCCATGCCGTCAACGATTATCGTCGTTACCGGCTGCAGCCGCCGCCGCGCGGTCAGCAGTGGGTGCGCGTCGATAACGACTTCCTGCTGATCAGCATCGCTACCGGCGTCATCGCCGGCATCGTCGCCGCGAACTGATCGGCGTCAGCGAAAATCCGATGTGCGCGCCGGCAGGGCGGGCACATCGAAATGCTCGAGCGGCAACCTGTTTTTCGCCCGAGCCGCCATGGTCTCATAGGCAGTTTCCAGATGCCGGCAGAATCGCTCGGCATCGAAGAGCGGCGCCCGGAAACGATTGTCCGCAATCTTCTTCCTCAGAAGGTCGCGCTCTTCCGCCGATCCGGCAAGATGCACGGCAAGCGCCACGGCGCCGTCCCGATCGTTCGCGACGAGTTCCTGCACGCCAAGCGCCGTCAAAAGACTTTCGGAAACCCGCGAGGCGAAGTTGGTGCCCTTGAAGGTCACCACCGGCAAGCCGGCCCAAAGCTTGTCGGATGTCGTCGTATGGCCGTTATAGGGGAAGGTGTCGAGCCCGATATCGGCCGCCTGCAGACGGGCGATATGGCCGGCATAATCCATCTTCGGCGCGAAGAGGATACGCTCTTCGCCAATGCCGCGCCCGGCCATCGCCTTCAGGAAGTTGCTCCGCGCGCGTTCGCCGTCGATCATCACCCACAACACCGTTTGCGGCGCGCGGGCGAGCATGGCGGCCCAGCCGTCGAGAACCCGAAGCGTGATCTTGCGCTGTGTGTTGAAGGCCGCCAGCACCACCTTGTCTTCCGGCAGGCCGAGTTCCGCGCGCGATTTTGCCGGGGGCAGGGCGCGGTGATTGGGGTCGTTCGGCTGGTAGCTCTCCGGCATGCGGCAGAATTTTTCGTGATAATGAAGTTTCGCGCTGTCGGGCAGCACGATGCGGTCGCCGATCACATAGTCGCAATCGACGTTGACGCCGCTGCCGGGAAAGCCGAGCCAGGCCACCTGCACGGGCGCGGTCATGCGATTGAGGATTGCCGAGCGGGAACCGCCGGTGTGGCCCTTGAGGTCGACCAGAATGTCGATGCCGTCGCGACGGATGACATCGGCGGCTTCCGCGTCGCTCATCGCGCCGACCGGAACGATGCGGCCCCAGGTCTTTCGGTTGCCGCCGTCGAAGCCGACGAACCGATCCGGGGTATAGCAATAAAGTGTGATGTCGAAACGGGCGGGGTTGTGCGCCGTCAGCACGCTCTGAAACAGCCGCATCGTGGCGTGGTCGTCCCAGAGATCGTTGGAGAGATAGCCGATGCGGATCTTTTCCGCCCAATGGTGAGGCCGCGCGCGCCGCTGGCGGGCGAGGCTGGCGATATCGACGCCGGATGTGGCGGGGTTGTTGGTGGCGAGCCGGTTCAGCCGCTCGTCGCCGCAGCGCAGCAGGTTGGAATAGGCGGTCTCGCCCTCCAGCCACGACGCGCCCGCCGCGATTGCGCGAGGCAGGAATGTCCGCTCGATCGTTTCGATTGCCTCGAAATCGCAGAAATTGCGCGCCACGGAGAGGTATTTGAACTGGGCGTAGGGATCGTCCGGATAAAACGCGGCGAGCTTCGAGAAGACCGGCAGCAGCAAGGGGCTGCGCTCGTCTTCCGAAAGCAGGCTTGCTGCAAGCTCGACATGCTCGCGCCTGTCGCTTTCGGCAAGGCAGGCGGCCTGCACGGCGGCAAGCGTTGCATCTCCGGTCCGCAAAAAGGAACGGGCCAGCACGAAGGCAAGGTCGGCATTCCGTTTTGCTACATCGGCGAGCCGCATGCCGATCAACTGGGCCGTGTCATCGTTTTCCGCCTGGAAATGGGCTTCGGCCGCCTTGATCAGAAAGGGAACAGGATTTTCCGGATCGAGGCTCGCCGCCTGCTCAAAGGCTTCGGCCGCTTCCGCGGGAAGGCCGAGTTTGTGAAATGTCGCGCCGAGGAGGGCGAGCAGCTTGGGCGAGCGCTCGTTGTCCAGCGCTCCGCTCAACAGTGTCAGGGCTTCGATATAGTCGGCGCGCTCAAAAGCGGCCGTCGCCGCTGCAAAGCCTTGAATGGTCATGTTTCATGCTCCTGCCGGCGCCCGTCCGGTTCGGGCCGCCCGGATGCAATCTGCCCCGCCTTGCTTGCGCGAGGCAGGGCAGCGAAGCGTCAAGGCGTGCCGCTGGCGCTCAGTTGCCGCTTCCGAGGCAGGAGACCAGCGAGGAGCCGATATTTTCCATCATCTGGAAATAGAGGTCCGGCCCGGCCTCCAACGCTCCTGCTTCGGGATCGAGCGTGCCCGATTTCGCCTGCGTGCCTTCGATCACCACATTGATCAGCTTCGGTTCGAACTGCGGCTCGGCGAAGACGCACGTCGCGCCAAGCGTGCCGATCTTGTCGTGGATCTGCGAGAGCCGTTCTGCACCGGGCAGGGTTTCCGGGCTGACGGTGATCGAACCCGCGACCTTCACGCCATAACGATGCTCGAAGTACTGGTAGGCATCGTGAAAGACGATGAAGGGCTTGTCCTTGATGGGGGCGATCTGCGCGGCAAGACCGGTATCGAGCGTATCGAGACGCGCATTCAGCGCATCCAGATTGCTCTTGTACCGGGCCGCATTGTGCGGATCGGCAGTCGCCAGCGTCGTCTCGATCTCGGCGGCCATCGTTTTGGCGTTGATCGGATCGAGCCAGAGATGCATGTCGAACTCGCTCTCCTCATGATGATGGCCTTCCTCGGCCGCATCGTGATCGTGACCTTCGGCATGGTCGTCACCGTGTTCGCCATGATCATGGGCCTCGAAGGCGCCGCCTTCGCGGAATTTCAGCTTTTCGAGGCCGGGGGCATCATCCAGCTCGACGATTTTGGCGTTGCCACCCAGCGATTCGAGCGGCTTTTCCAGAAACGTTTCCAGACCGTGCCCGACCCAGAAAACGATATCGGCGGCTTCCAGGGCTGCGGCATTGGAAGGTTTCATATTGTAGGTATGGGGCGAGGCCGCGCCCTCGACAATCAACGACGGCTGGCCGACGCCTTGCATGATCGACGCGACCAGCGAGTGGATCGGCTTGATCGAGACGACCACCTTGGGCGCTTCGGCATGGGCCGCTGCCGCGGAAAACAAGATGGTCGATGCGAAAAGCGCGGGGGCGATCAGCCGGTTTGTGGCAGAGCGGGAGAAAACGGAAAGGAAAGAAACGGATGTCTGGGTCATGGCGGTTCCTGTCTTGTAAATTGACGTAATGTTATTACATCAATTGCGTTATGCTATAACGTGTGGCATAGCGGCTGGCAACAGCAACGCCGGAATTTTTCCATGTTGAATATCAATCCCTCCGAAACCGCGCCTCTGGTGACGCTGAGCAATGTCGGCGTGCGCCGAAACGGCCGCTGGCTGGTGCGCGGTGTCGAGTTTTCGATCAACCGGGGTGAGATCGTGACGTTGATCGGCCCCAACGGCTCCGGCAAATCGACCACCGCCAAAGCCGCCATCGGTGTCCTGAAAGCCGATGAGGGCGAGATTTCGAGGCTTGCCGGCCTGAAGGTCGGCTATGTCCCGCAAAAGCTGTCCATCGACTGGACGCTGCCGCTCACCGTCAACCGCCTGATGACGCTGACGGGGCCGCTGTCTCGCGCGGAAATAGATACCGCCCTGCATTCCACCGGCATCGCCCATCTTGCCGGCGCGCAGGTCCAGCATCTTTCCGGCGGGGAGTTCCAGCGTGCCCTTCTGGCGCGGGCGATCGCCCGCAAGCCTGATCTGCTGGTGCTCGACGAGCCCGTGCAGGGGG
>JAVBSF010000493.1:0-13120 GCA_031556925.1 Pararhizobium sp.
GGCGATCTCGCGGCGCTCGCTGGGCAGATAGGCGGCGACGGCGCGGGCCAGGCCGGGATCGGCGAGGAAATGGGCGGAACGGGTGATCACCGGCCGGTAGCCGCGCGCCAGCTTGTGCTCACCCTGTGCACCGGCCTCGACCACCCGGAGGCCCCGGGCGATCGCGAAGTCGATTGCCTGATGGTAGCAGACTTCGAAATGCAGGAACGGGTGGTCTTCGATCGCGCCCCAATGGCGGCCGTAAAGCGCATCGCCGCCGATGAAATTGATGGCGCCGGCGATGTAGCGGCCATTGCGTCTCGCCATGACCAGCAGGATGTCGTCCGGCATGCGTTCGCCGATCAGCGAATAGAATTTGCGGGTGAGGTAGGGACGGCCCCATTTGCGGCTGCCGGTATCCATATAGAAGGCGAAGAACTGGTCCCAGATGTGTTCGGTGAGATCAGCGCCGGTCAGCCAGTCGATAGTGATGCCGTGCTCCAGCGCGGCCCGGCGTTCCTTCTTCAGCGCCTTGCGCTTGCGAGAGGCAAGCGTCTCCAGAAAATCGTCATGGCTGCCATATCCGGCGTTGGTGAAATGGAACTGCTGGTCGGTGCGATGAAGGAACCCTGCTCCCTCCAGCGTCGGCAGTTCGCCTTCCGGCAGAAAGGTGATGTGAGCGGAGGACGCACCGTGTCGCCGTGTCAGCTCGGTCAGGCCTGCGGCAAGGGCCGCCTGCGTGCTCTCGCGGTCTTCGCCGGGGCGCACGAGAAGTCTCGGGCCTGTTGCCGGCGTGAAGGGCACCGAGCTTTGCAGTTTCGGATAATAATGCCCGCCGGCGCGGGAAAAGGCATCGGCCCAGCCATGATCGAAGACATATTCGCCCTGGCTGTGGTTCTTGAGATAGGAGATGAGGCCGCCGGAAATCCGGCCGGTCCTGTCTTCGATCAGCAGATGCTGTCCGAGCCATCCCGTTTCCGCCGTCGCAGATCCCGATTCCTCCAGCGAAGAGAGATAGGCGTGCGACAGAAACGGGTTGTAGATGCCTCCCGGCTGGCCCTTGGCCGCGCCGGAGAGGCTGTTCCATTCGTCCTTCGCGATGTCGGCAAAGGAGGTCTCTACTCGGATTTTTATCTCGCCGGTCATACTTGGGCGACAGATCCTTCCCTGGGGTCGAAACCCTCGAACGTCATCTGGTCGGCATGGGCAAAGGTGTGCTCGACGGCCTGGCCGTCACGAACCGTCCAGGTAATGATCGGACGGCCCTGGGTGCGCTGCGCCGTGATGAAGGAATTTGGCAGATGTCCGTAGAAATAGGAAATGAAATCAAGTCCGAGCTGCATCGCTTCTTCGTGAACGAAGAAGGTGTCCGGCTTGGAGCCTTCCGCCGTTAATCCAATCGGATAGGGCGCATCGAGCGCCTTCAGATCCTTCAGGAGCCAGTGATCGAAGCTCATAAGGGCGATAGGCCCCTGATAGCCCTCCAGCGTTTCGACGACGGCATCGGCAAAGCCGTCATCGTCACCCTTGCGGCCCTTGAGTTCGATGATGATCGGAACGCGGCCCTTGACCAAGCGCAGCAGCTGGCCGAGCGACGGCACCTTGTCGGCGGTGCCGCCGACCGCCATCAAGGCGAGTTCACCGGCCGTCTTTGAGCGCACATCGCCCTTGATGCCGCAGAGCCGCTGCATGTCGTCGTCATGGAAGATCACCGGCACGCCATCGGCTGAATACTGTACGTCGCACTCGATCGCGTAGCCATTCTCGACAGCGCGGGAAAAGGCCGAAAGCGTGTTTTCCCAGATCTTGTGGTTCATGTCGTGATAGCCGCGATGCGCGATCGGCTGCGCGGTCAACCAGGAGATATCCTTCATTGTCGTGATCCGTCAGGCAATTTCGATCACGGCGTCGATCTCGACGGCGGCGTTGAAGGGCAGGGCGGCCATGCCGACGGCGGCGCGGGCATGCTTGCCGGCATCGCCGAGGATGGTTGCGATCAGGTTGGAGGCGCCGTTCATGACCAGATGCTGCTCGACGAAGGTCGGCACGGAGGCGATGAAGCCGTTGAGCTTGACGACGCGGGTGATGCGGCCGAGATCGCCGCCGAGGGCGGCGCTCGCCTGCGCGAGAATGTTGATGGCGCAGAGTTCGGCGGCGCGCTGACCGGTCTGGACATCGACGCCGTCGCCGAGATGGCCCGTTACCGCGACCTTGCCGCCCTCCATGGGAAGCTGGCCGGAAATGTAGAGATGCGATCCGCTGATCACATAAGGAACGTAATTCGCTGCGGGTGCGGCGGCCTGCGGCAGTGTGATTCCCAGTTCTTTCAGGCGGGCTTCGATCGTGGCGGACATGGATAGCTCCCGGTGATTGTTGTGTTTTCCTTGCAAATGCGTCATGCACAACGAAGATTTACGAAGTGGTCATGTAGCTTCGTGATCAGATGCGCCTCGCTTGCGATGTCGGTGTTCTTATAACATCGCGGACGAGTCCAACAGGAGGAAACGGATGTTTCGTGCAGGCATTGTCGTCATGGCATGGGCATGTATCTCGGGTGTGACGACCTGCGAGGCGTTCGCTGCGCCTGGCAATGGGCTGGTGCCGCATCGGGCTGTCTATGACCTGGAGCTGAAGGATGCTTCCGAGCGCTCCGGTATCTCCGGCATGTACGGCCGCATGGTCTATGAATTCAACGGTTCTTCCTGCGAAGGCTACACCGTCAGTTTCCGTTTTGTCACCAAGGTCGATACCGGCGAAGAGGTGAAGCTGACCGACCAGCAGACGACGACCTATGAAGACCTGAAAAACGGCAACTTCCGCTTCCTCACCCGCTCTTTCACCGACGAGAAGCTGGATAAGGAAGTGCGCGGCTCGGCCCATGACGACAGTCATCGTGTGGTGGTCGATCTGACGGAGCCCGAGAAACGTCAGGTGGATCTCGCCCAGAGCCTGTTTCCGACCGAGCATATGCTGGAAGTGATCGACAAGGCGAAGAAGGGCGAGACGCTGTTCGAATCGCGCATCTTCGACGGCTCGGATTCAGGCGACAAGACGCTGATCACCACGACGCTGGTCGGCAAGGAGCGCAAGCCGCTCGCCGACGACGCCGATGCGAACAAGGCCGGCGAAATGGCCGACAAGGCCTATTGGCCGGTCACCATCTCCTATTTCAACGATGATCAGACCGGCGATGCGCTGCCGATCTACCGCATGGAGTTCAAGCTCTATGAAAACGGCATTACCCGCGATCTTACCATGGACTATGGTGACTTCGTGCTGAGCGGCAAGCTTGCCGATCTCGAACTCTTCCAGCCCGGCGATTGCAAATAAGCCGGGTAGGGCGCCTCCAAGCTTTTCTAAGGCGAGGGGTTGATTTCTTGGGCGCTCCGCTGTATGGCCAGCCCATTCCACACGTAGGGTTTGGGATTTTCCGGGAGAAATCCGGAAGGTTCCGCCGGTGGCGATCTTCCAAGTAAGACGCTGTTTGCCCTGCGGAGGTTAACCGGAAAAGGAGAAAAAGGCATGGCATTGCCTGATTTCAGCATGCGCCAGCTTCTGGAAGCTGGTGTTCACTTCGGCCACCAGACCCACCGCTGGAACCCGAAGATGAAGCCGTACATCTTCGGCGAACGTTCCAACGTCCACATCATCGACCTCGCGCAGACCGTGCCGATGCTGTCGCGCGCCCTGCAGGTCGTCAGCGACACTGTTGCCAAGGGTGGCCGCGTTCTGTTCGTCGGCACCAAGCGCCAGGCTTCGGAAATCATCGCTGACGCCGCCAAGCGTTCGGCCCAGTACTACGTCAACGCCCGCTGGCTCGGCGGCATGATGACCAACTGGAAGACCATCTCGAACTCGATCCAGCGCCTGCGCAAGCTCGACGAGATTCTGGCTTCGGAAGGCTCCGGCTACTCGAAGAAGGAGCGTCTGAACCTTGAGCGCGAACGCGAAAAGCTGAACCGCGCTCTCGGCGGTATCCGCGACATGGGCGGCGTTCCGGACCTGATGTTCATCATCGACACCAACAAGGAATCGATCGCCATTCAGGAAGCCAAGCGTCTTGGCATCCCGGTCGTCGCTATCATCGATAGCAACTGCGATCCGGACCAGATCGACTTCCCGATCCCCGGCAACGACGACGCTTCGCGTGCGATCTCGCTCTACTGCGACCTGATCTCGCGTGCCGCCCTCGACGGCATCGCTCGCCAGCAGGGCGCTTCGGGCCGTGACCTCGGCGCCGCAGCTGACCTGCCGCTCGAGCCGGCTCTCGAAGAGTCCGCCGAAGCCTGATCGAAGCGAGTGGCCGGGTGACCGGCCGCTTCTCGACATAAAATCTGGACGAGGCCGTTTGCGATCTAGGATGTAAGCGGCCTTGTTCATTTGCCCCGGAAGGATGGCTTGCCGCCATTTCGAAATTCCGCGGCGCTCATCGCGATGAAACTTCATCACGATGTCACATTCAGGGGTCATGCCCTGCCAAACCCTCCTGGTCGCGCGCCGGATTTCTGGCAGCACACCAGCCGAACAAGCAAAAGAGGCAAAGAAGATGAGCGTTACTGCAGCAATGGTGAAGGAACTGCGCGAAAAGACCGGCGCAGGCATGATGGATTGCAAGAAGGCCCTGGCCGAAACCAACGGCGACATGGAAGCTGCGATCGACTGGCTGCGCGCCAAGGGCATCGCCAAGGCCGACAAGAAGTCGGGCCGCGCTGCCGCCGAAGGTCTGATCGGTATCGCCAGCGCCGGCACCAAGGCCGTCGTCGTCGAGCTGAACTCCGAAACCGACTTCGTTGCCCGCAACGATGCCTTCCAGGATCTCGTCCGCGGTATTGCCGGCGTTGCCGTCGGCACCGACGGTACGGTCGAGGCGATCGCTGCCGCGACTTACCCGGCAACCGGCAAGTCCGTTTCCGAAACCATCACCGATGCGATCGCCACGATCGGCGAAAACATGACGCTGCGCCGTTCGGCCCTTCTGTCGGTCGATGCCGGCGTTGTCGCCACCTATATTCACAACTCGGTTGCTGACGGCCTCGGCAAGCTCGGCGTTCTCGTCGCGCTGAAGTCGACCGGCGACAAGGATGCCCTGAATGCCATCGGCCGTCAGGTTGCCATGCACATTGCCGCCACCAACCCGCTCGCCATCCGTTCGAGCGAAGTCGATGCCGCTGTCGCCGAGCGCGAGCGCAACGTCTTCATCGAGCAGGCCCGCGAATCCGGCAAGCCGGACGCCATCATCGAAAAGATGGTCGAAGGCCGCATGCGCAAGTTCTTCGAAGAAGTCGCCCTTCTCTCGCAGGCCTTCGTCATGAACCCGGACATCACCGTCGAAGCTGCCGTCAAGGAAGCTGAAAAGGCGGTTGGCGCTCCGATCGAAATCACTGGCATGGCCCGTCTTCTCCTCGGCGAAGGCGTCGAGAAGGAAGAAAGCGACTTCGCAGCTGAAGTGGCCGCTGTCGCCAAGGGTTGATTTCTTCATCCTGATCTGGAAAACCGAAGGGCATCGCGTGACAACGCGGTGCCCTTCGTGTATCCGGCTTCACCATTATGAGCGCAGGCCCGCTTCTGGATCGCTTCGATCAGCGACACGCCGCGCGGACGCACCAATTTGCTCAGGAGAAACAATGTCGGCGAAACCACTCTACAAGCGTGTTCTGCTCAAGGCCTCCGGCGAAGCTCTCATGGGCAACCAGGGTTTCGGTATCGACGTTGCGGTTGCCGATCGCATTGCTTCCGATATTGCGGAAGCGCGCGCCATGGGCGTCGAGGTCGGGGTCGTCGTCGGTGGCGACAACATCTTCCGGGGTGTCGCCGTGGCTTCCAAGGGCGGCGACCGGGTGACGGGCGACCACATGGGCATGCTGGCGACCGTCATCAACGCATTGGCGCTGGCAACCTCGCTGCGCAAGCTCGATATCGATACCGTCGTTCTTTCCGCCATTGCCATGCCGGAAATCTGCGAAAGCTTTTCGCAGCGCGCCACGCTTTACCACCTGTCCCTCGGCCGCGTGGTGATCTTCGCCGGTGGCACCGGAAACCCGTTCTTCACGACGGATTCGGCAGCCGCCCTGCGCGCCGCTGAAATGGGCGCGGAAGCCATCTTCAAGGGCACGCAGGTCGACGGCATCTATACGGCCGATCCGAAGAAGGATCCGACAGCGACGCGCTATGACCATCTGACGCATGATCAGGTGCTGCAGCAGGGCCTTGCCGTCATGGATGTTGCAGCCGTCGCGCTGGCGCGGGAAAACAGGATTCCGATCATCGTCTTCTCGATTCACGAGAAGGGCGGTTTCGCCGAAATTCTGACCGGCGGTGGCCGTGCAACTATCGTAACCGACAATTGATCTACGGCGTCAGGCTCGGCCACGTCGAAAACGGGAGTTTGATCCATGAGTGAAGGTATTGATCTGAACGATGTGAAGCGCCGCATGGACGGTGCTGTAACCGCATTCAAGAGCGACATCGCATCGCTGCGCACCGGTCGCGCTTCGGCCAACGTTCTCGACCCGGTGATGGTCGAAGCCTACGGTTCGCGCGTGCCGCTGAACCAGGTTGCCAACATCACGGTTCCCGAGCCCCGTATGCTCGGTGTTTCCATCTGGGACAAGTCGATGGTGGGCGCCGTCGATCGGGCAATCCGCGAATCGAATCTCGGCCTTAACCCGATCGTCGACGGCCAGAATCTGCGTATCCCGCTGCCGGAACTCAACGAAGAGCGTCGCAAATCGCTGGTCAAGGTGGCCCATGACTATGCCGAAAAGGCCAAGATTGCGGTGCGCAACGTGCGCCGGGACGGCATGGACACCTTGAAAAAGGCGGAAAAGGACGGTGATATCGGTCAGGACACGAGCCGTAGCCAGTCGGAAAAGGTCCAGAAACTTACCGATGACATGATTTCGGACATCGATCGCTTGCTCGGCGAGAAGGAAAAGGAAATCATGCAGGTATAGTCTGCGTATTTCGAGTCTCTCTTTTCCGGACCATCGATGTCTATTTCGCCTTTGAGAAATGTTCCCACGCACGTTGCCATCATCATGGATGGCAACGGCCGCTGGGCCAATAAGCGCGGCCTGCCGCGTACCATGGGGCATCGCAAGGGCGTCGAAGCCGTGCGCGAGGCGGTTCGCACGGCCGGCGAGGCGGGCATTCGCTACCTCACGCTGTTTGCGTTTTCGTCCGAAAACTGGACACGTCCGGAAGACGAGATCTCGGATCTGATGGGGCTGCTCAAGGCCTTCATCCGTCGCGATCTTGCCGATCTTCATCGCCAGAACGTGCGCATCCGCATCATCGGCGACAAGAGCAATCTGCGCGGCGATATCCTGCCGCTGCTGCTGGAAGCCGAAGAAACGACGCGTGGCAATACCGGCATCACCCTCGTCATCGCTTTCAACTACGGGGCGCGCGACGAGATGGCGCGAGCGATGCGTTCGCTGGCCGTCGATGTCAGCGAAGGCCGCTTGCTGCCCGAGCAGATCACACCGGAGCGGATCGCAAGCCGCCTGGATACAGCCGGTATCCCCGATCCCGATCTGGTGCTGCGCACCAGCGGAGAGGAGCGGCTGTCCAACTTCCTTCTCTGGCAGGCGGCCTATTCCGAACTCATGTTCGTGCCGGAGCTCTGGCCGGATTTCAATCGCGAGGGCTTTCTCGCCGCTCTGGAGCGCTACGCATCCCGTGAGCGGCGTTTCGGCGGGCTATCGAAACAGCCGGCGACGCTGGCGGTTGGTTCCTGATGCAGAGAGAATTGCAACTGCGCATCGTCTCCGGCATCGTTCTTGCCGTTGTCGCCCTTTCCGCGACCTGGGCAGGCGGAATTTCCTTCAGGCTGCTTTCCGTCGTCATTGCGCTGCTGGTCTATTCCGAATGGTCGACGATCACCCGGCTCGGTGAGCGCGATTTCCAGGGCAATGCCCTCGGCTGGCTTTCGCAGGCCGTGCTTGCCGGACTGGTTCTCACGGGCGAAACAGCCTGGACGCTGCCCGCGCTCGGCCTATTTCTGGTGCTTTCCCTGATCTGGGTCATGATTCGCAAGACAAGCTGGTGGCTGAGCGGCGGCATCCTGTATGCGGGGCTGACCGGCATATCGCTGGCGGCCATTCGCGACGATGCCCATATCGGGCTGATCGCCATGGTCTTTGTTTTCGCGGTGGTCTGGGCGACGGATATCCTCGCCTATTTCGTCGGCCGGGCGATCGGCGGGCCGAAGCTCGCGCCGAAGATCTCCCCCGGCAAGACATGGTCGGGCGCCATCGGCGGCGCCGCCTTCGGCGTGTTGGCAGGTGTTGGCGTTTACATGGCGGAATTTTCCACCGTGGAGATGCGCATTCCATTGCTCGCGCTGTTTCTTTCGATTTCCAGCCAGTGCGGCGATCTGTTTGAATCCTTTATCAAGCGCCGCTTCGGCGTGAAGGATTCCGGCAAGATCATCCCCGGTCATGGCGGCGTCATGGACCGGGTGGACGGGCTGGTTTTTGCGAGCTTTGCTGCGCTTTTCGTGGCATTGGCGACGATTTTGGCGCAGGGTGCGCAGGGGCAGCTCGTCGGAGCGGCCCTGCTCGGCCTTTAGGGGCATGACTGGCCGGGAGAACCGCAAGGCGATTTCCGCGATCTCCCTGCGCTAGATTTGAGGTACGAAATGACTTTCCTCGTCGATACGATGCACTTTGTTCTAGGCTACATCGTGCCGTTTCTTCTGGTTCTGACCCTTCTCGTTTTCGTACATGAAATGGGCCACTATCTGATCGGTCGCTGGTCCGGCATCCGTATCCTCGCGTTTTCCGTCGGTTTCGGCCCTGAGGTTGCCGGCTTCACGGACAGGCACCAGACCCGCTGGAAGATATGTGCCATTCCGCTCGGCGGCTATGTGAAGTTCTACGGCGACGAGGACGCGGCAAGCACGCCCGATTACGGCAAGCTCGAAGCGCTTCCGGCAGAGGAGCGGGATCGCACGTTTCTGGGCGCGGCCCTTTGGAAGCGTGCGGCGACGGTTGCCGCCGGGCCGATCGCCAATTTCATTCTGGCGATCGCTATCTTCGCGGTGCTGTTTTCGATTTACGGCAAACAGATCGCCGATCCGATCGTCGCCGAGGTCAAGCCGGACAGCGCGGCGGCGCAAGCGGGCATCCTGCCGGGCGACCTGCTGGTGGCAATCGACGACAATGCGGTGAAGACCTTCGACGATGTGCGCCGCTATGTCAGCATTCGCCCCGAGACGCCAATCGTGATCCGGGTCGAGCGCAAGGGAAGCGTGCTGGATCTGCCGATGGTGCCGCGCCGTACGGAAATCACCGACCAGTTCGGCAACAAGGTCGAGCTTGGCATCATCGGCATTCTGACGAATCAGGAGACCGGAAATTTCCGGCTGGAGACCTATGGGCCGATTGAAGCGGTCGGGCAGGGCGCGGTCGAGAGCTGGAATATCGTGACCGGTACGTTCAAATATCTCTCCAATCTGGTGACGGGACGCATGAAGGCCGATCAGCTCGGCGGGCCGATCCGTGTCGCGCAAGCGTCGGGCCAGATGGCGACGATAGGCATTGTGGCGGTGCTGCATCTGGCGGCGGTTCTGTCGGTTTCCATTGGATTGCTCAATCTTATGCCCGTTCCCGTACTTGATGGCGGTCACCTGATGTTTTATGCGGTTGAGGCCATTCGGGGGAAGCCGGTGGGACCGGCAGCGCAGGACGTCGCATTCCGTATCGGTTTTGCAATGATCCTGATGCTTATGGTTTTCGCCACCTGGAACGACATCAGTTCGCTGCTGGGCTAGTTTTCAGAAACGGAAGCGGCGGATGCGCGGGCGGGAAAGAAGCTGGATTTATCGATTTCACAGCCTCGGCTGAAAGGAATTGTTTACGATAATTGAAGTCCGGAGTGGCCGTTAGGCCACGGTTTGAATTGAAGTAAACAGAAATTAACGAGCGACCTTGCTTGTATGGGAAAAGCGGTTAAAACGGCAAACGTGACCGGAGTCGGTGCGAGTTCGCTGCGGGACATTGGGAAGAAGGTAAAGTTTATGAAAGCTGGTTCAAGATTTTTGAACGCGGTGTCGGCCGTTGCACTGTCGACGAGTATGGTGGCAACGGGTTCCGGTATCGTAACGCTTGCAAGTGCATCTGTAGCAGAAGCCGCAACGATCAGCCGTGTCGAAGTTCGTGGTGCAACCCGTGTCAGCGCCGAAACAGTGCGCGCCAACATCACGATCGTTCCCGGCAAGAGCTTCACCAACACCGATATCGATTCTTCCGTAAAGCGCCTGTACCAGACCGGTTATTTCTCCGACGTCAGCATCAATGTGTCCGGCGGTACGCTGGTCGTGACCGTTTCTGAAAGCCAGCTGATCAACCAGGTCGTGTTCAACGGCAACCGCAAAATCAAGGACGACAAGCTGCAGACGGTCGTGCGCTCGCGTGCTCTTGGCCCCTACAGCGAAGCGACCGTCGAAGGTGATATCCAGTCGATCAAGGACGCCTATGCCGCGACCGGCCGTAACGACGTCACTGTCACGACCCAGGTGGTTCCGATCGCCGAAGGCCGCGTGAACCTCGCTTTCGTCATCGACGAGGGCAAGAAGACCAAGATCACGGCGATTAATTTTGTTGGCAACAATGCCTACAGCAACGGTCGCCTCCAGTCTGTCATCGCGACCAAGGAATCGGGCATCTTCTCGTTCCTGAGCCGCAAGGACGTCTATAACGAAGACAAGCTGCGCGCCGACGAGGAACTGCTGCGTCAGTTCTACTTCAACCGCGGTTATGCCGACTTCCGCGTCGTTTCTTCCGACGCCGTTCTGGATGAGGCGACCAACGAATACACCGTGACCATCACGGTCGAAGAAGGCGAGCGCTATGACTTTGGTGCCGTCAACGTCGAATCGACGGTTGAAGGCGTCAATGCCGAAGAACTGAAGGGCCTCATTTCCAGTTCGCAGGGCTCGATCTACCGCGCCAAGGATGTGCAGAACAGCATGTCGGCGATCTCCAGGCGCGTTGCTGCGCAGGGCTATCCTTTCGCGCGCGTTACCCCGCGCGGCAATCGCGATTTCGGCAGCCGCACGATCGCGGTCGATTATCTTGTCGATCAGGGCGAGCGCGCATACGTCGAGCGCATCGAAATTCGCGGCAACACCCGTACGCGTGACTACGTCATCCGCCGCGAGTTCGATATGAGCGAAGGTGACGCCTTCAACCAGGAGATGATCGCATCGGCGAAGCGTCGCCTTGAGGCGCTCGGTTACTTCTCCACGGTCAATATTTCGACCCAGCAGGGATCGGCAGCAGACCGCGTGGTGGTTGTCGTCGACGTCCAGGATCAATCTACCGGTTCGTTCGGTATCGGTGCGGGTTATTCCGCCGGTAGCGGTGGCGGCCTGTTGCTCGAAGCATCGATCGAGGAAAAGAACTTCCTCGGCCGTGGTCAGTACATTCGCCTGGCCGCCGGCCGTGGCGAGGACACCCGCACCTACAACTTCTCCTTCACGGAGCCGTATTTCCTTGGCTATCGCCTCGCTGCCGGTTTCGACATCTTCAAGAACGAGAACGACTACGACGACGATAACTACAGCTACAACGATCAGGGCTTCAGCCTGCGCGTAACAGCGCCGATCACCGAAGCGATGTCGACCACGTTCCGCTATAACTATACGAAGCTGGATTACCACGGCGACGTAACTGACCTTTCGTCGCCATATGTTCGGGCGATCGAGGATGGCGACTGGACGCGTTCTTCCGTTTCGCAGAGCCTGACCTACAATACGCTTGACGATCCCCAGATGGCTCACGAAGGTATTCTGGCTTCGGTTACGCAGGAGTTCGCCGGTCTTGGCGGCACGTCGGATTTTTACAAGCTGACAGCCAAGGGTAAGTGGTTCTATACGTTGAATGACGACGCTGACATCATCGGCTCGCTGTCGGGTACCGCTGGCCACGTCTTCAAGACGTCTGGCGATCTCGAAGTCTTCGACCAGTTCCAGATCGGAACGAACGAAATCCGTGGTTTCGAGCGTAACGGCATTGGTCCGCGCAGCTTGACCTATGATGACGCCATTGGTGGCACGACCTACTTCACGGCTTCGGCTGAGGCGACGTTCCCGCTGCCGGGTATTCCGCGCGACGCTGGTTTCCGTGGTGCGGTCTTTGTCGATGCAGGCACGCTTTACGGTAACGACGTGAAGACAACCACTGCCGATGATATCGTCGGTACGGACATGTCGCTGCGTGCTTCGGTCGGCGTGGGTCTTCTCTGGGCTTCGCCGTTCGGTCCGCTGCGCGTCGATTATGCCTTCCCGATCGCCAAGGAAGACTACGACCGCACTCAGAACCTCAAGTTCGGCATCTCGTCGTCCTTCTGATCTGAGCAGTCCAGAACTGCCTGCGTATCTGTTCTGGAGTTTCGACCATGGAACAAAACTGGTTCTTCCCGCCACACGGCGGCATCCGTCTGAGCGATCTGGCGGATGCTATTGGCGCGAAGCTGGAAAATGCAGACGCGGCGGATCGGCTCGTCCGATCCGTATCGCCTGTTTACCGGGCGAAGGACGGAGACGTCTGCTATATGCTCTCTCGCCGCAATCGCGAGGAGTTTCAGACCTGCGAAGCCACGGCGGTTATTTGCGACACGTCGATTGCGCCGCTTGTTCCGGCAGGAATTCCGATTCTACTGACAGCGACACCCCATGCTGCCTTTGCGCTTGCCGGCGGTCTTCTACATCCCGCGGCACTGCGGCCTTCCCCCTTGCTTTCCGAGGCTACCGTTTCCGACAGGGCGGCTATCGATCCGTCCGCGCGTCTTGAAGCCGGTGTCGAGGTCGAGCCTTTTGCTGTCATCGGTGCCCGTGCGGAGATCGGCGAAGGCACGCGGATCGGTGCAGGCGCGGTCATTGGCCCGGATGTGCGCATCGGACGCAATTGCACGATCACGGCCGGGGCCAGCGTGCTCTGCAGCCTCGTCGGCAACAATGTGATCGTCCATCCCGGCGCTCGTATCGGTCAGGACGGATTCGGCTTCGCGCCTGGCCCGCGCGGGATGATCAAGATCGTGCAGATCGGCCGCGTCATCATCCAGGATAATGTCGAAATCGGCGCAGGCACCACCATCGACCGCGGCGCCATGGACGATACCGTTATCGGCGAGGGGA
>JAVBSF010000403.1:0-10050 GCA_031556925.1 Pararhizobium sp.
CAGGCCTGCTTCGAGCCGGGCATGCTGAAATCGACTTATGGAACCGGTTGCTTCGCCCTGCTCAACACCGGACAGGACATGGTGCGCTCGAAGAACCGGCTGCTGACCACCATCGCCTATCGCCTCGATGGCAAGACGACCTATGCGCTGGAAGGCTCGATCTTCATCGCCGGTGCGGCCGTGCAATGGTTGCGGGACGGGTTGAAGATCGTCAATACGGCTTACGAAACCGGCCCGATGGCGAAGGATGCGGATCCGCACCAGGATGTCTATCTCGTGCCGGCCTTCACCGGTCTCGGCGCCCCTCATTGGGATCCGGATGCGCGCGGCGCGATCTTCGGGCTGACCCGCAACACCGGCCCCAACGAGATTGCTCGCGCGGCACTCGAAGCCGTCTGCTACCAGACCCGCGATCTCCTGGAAGCCATGCACAAGGATTGGTCGAACGACGAAACCGAGACAGTGCTGCGCGTCGATGGCGGCATGGTCGCCTCGGACTGGACCATGCAGCGCCTCTCCGACCTTCTCGACGCGCCTGTCGATCGCCCGGTCATTCTGGAGACAACAGCGCTCGGCGTCGCCTGGCTTGCCGGCAGTCGTGCCGGTGTCTGGCCCGATCAGGCAGGCTTTGCCGCTACCTGGGCACGGGATCGTCGTTTCGAGCCGGATATGGACGACAAGACCCGCAAGGCGAAGATATCAGGGTGGAACGACGCGGTGCGGCGGACGCTCAGCGCTTGAACCGTCGTCATGATATCATCAGTGCTCCGAAACACATTGTTTCCGCAGGTGAACTGTAATCTCCTGTCTTTCGCAATTAGATAGATGCGAAAGACGCCGCTCGGTGCGGCTCAAGGCAGGTAGGTCGCGTCATGGAACTTGGTCTTTACACATTCGCGGATGTTCACCCGGAAGCGCTCAGCGGGCGCGGGGTGGAGGGTGAGGAGCGCATCCGTCATCTGATCGAGGAAATCGAGCTTGCCGATCAGGTCGGGCTCGATGTCTTCGGGCTCGGCGAGCATCATCGTCCGGATTATGCGGCCTCGGCGCCGGCCGTCATTCTCGCCGCTGCCGCCGCGAAGACGAAATCGATCCGGCTGACGAGCGCGGTCACGGTGCTTTCTTCCGATGATCCCGTCCGGGTGTTCCAGCAATATGCGACGCTGGACCTGATCTCGAAGGGACGCGCGGAGATCATGGCGGGACGCGGCTCCTTTATCGAATCCTTCCCGCTCTTCGGCTATAATCTCGAAGATTACGACGATCTCTTTTCGGAAAAGCTCGACCTGCTGCTGGCCATTCGTGACAACGAGGTCGTGACCTGGGCTGGCAATATGCGCCCGCCGATCAATGAGCGCGGCGTCTATCCGCGGCCTTTGCAGGATGAGATGCCGATCTGGATCGCTGTCGGCGGCACGCCGCAATCGGTGGCGCGCGCCGGTGCCCTTGGGCTGCCCGTGGCTCTTGCGATCATCGGTGGCGAGCCGGCGCGCTATGCGCCGTTGTTCGATCTTTACCGCGAAGCCGCACGGCGGGCCGGTCAGGATGCCGCGAAGCTGAAAACCAGCATCAATGTCCACGGTTTCATCGCCGATACGACCGAGCTCGCCGCCGATCAGTTTTATGGTCCGCAGGCGGAGGTGATGAACCGCATCGGCCGTGAACGTGGCTGGGGGCCGACCAACCGGGCGCATTTCAACCAGTCGATCGGGCCGAACGGCAATCTCTTCCTCGGCGATCCCGAAACCGTCGCGGAAAAGATCATTCGCCATCAGCGCATCTTCAAGAACGACCGGTTCCTCCTGCAGATGGCGATCGGCCTGATGCCGCATGACCAGATCATGCGCGGCATCGAGCTTTACGGCACGAAGGTCGCGCCGATTGTGCGGGCGGAGATGAATAGGCAGTAGGACGTAGGCAATAGGCAGTAGAAATAGGCCGATGAGGATTTTGGACCTCTCGAAACCACGATTGCCGCTGCCTAACGCCCATTGCCTCCCGCCAAGGGGCTTTATCGCGAGCCGCCGAAGCGTTACATACGCCCCGAAAGCGAGATGAGATGACCCTGAACAACGATGATGATCTGGAGCGGCTGAAGGAAATCGGCCGCATCTGCGCCCGTGCCGTCCAGTTGATGGGAGCAACCCTTGAGCCGGGCATGACCACCGCCGAGCTCGACGCCGTCGGCCGCCGTTTTCTGGAAGAGCAGGGTGCCCGTTCGGCGCCGGAGCTGTCCTACAATTTTCCGGGCGCCACATGCATTTCGGTCAATGAGGAAGTTGCCCACGGCATTCCCGGCCCGCGCGTGATTGCTGCCGGGGATCTCGTCAACATCGATGTCTCCGCCGAGAAGAACGGCTTCTTCTCCGATACCGGGGCGTCCTTCGCCGTGCCGCCGGTCAAGCCGCAGATCGAAAGGCTTTGCCGCGATGGCAAACGCGCCATGTGGGTGGGGCTGAACGAGGTTCGTTCGGGCCGCTCGCTGGCGGCGATCGGTAATGCCATCGGCAGTTTCGCGAAGAAGAACCGTTATACGCTGATCACCAATCTCGCCAGCCACGGCGTTGGCCGCTCGCTGCACGAGGAGCCCGGCGAAATCGCGACATGGCCCGACAAACATGAAAAGCGCCGCATGGAAGAGGGCATGGTCTTTACCGTCGAACCCTTCCTGTCGCTCGGAGCCCATTGGGCCGAAAGCGGCGACGATGACTGGACACTCTATAGCGAGCCGCGCGCGCCGACCGTGCAATACGAGCACACCGTCGTCGTCACCCGCAATGGTCCCCTGGTGCTGACGCTGCCCGATTGATCGCAGCACCATTCGCGACGTTGATCGATCGCTCAATTTTTGTCGTTTGTGGCAGCTTTGCTGCGGTGCGATAAAACGGCATGACAGTTTCGCATTCCTCTGCGGGTTTGGCCCGCACGGCAGTCGCGGGCGCCATTGCCATGGCGATCGCCATGGGTTTCGGCCGATTTGCCTATACGCCGATCCTGCCGGGCATGATGGCCGGGCTCGGGCTTTCCCCATCCGATGCCGGCCTGATCGCCTCGGCAAACTTCGTGGGTTATCTGGTCGGCGCGGTGTTTGCCGGGCTTGGCTGGGCGACTGGCCGGGAGCGTCTGGTCGGTCTCGGGGCGCTGCTCGCGACGGGAATTCTCCTTCTTGCGATGGGCATTACGCAAAGTATGGCGGGCTTTATCGTCATCCGCTTTCTGGCCGGCGTCGCCAGCGCTTTTACCATGATCTTCCTGTCTTCCATCGTGCTCGGCCGCGCCGCACGGATGCATAATCCGCATGTGCAATCCGTGCATTTCGGCGGGGTAGGGCTTGGTATCGCGGCGTCGTCGCTGATGATCTTCCTGCTTGCCGGCGCCGATATCTCCGGGCTTGCGAGCTGGCGGCTGGATTGGCTGTCCAGTGCCCTGATCGCCTTTGCAGGGGCCATCGCGGTCAGTCTTATGCTTGAGAGAGAAACCGCGGCCGCGGCCCCGGTTCACGAGCCGCCGCTTGTCTGGAACCGGCCGTTTACGGTGATGACGCTGACCTACGGGCTCTTCGGTTTCGGCTATGTCATCACGGCCACATTTCTCGTCGCCATGGCGCGGGAGGGGGCTGCCGATACGACGATCGAATTCCTCGCCTGGTTCCTCACGGGTCTTTCCGCAGCGGTCTCGATCTATCTATGGAGCAAGGTCGTTCCGCGTGTCGGCCTCGTCGGCGTCTATCTCGCGGGGCTGTTGGTCGAGGCGATCGGCCTTGTGCTTGCCGTCAGCCTGCCATTGCCGGCAGCGCCTCTCGTCGGCGGTGTTCTTCTTGGTCTCACCTTCCTCATGGTGACGGCCTATGGTTTGCAGATCGGGCGGCTTTTGGCACCCAAGAGCCCGCGCAAGGCGCTGGCCTTCATGACGGCGGCCTTCGGCGTCGGCCAGATCATCGGGCCGATCGTTGCCGGCTGGCTGGCAGAGGGCGGCGGCTATACGCTGCCGACGCTGATCGCTGCTGCCGTTCTGCTATTGTGCGCGGTGATGATTGCGGTGGAGGGGCGGCGTATTTCCACGGCGACGACGGTTTCGGCGGGCGGCAAATAAGCCTCGATTAAATAACCGTAACCTTCGGCTGTTGTGATTGGCAGGTGAGGGCTTTTGCCTCAGAGTGTTTCATTGCCAAATGGAAGCAATTCTGTTGGCTCAAACAGGCCTTCCACGCGAAGGCCGGCGCAGGGCGATGCCGACCCATCGCACAAGCCGACCGACAAAGTGGATGGCCTGTTTCAGCCAACCCTACGGGCCGGATGAATTTTTGCCATTACCGTCGGCCGCCGTCTCGACCGCAGCGAAGGCTGCGCTCTTCGCCAGCGGCCTTGGTTCTGGCCGAAATTCCTTCCGGCAGAATGGTTCCATTTGGCAATGAAACACTCTAATTTCCCGCTTCGAGAAGGTGGGTGCTTCGCCCGCCACTAGCGAAAGTGCCCTCCTTGTTTCTATCCTTTTTTCCCAAGCCGAAGTTGTTCTTTCCTTCCGTCGTTATCTGGACGCTGCTTGCCATTTTCGTCTGGTATGGCGGTGCGCGTGATTTCGGCGCCCTGATCGGCTTGCCGCCTTTGCCGGAGGGGCAAGAGCCCGTGGTTGGCGTATCGGTTTTCTGGACCGCGCCGTTCCTCTGGTTCTATCTCTATTACATCTTGATGGCCGGGCTGTTTTCCGCCTTCTGGTTCACCTACAGCCCGCATCGATGGCAGTACTGGTCGGTACTCGGCTCGGCGCTGATCGTTTTCAACACCTATTTCTCGGTTCAGGTCAGCGTAGCGATCAACGCCTGGTATGGTCCGTTCTACGATATGATCCAGCGGGCGCTGGCCAAGACGGCCCCGATCCCGACGGCGGCCGATCTCTATTGGGGCATGACCGGCTTTGCCGGCATTGCCTTTGTCGCGATCACCGTCGGCGTGCTGAACCTGTTCTTCGTCAGCCACTATATCTTCCGCTGGCGCACCGCGATGAACGAATTCTACATGTCGCACTGGCCGAAGCTGCGCCACATCGAAGGTGCCTCCCAGCGTGTTCAGGAAGATACGATGCGCTTCTCGACCACGGTCGAAAGCCTCGGTGTCAGCCTTGTCAGCTCGGTCATGACGCTGATCGCCTTCCTGCCGGTGTTGTTCAAGTTCTCCGAGCAGGTCAGCGTGCTGCCGTTCATCGGCGAAGTTCCGCATGCGCTTGTCTGGGCCGCCGTCTGCTGGTCGCTGTTCGGGACGTTCTTCCTTGCGGCCGTCGGTATCAAGCTTCCAGGTCTGGAGTTCCGCAACCAGCGTGTCGAGGCGGCCTATCGTAAGGAACTCGTCTACGGCGAAGACCATGCCGATCGCGCCGATCCACCGACGGTTGCGCAGCTTTTCGCCAATGTGCGGCGCAATTACTTCCGCCTCTATTTCCACTACATGTATTTCAACATCGCCCGCATCTTCTATCTTCAGGCGGACAACCTGTTCGGCACCTTCGTTCTGGTGCCGTCGATCGTCGCGGGCAAGCTGACGCTCGGCGTCATGAACCAGATCCTCAACGTCTTCGGGCAGGTGCGGGATTCGTTCCAGTATCTCGTCAATTCATGGACGACGATCGTGGAACTCCTGTCGATCTACAAACGCCTGCGTGCTTTCGAGGCGGCGATCTACGACGAGCCTTTGCCCAGCATAGACCAACGTTATCTCGAAACGCAGAGCGAGGAAGATGTTCATCCGGCGTAACCGGACGAAGCATCGAAAACCACCTAGAAGGCGGAGCGATCCGCCTTCTTTTCGTTGGCGAGCCTTGCCAGTGCCTCCGGGTAGCTGACGCAGGCGACATCCGGCTTGGAGCAAGTCTCCGTCAGGAACCGATCGAGCGCCCGCCAGTAGGCGCCGCCGTTCATCTCGACGAAGTGAAAGCCGAGCTGCAGCGGAATGCGCTCGCCGTCATACTGGGCCGTGAAGGCATTGCGATAGGCTTCCAGCGCGCGCGCCTCGAAGGTGGTGCTATCCTTCTTGTTTTCGACGCCCATGGAGTGGCGGACAAAGAGATTGTAATCCATGCCAATAACCCGGCGCTTCTGCGGGCCTTCCGGAATCAGCGGCAGGCCGAAGCGGGGCATGCCTTCCGATGTGGCCGGCATGCCCGGTCCCTTGGTGACAAGGCTTGCATCGTAGCCGAAACCGGCATCCTTCAACGCCGGCAGCAGGCCGTCGCTGGTCGAAAGATAGGGTGCCCGAAATCCCTTGATGTCGTGACTTGCGAATTCATCCCAGCCTTCCGGCTTTTCGTTCTCGATACCGGCAGTCGTCCATGCCGTGGCAAGCGCCGTGTCGAACGCCCTGAATTCGCGGGTCCAATCGGCCTTGCTCCACGTCTTCCCGTCGAAATGGCCGCAGGCATGGCTGCCTATATCGTGACCGGCAAGATGCGCCTGCCAGATGTGGCGAACCCGTTCGGCGATTTCGTCCTGGGACTGGGCGAAGCCGACATTGGAGCGTCCTGCCTTATGGCCTGCCGCCTGATAGCCGCGACCGTCGCCGGCCTTGGTCATCAGAAAGGTGCAGGAGAGGAAATAGGTGAAATGCGCGCCTGTGCGCTTGCCCATGTCGAGGCTCTTTTCCCAAAGCTTGTTGTCATGGGCGCCATCGAAGGAAACGATCACCATCTGCTCGCGCCTGGCAGCCCCCGCGTTCTCGGCCGGCGGCGCGACCGCGAAGGCTTGCGCGGGCACAATGGCGAGACAGAGGGCGAGGGGAAGGAGACGGGGCATGCGGGACATGGGAAATAAGCCTTGGAGGAAACGGCGTCTGATCGCGCCTGAAAAGAGACTAGCTGCGATGCACTGCCGCAGGAATGAGGCAATCCTTTGATCGCGCTGGAAATTCGCCACCATTGCCTTTATGGCCTTGGACAAGAATTTCTTTCAGGGCAGGTTGGACATGGCCATTCTCATTCTCGGCATCATCATTTTTCTCGGCATTCATCTGGTGCGCAGTTTTGCACCCGGTCTGCGCGACGGGGTGATTGCAAGGGCGGGCAAGGGCGCGTGGCATGCGATCCACGGCATCTGCGCGCTCGTCGGGCTCTGTCTGATCGCCTATGGCTTCGACGCCTCCCGCGCGACTGCGGGCATGCTTTACAATCCGCCGAAATTCTTGAGCCACATCGCGCTGACGCTGATGATTTTCGCCTGCATCTGTCTGGTCGCGGCCTTTCTGCCGGCGGGCAGGATCAAGGCTGCGACGAAGCATCCCGCCGTCCTCGCGATCAAGATCTGGGCGCTGGCCCATCTCATGGCCAATGGCGAAACCAATTCAGTCTTGCTGTTCGCGACGTTCCTCGCCTGGGGCGTCATCCTGCGGATTTCGATGAAGCGCCGCTGGCGCGCGGGCGAGATCACGCAACCGGTTTTCGTCTCTTATGCATATGACGTGATGGCCGTTGCCGGCGGTCTCGTCGTCTATGCATTGTTCGTCTGGCGGCTGCACGAACTGTTGATCGGCGTGTCGCCGATCGTCATGGGATAGGCCAATTCGTCGATCCCCCCTTACAACCGCCGCAAAATGGGGTAGAAGGCGCAAAATCTTTCCGATCATTCAGTAGAAGAAGGCCGGGTATCCGGAGCAGGCATGGCGAACCAGGACGACAGTTTTATCCGCGAGGTCAATGACGAACTACGCTCCGACCAGATGCGGAATGTCTGGGAACGTTTCGGTGGCGTCATCATCGCCATCGCCGTTCTGATCGTTTTCGGTACGATCGGCAAGGTCGGCTATGAATACTGGAGCGAAAGCTCGGCCTCCAAGTCCGGCGATGAGTTCCTGGCGGCGCTGACGCTTGCCAAGGATAACAAAACGGATGAGGCGCTTGCCGCTTTCAATACGCTCGAAAAGGATGGCTACGGCGCCTACCCGGTGCTGGCCCGCATGCGCGCCGCCACGCTGCAGGCGCAGAAGGGCGATACGGCTGCCGCCATCGCCACCTTCTCCGAGATCGCCAAGGATGGCAGCCTGCCAGTCGCCATGCGCGATGCGGCTCGCATCCGGGCCGGCTATCTGCTGGTCGATACCGGCACCTACGAGCAGGTTTCGGCGGAGGTCGAGCAGCTTGCTGTTCCCGCAAACGGCCTTCGCCATTCGGCCCGCGAGGCGCTCGGTCTCGCCGCCTACAAGGCCGGCGATATGCCCAAGGCCAAGGGCTGGTTCCAGCAGATCATCGACGATACGCAAAGCCCGCGCAATCTGGCAAACCGCGCCCAGATGCTGCTCGATCTGATCACTGCCAGCGGCAAGGCGTCCTGACGGGCGCGTGAAGAACAGGAATTCTCGATGAACTTCACCGTCGCCATCGTCGGTCGTCCCAATGTCGGCAAGTCCACGCTTTTCAACCGTCTGGTCGGAAAGAAGCTGGCGCTCGTCGATGACACACCGGGCGTCACCCGCGACCGGCGTCCGGGAGATGCCAAGCTCGTCGATCTGCGCTTCACCATCATCGATACGGCCGGTCTCGAGCAATCGGGGCCGGAAACGCTTCAAGGCCGCATGTGGATGCAGACTGAGGCGGCCATCGATGAAGCCGATCTGACGCTTTTCGTGGTCGATGCCAAATACGGCCTGACGCCGGCTGATGAAACGCTCGGAGAGATGCTGCGTCGTCGTGGCAAGCCTGTGGTGCTCGTTGCCAACAAGTCCGAAGCCCGTGGCTCGGATGGCGGCTATTACGACGCCTTCACGCTCGGCCTCGGTGACCCCGTCGCCATCTCCGCCGAGCACGGCCAGGGCATGCTCGACCTGCGCGATGCGATCGTCGCTGCGATCGGCGAAGACCGTGCCTTCCCGCCGGAAATCGATGAAGCCGAAACGAATATCGACGTTCGCGACGAGTTTGGCGCTGAGGACGACGATTTCGAGCCGGAATATGACGAAACCAAGCCGCTGCGCGTCGCCATCATCGGCCGCCCGAATGCCGGCAAGTCGACGCTGATCAACCGATTCCTCGGTGAAGATCGCCTGCTGACCGGCCCGGAAGCCGGCATCACCCGCGACAGCATTTCCGTGGAGTGGGAATGGCGCGGCCGCACCATCAAGATGTTCGACACCGCCGGCATGCGCAAGAAGGCGCGAGTGCAGGAGAAGCTCGAAAAGCTTTCCGTCGCCGACAGCCTGCGCTCGATCCGTTTCGCGGAATCCGTCGTCATCGTTTTCGATGCGACTATCCCCTTCGAAAAGCAGGATCTGCAGCTCGTCGATCTGGTGATCCGCGAAGGCCGCGCGGCCATCCTCGCTTTCAACAAGTGGGATCTGGTTGAAGATCCGCAGGCACTGCTGGCCGATCTGCGCGAAAAGACCGAGCGGCTTTTGCCGCAGGCGCGCGGTATCCGTGCCGTGCCGATTTCCGGCCAGACCGGTTACGGCCTCGACAAGCTGATGCAGTCGATCATCGATACCGATAAGGTCTGGAACCGCCGTATCTCCACGGCGCGCCTCAACCGCTGGCTCGATGGCACGCAGATCCAGCATCCGCCGCCGGCCGTTTCAGGCCGTCGCCTGAAGCTGAAATACATGACGCAGGTCAAGGCCCGTCCGCCGGGCTTCATGATCAACTGCACGCGCCCCGATGCCGTGCCGGAAAGCTATATCCGCTATCTGACCAACGGCCTGCGCAACGATTTCGACATGCCGGGCGTCCCGATCCGCATCCATCTGCGCGCTTCGGATAACCCGTTTGAAAACAAGAAGAAGAAGCGGTAAGCCGCTTCTTCTCTATGGTGTTGGCAGCTTGTCGGCGGCAATCAGCGCGCCGTGGTGCTGGATGACGGCAGCGGCTGCCCTGGCTGCAAACTCTGCTGCTGCCTTGGCGTCACCATTGACGGCATAACGGGCGAGAAACGCGCCGTTGAAACTGTCGCCGGCGCTGGTCGTGTCGACCACGGTGGCGCGGGTGGCGGGGACGGCGGTTTCCGTGCCGTCCCAATGGATCAGCGCCCCTTCGGGGCCCATCTTGACCACGATCCGGTCGACGCCGAGGGCGCGGTAGCGG
>JAVBSF010000428.1:0-6729 GCA_031556925.1 Pararhizobium sp.
AGTTCCACGATGCCGTGGTCGATATCGAGGAGCCGATGGGCGCCGACAACCTGCTGTGGCTGAAGCTTGCCGGGCAGACCATGTCGGTGCGCATCGCCGGCAACCGCCGCTATGCGCCGGGCACGCCGGTCAAGCTCAGCTTCGATATGGCGATGGCGTCTTTGTTCGATTCCGCGACGGAAAACCGGGTCTGATGATGTTGTCTGGCTCTTCCCTCACTGCTCGTTCCCTCTTCTCCCCGGCGGGGAGAAGGTGGCGCGCAGCGCCGGATGAGGGGGGCGTCTGGCTCGGAGCTCGCGGAGAGAGCCCTCTCATCGCCTCGCCTTCGCTCGGCAGTTCTCCCTGCAGGGGAGAAGAGAGAGCAAGCCGTAACTTCCCGATATTCTCCCTCGCCGGGGAAATGTCCGGGAGCGACGGAGGCGGCTGAAGCCGCCTCCATAAACCATTGCATACCCACAGAATCCGGAATTCCCGCCCATGAACGCACCCACTCTCGATCTTTCCGGCACCTGGCAGCTCGCCAGCGCAGACGCGTCCCACGCGCTTGAGATCGCCATCCCCGGCGATGTCCATAGTGCGCTGCAGAAGGCCGGCCTCATCGCCGATCCCTATGCCGGCCGCAACGAGGACGATGTGCAGTGGGTCGCCCACAAGGACTGGGTGCTGGAGCGCAGCTTCACTGTTGATGGCGGCGATCTCTCCGGCAGCTGGTATCTCGATATCGAAAGCCTCGATACGGTCGCCGAAGTCTATGTCAACGATCGTCTGGTGCTGCAATCCGACAATTGCTTCCGCCGCTACCGCCCGGATGTCTCTTCCGCCCTCAAGGCCGGCGAAAACCGGCTGCGCGTCATCCTCCGCTCATCCATTGCGGCAGGCGCGGAGTTGCAGGAAAAGCAGCCCTTCTACGTGCCCTATCACAAGGGCAATTCCCCCATCGCCAACGGTAACATGCTGCGCAAGCCGCAATGCCATTTCGGCTGGGACTGGAACATCGCCATCGCGCCGCTCGGCATCTATGGCAGTATCGCTCTGAAGAAGATCGCCACCGCCCGCATCGAGCATGTCGTGGCCAGGCAGGTGCCGCAGGCGAATGGCGCGGTCGATCTTCAGGTCACCGTCACGCTCCATGCCGCCGAGCCCGGCATCGTCTCTCTCGATCTGTCGCTGGACGACCAGAAGGATCACCTCGATTGCGCCGTCAACGAGGGCGAGACTGTCATCACCCATATCTTCTCCGTCGAGAAGCCACGCCTCTGGTGGCCTGCCGGCAGCGGCGAACAGGCGCTGAGCGAACTCACCGTCTCCGTCCCCGGCGACAGCGTTATCCGCCAGATCGGTTTCCGCACCATCGAACTCATCACCGACAAGGACGAGGCCGGCAGCCGTTTCGCCTTCCGCATCAATGGCCGCGAAATCTTCTGCCGGGGCGCGAACTGGATTCCGGCCGATGCTCTGATGTCGCGCGTCAGCCGCGAGGGCGTGGAAGACCTGCTCCAATCGGCCGTCGACGCCAATATGAACATGATCCGCGTCTGGGGCGGCGGCTTCTACGAGCCGGACTGGTTCTATGACCTCTGCGACCGGCTCGGCCTGCTCGTCTGGCAGGATTTCATGTTCGCCTGCAACCTCTATCCCTCGACGCCGGACTTCCTCGATAATGTCGCGGCCGAAGTCGAATACCAGGTCAAGCGCCTCGCTTCTCACCCGTCGATTGCCTTGTGGTGCGGCGACAACGAGCTTGTCGGCGCGCTCACCTGGTTCGAGGAGAGCGTCAAGGATCGCGACCGTTACCTCGTCTCCTACGACCGCCTGAACCGTACCATCGAGACCGCGCTGAAGACGGTCGCGCCGCACCTCATCTGGTGGCCGTCGAGTCCGGCATCCGGCTATCTCGATTTCGGCGATGCCTGGCATGCCGATGGTTCCGGCGACATGCACTACTGGTCCGTCTGGCACGAGAACAAGAGTTTCGACAATTACCGCACGGTTCGTCCGCGCTTCTGCTCGGAGTTCGGCTTCCAGTCCTACACGTCCATGTCGATCGTGAACCAGTTCGCCGAACAGAAAGACCTGAACATTGCGTCTCCGGTCATGGAGGCGCACCAGAAGAATGCCGGCGGCAACGAGCGCATCGCCGGCACGATGTTCCGCTATTTCCGTTTCCCGAAGGATTTTGCGAATTTTGTCTATCTGAGCCAGATCCAGCAGGGCCTCGCCATCCGCACCGCCGTCGATTACTGGCGCTCGCTGAAGCCCCATTGCATGGGCACGCTCTACTGGCAGCTTAACGACACCTGGCCGGTCGCCTCCTGGGCAAGCCTCGATTACGGCGGCAACTGGAAGGCCATGCACTATATGGCCCGCCGCTTCTTCCAGCCGGTCGCCGTCGCCGCGATCCCGTCATCTGACGGCAAGGATGTCGCCTTCTCCATGGTCAATGACACAGCCGGGCCCGTGACCGTCGAGCTGCAGACCTTCCTCGTTTCGCTGGACGGCAAGAGGACGCCGCTCACCGCCGCCGCCGGCACCTGCAGCCCTGATCGGGCCGCAACGCTGTTCACCATTCCGGTTGACGATATCCCCTCAGATCACCTGCTGTTCTGGTCCTTCGAAGCCTCCAACGGCATGCGCGGCGAAGGTCATCATGTCACCGGCACCTACAAGGCGCTGGAGTTGCAACCTTCCGGCCTCTCGCTCATCTCCCGCCCGCTCGGCGATGGCAGCTTCGACATCATCGCCTCTGCGACGGCTCTTGCCCTGCATGTGATGATCGAGGCCGATGTCGAGGGTCGCTACAGCGACAACGCCTTCGACCTGACCGCCGGCGAGAGCAAAACCATCCGCTTCACACCACGCCGGCCGGCAACGGCTCCGGTGTTCACCGGCTACGATCTCAAATCCTGCCAGGGCAACGGTTGAGGAGAGCGTCATGCTGCGCAGCGAAGTCAACGCGATCATCGAAAAGAGCGACGCTTTCATGCGAAGCTTCGGCTTCGTGCTGCCGCCCTTCGCCTATTGGGGGCCGGATGAGCTGAAGGCGCGCGCCGCGAGCGACAGTCCGTCCATCCGCGATGCCCGCCTCGGCTGGGATATCACCGATTTCGGCAAGGACCGTTTCGAAAGCTATGGCCTCGTGCTCTTCACCCTGCGCAACGGCACGTCAGATGCGCTCGGCACCGGCCACGGCATGGTCTATGCCGAAAAGCTGATGATCACCGCCAGGGATCAGACAAACCCGCTGCACCGCCACGCCGTCAAGACCGAGGACATCATCAATCGCGGCGGCGGAACGCTGGTGCTGCAGATGTACAATTCACTGGCCGATGGCTCCGTCGACGAGGAGAGCGATGTCGTCGTCGCCACCGATGCGCGCCTGCGCCGGCTGACGGCCGGCTCGCTTCTGAAACTCGCGCCGGGCGAAAGCGTCACCTTGCTGCCCGGCAACTGGCACGCCTTCTGGGCGGAGGGTGGCGACGTGCTGATCGGCGAGGTCTCCACCGTCAACGACGACCTGACGGACAATTACTTCCGCGAGCCCGTCGGCCGCTTCTCCACCATCCAGGAAGATACCGCTCCCAACCACCTTCTGGTGTCCGATTACGACACCTGGCTCAAATAACATTCTAGGAGGAATACCCATGACAGACGTCAGCTTCCAGCTTTACAGCGCCCGCAATTTCCCGCCGCTGGGCGATGTGCTGAAGACGGTCGGTTCGCTCGGCTATACCCAGGTCGAAGGCTACGGCGCCCTTTATGCCGCCCTCGACGATAAGGCTCTTGCCGCCCTGAAGGCCGATATGGACGCCGCCGGCGTCACCATGCCGTCCGCCCACTTCAGCCTCGATCTTCTGGAAAGCGACCCGGACCGCTCGATCGCCATCGCCAAGGCGCTCGGCATCCGCGCCATCTATTGCCCCTATCTGCTGCCAGAGCAGCGCCCCACCGATGCCGCCGGCTGGCGCGCCTTCGGCGAACGCCTGCAGAAGATCGGCGAACCCATCCGCAAGGCCGGCCTCGATTTCGGCTGGCACAATCATGATTTCGAGTTCTTCGCGCTGCCGGATGGCTCCGTGCCGCAGGATCACATCTTCGCCGGTGGCCCGGACCTCTCCTGGGAAGCCGATATCGCCTGGGTCATCCGCGGCGGCGCCGATCCCTTCGCCTGGATCGAAAAATACGGCAAGCGCATTACCGCCGTCCATGTGAAGGACATTGCCGCTGCCGGCGAGAACACGGATCAGGACGGCTGGGCCGATGTCGGCCACGGCACCGTCGACTGGAAGAAGCTCTTTGCCGCTCTCTCGAAGACGCCGGCGAAATACTATGTCGTCGAGCACGATAACCCCAAGGATTACAAGGCGACGGCCGAGCGCTCGATCGCTTCGATCAAGACCTACTGATAGAAAGACATCGACATGACACGAGAACTTGGCGTCGGCATCATCGGATGCGGCAATATCTCAACCACCTATTTCAAGCTTTCGCCGCTGTTCAAGGGCATCAAGGTCGTCGCCTGCGCGGATATCAATCCCGCTGCGGCGGAAGTGCGCGCCTCCGAATACGGCGTCAAGGCCCAGAGCATCGAGGCCCTGCTGGCCAATCCCGAGGTCGACATCGTCGTCAACCTCACCATTCCGGAAGCACACTTCCCGGTCTCCAAGGCGATCCTCGAAGCCGGCAAGCATGTCTATTCGGAAAAGCCGCTCGTCCTCTCGCTGGAGCAGGGCGAGCAACTGCGTGGCATCGCCACCGCCAACAACCTGAAGGTCGGCTGCGCGCCGGATACCTTCCTCGGCGGCGCCCACCAGCTTGCCCGCGATTATATCGATCAGGGCAAGATCGGCCGCGTCACGTCGGGCACCTGCCACGTCATGAGCCCCGGCATGGAGATGTGGCATCCGAATCCGGATTTCTTCTTCCTGCCCGGTGGCGGCCCGATCCTCGATCTCGGACCGTACTACATCGCCAACCTCATCAACCTGATCGGCCCGGTAAAGCGCGTCGCGGCGCTCACCTCCAGCGCCAACCCGACCCGCACCATCACCAGCGAGCCGCGCAAGGGCGAGGTCATTCCGGTCAAGACCCCGACCAACATCCATGCGCTGCTCGAATTCCAGAACGGCGCGACGATCACCATCTCGGCCAGCTGGGATGTCTGGTCGCACCGCCATGCCAACATGGAGCTCTACGGTACGGAAGGCTCGCTCTTCGTTCCCGATCCGAATTTCTTCGGCGGCACGGTGTCGGCCAGCGGCCGCGACAAGGATATCCAGCCGCTCGAGGCGTGGGATCACCCCTTCGGCATTCCAAACCAGGAGCATCCGCAGGGCGCCATGGCGAACTACCGCACCGCCGGTCTCGCCGACATGGCCGTCGCGCTTCTCGAAGGCCGCGATGCCCGTTGCTCGCTGGAGCGCGCGCTGCACGGCGTCGATGTCATGGTGTCGATCCTGAAGTCCGGCGAAACCGGTGAGTTCGTCACGCTGACGACCACCTGCACCCAGCCGGCAGCACTCGGCATCGAAGAGGCGAAGGCGCTTCTTCGATAGAGCGTTTCCGCTTTTCTTCGAATCGCGAAAACACCCTAACGATTTGTTTTTACGCATTTCCGGACGGAAAACCGCTTCGCACTTTTCCTGGAAATGCTTTAGGGAAAAGAGGGATGCGCAAGCGAGCAGCCTTGCGCATCCCCTCCAATAAAATATAGAGATTTTACCGTATTTTATCCCGGAGCGTCCGCTCCGGGTCTTTCGTTTTTGAAGGGATGGAACCATGGGCTGGCAACCGGCTGAAAACCGCTATGAGAAAATGAAGTACAATCGCGTCGGCAGGTCCGGCCTGAAGCTTCCGGCTGTCTCGCTCGGCCTCTGGCACAATTTCGGCGACGACACACCGCATGAGCGCAAGCTTGATATGTGTCGCACGGCTTTCGATCTGGGCATCACCCATTTCGACCTTGCCAACAATTACGGCCCGCCTCCGGGCTCGGCCGAAACCGCGTTCGGCGAGATCCTGCGCACCGATTTCGCCGGCCTGCGCGACGAGCTGATCATCTCCTCCAAGGCCGGTTACGATATGTGGCCAGGCCCGTATGGCGAGTGGGGCAGCCGCAAGTACCTGATCGCCTCCTGCGACCAAAGCCTGAAGCGCATGGGTCTCGATTATGTCGACATCTTCTATTCGCACCGCTTCGATCCGGATACGCCGCTGGAGGAAACCTGCGCGGCGCTCGATCATATCGTCCGTTCGGGCCGGGCGCTTTATGTCGGCATCTCATCCTACAATTCGCAGCGCACCCGCGAGGCGGCTGAAATCCTGAGGTCGCTCGGCACGCCGCTCCTCATCCACCAGCCGAGCTATTCCATGCTCAACCGCTGGGTCGAGGACGACGGCCTGAAGGATACGCTGGACGAGCTCGGCGTCGGTTCGATCGTCTTTTCGCCGCTCGCCCAGGGCATGCTGACGACCAAGTATCTGAGCGGCATCCCGCAGGACAGCCGCGCGGCGCAGAACCACTTCCTGAAGAAAGACTTCATCCGTCCGTCGATCATCGAGAACATCGTCAAACTCAACGGTATCGCCGAAAAGCGCGGCCAGACGCTGGCGCAGATGGCGATCGCCTGGGTGCTGCGCGGCGGCCGGATCACCTCCGCCCTGATCGGCGCCAGCCGCTCCTCGCAGATCGTCGATTGCGTGAAGGCGCTGGAAAACCAGATCTTCACCGAT
>JAVBSF010000241.1:0-10269 GCA_031556925.1 Pararhizobium sp.
TTCAGGCCCTTCTCGCCGCCTTCCTTTTCCACAACGGTGACGCGCACCGTGCCACCTTTCTTCAGCTTGCCGAACAGAACTTCGTCTGCCAGCGGCTTCTTGATGTGTTCCTGGATGACGCGGGCGAGCGGGCGGGCGCCCATGCGGTCGTCATAGCCCTTGTCGGCCAGCCAGGCGACAGCCTCGGGCGACAGGTCGAAGGTCACGCGGCGCTCGGCAAGCTGTGCCTCGAGCTGCATGACGAATTTCTGCACGACCTGATGGATGACCGGCGTCGGCAGCGAGCCGAACGGGATCACCGCATCGAGACGGTTGCGGAACTCCGGCGTGAACAGGCGGTTCAGCGCCTCCACATCGTCGCCCTCGCGCTTGGAAGAGCCGAAGCCAAAGGCGGCCTTGGCCATTTCGGACGCGCCCGCATTGGTCGTCATGATCAGGATGACGTTGCGGAAGTCGATCTTCTTGCCGTTGTGATCCGTCAGCGAGCCATGGTCCATGACCTGCAGCAGAATGTTGAACAGGTCCGGATGGGCCTTCTCGATTTCGTCAAGCAGCAGCACGCAATGCGGATGCTGGTCGACGCCATCGGTCAGGAGACCGCCCTGGTCGAAGCCGACATAGCCGGGAGGTGCGCCAAGCAGTCGCGAAACCGTATGGCGTTCCATGTATTCCGACATATCGAAGCGCAGCAGTTCGACACCGAGCGAGGCGGCAAGCTGCTTGGCAACTTCCGTCTTACCGACACCGGTGGGGCCGGAGAAGACGTAGGAGCCGATCGGCTTGTTCGGTTCGCGCAGGCCCGCGCGGGCCAGCTTGATCGCTGACGACAGGGCCTCGATCGCCAGATCCTGACCGTAGACCACCGAGCGCAGTTCCTTATCGAGATTGGCGAGAACGGTCTCGTCATCCTTCGAAACGGTCTTCGGGGGAATGCGGGCCATGGTGGCGATCGTCGCCTCGATCTCCTTTTCGGTGATCAGCTTGCGACGCTTGCCGGCCGGCAGCAGCATCTGAGCCGCACCGGTCTCGTCGATCACGTCGATCGCCTTGTCCGGCAGCTTGCGGTCGTTGATGTAGCGGGCCGAAAGCTCGACAGCCGACTTGATCGCCTCGTTCGAGTATTTCAGCTTGTGATAATCCTCGAAATAGGGCTTCAGGCCCCTCATGATCTCGATGGCATCGTCGATCGTCGGCTCGTTGACGTCGATTTTCTGGAAGCGACGAACGAGCGCCCGGTCCTTTTCGAAGAACTGGCGATATTCCTTATAGGTAGTCGAGCCGATGCAGCGGATCGCCCCGGAGGACAGAGCCGGCTTCAACAGGTTCGATGCATCCATGGCGCCGCCAGACGTCGCACCCGCACCGATGACGGTGTGGATCTCGTCGATGAACAGCACGGCGCCCGGATAGTCTTCCAGTTCCTTGACAACCTGCTTCAGCCGCTCTTCGAAATCGCCGCGATAGCGCGTGCCGGCGAGCAGCGTGCCCATGTCGAGCGAGAAGATGGTCGCATCTTCAAGCGCTTCCGGCACCTTCTTTTCGACAATGCGCTTGGCGAGACCTTCGGCGATGGCGGTCTTACCGACGCCGGGGTCGCCCACGTAAAGCGGATTGTTCTTCGAGCGGCGGCACAGGACCTGGATGGTGCGATTGACCTCGGCGTGACGGCCGATCAGCGGGTCGATCTTGCCGACCTTGGCCTTCTCGTTGAGGTTCACGCAGTAGGCGGTCAGCGCGTCCTGCTGCTTCTTTGCGCCGCCCTCTTCCTGTTCGCCTCCGCCACGCTGGGCCTTCTGCTCCGATTCGGGCTCGTCAGCCCCCCGCGGCGTGCGGTTCTCGGACGAGCCGGGACGCTTGCCGATACCATGCGAGATGAAATTGACCGCGTCGTAACGGGTCATCTCCTGCTCCTGCAGGAAGTATGCGGCATGGCTCTCGCGCTCGGCGAAGATCGCGACGAGCACGTTGGCGCCGGTCACTTCCTCGCGACCGGAGGATTGAACGTGGATGACAGCGCGCTGGATGACGCGCTGGAAGCCAGCGGTGGGTTTGCTGTCCTCGTCGTAGCCGGTCACCAGATTGCCGAGCTCGTTGTCGACATAATCGGAGACGGTCTTGCGAAGACTGTCGAGGTTGACGTTGCACGCGCCCATCACCGCCGCAGCATCCGAATCGTCGATCAGCGCCAGGAGCAGGTGCTCCAGCGTTGCGT
The DNA here is from genome assembly GCA_031556925.1 of Pararhizobium sp. Lineage (GTDB taxonomy): Bacteria > Pseudomonadota > Alphaproteobacteria > Rhizobiales > Rhizobiaceae > Pararhizobium. Next base: position 2,213 of record JAVBSF010000241.1, read on the forward strand.
ATTCGTGATGACGCTCGTTGGCCAGTGTGAGAGCCTGGTGCAGCGCCTTTTCAAGACTGGTCGAAAATGTTGGCACGTTCGTTCCTCATTTCTTTTCCATGACGCATTGCAACGGATGTTGATGCTGGCGGGCAAAATCCATCACTTGCGTCACTTTGGTTTCGGCGACCTCGTAGGTGAACACACCGCACTCGCCCACGCCGTAATTGTGGACATGCAGCATGATAAGCGTCGCCGCTTCGCGATCCTTCTGGAAAAACCGCTCCAGAATATGGATCACGAACTCCATGGGCGTGTAGTCGTCGTTCAGAAGCAGGACTCGATAAAGGCTGGGCTTCTTCGTCTTGGGCTTTGTCCGGGTGATAACGGAGGTACCGCGGTTGCCATTCCCGGCGTCCCCGTCACCTTCATCCTGCATCCGGACCGGCATCACTTTCATGCGTCTTCATTCCCTTGGTCGTATCGCGCGAAGGGCGAGTGGTCCGCGACCTTACGTGACACATAATCTAGTGGTTCTTTTTCGGATTTTAAGACTGTTCTTCCGCACTGCAATCACAATTGCGTCGTCATCCCGAAGATTGGCTACTTTTCTCGCCTCTCGCAGACAACAAAAAAACCGGCCGCGGAAACCACGACCGGTCATCATCATGTGAATTCGTGCTGGCCGATTAAGCGGCGGCAGCCTTTACAGCGGCAGTCGCCTTGGCAACCGGCGCCTCATATGGCTTGTAGGCATCCTTGGCGAGATCGGCATACATTTCGCCGAGCTTCTGCGCTTCAGCGACATAGCCCTCGTAAGCGGACTTCAGATAGTTGCTCTGAAGTTCGAAAGCTGCCTCGACGCTCTTGACGGCAGTCAGCTTTTCGAAATGGGAAACGCTCTCTTCAAAGGCCTTTTTGGAGTAATCGGCGGCTTCCGTGGCAATGGCCTGAAAACCCTTGGTGACCGAGGCGTAGCTCTTCAGAGCCGTGTCGATCGTTTCCTTGCTCTTTTTGTTGGCATCTTCGAAATTGAACATTTGGCGCTCCTTTTTCATCCCGCGAATGTCCAATATTTTATGTGCACCGCACAATAAAGTCAATATATGCGTGCAATGCAATAAAACACAATCAGGCCAATGACTTGGCGAAAATGGGGGAATTTCACTGAAATTTCACAAAAACTTGCCAGAAAAAGTATGATTTATACAAAAAACCCGGCCTGACGCATCGAGACCGGGTCGAATTCGCAAAAGTGTGCAATGCAAAACAATCAGAGATCGATATCGAGGATCGCCATCGAGAAGTTGTAGGACAGCTCGCCGTCTTCCTCGTCGCGGAAGATAACGCCCAGGAACTCGTCGCCAAGGTACACCTCCGCCGATTCATCCTTGCGCGGCCGCGCCTTGATGACGATCCCCTGGTTGAAGGTGCGCTTGAAATAGGCTTCCAGCTTGCGGATTTCTTCGGGCTTCAAGTCTTCTCTCCATGGCGGTTTTGATTTGCGCCGCTTCTCGCACAGAGCCTCAAGCGGTGTAAACCCATAAAGGCATCACCGGTCCTCAATTCACCGGGCGGTGAAACGACCGAACGCAACACTGACGGAATGGATCAGATCTCGTAGGTGGACAGGATCTGATCCATGGAGCGGGACGGCTCGGAGCAGCCGGCTTCACCGACAACGCGAGCAGGCACACCGGCAACCGTGGTCTTCGGCGGAACTGCCTTCAACACGACCGAGCCTGCCGCGATGCGCGAGCAATAGCCGATATGGATAGTGCCGAGAATTTTGGCGCCGGCGCCGATCAGGACGCCATTGCCGATCTTCGGATGGCGGTCGCTGCCTTCCTTGCCGGTGCCGCCAAGCGTAACGCCATGCAGGATCGAAACATTGTCGCCGATAACAGCCGTTTCGCCGACGACGAGACCGGTCGCGTGATCGAGGAAGATACCCTTGCCGATCTGCGCCGCCGGATTGATGTCCGTCTGGAAAATCGAGGAGGAACGGCTCTGCAGATATAGTGCGAAGTCACGCCGGCCGCGCTCAAGCAGCCAGTGCGCCAGCCGATGGGTCTGGAGGGCATGAAAACCCTTGAAGTAAAGCACGGCCTCGATGAAGCGCGTGCAGGCCGGGTCGCGGTCATAAACCGCCTGGATGTCGACACGCAGGATCGAACCCCATTCCGGCCAATCTTCCAGCATCTCGGCGAAAGTCTGGCGCAGAAGGTTTGCCTGCAGATCCGGATGGTCGAGACGTTCGCAGATCCGGTAGATCACCGCATCTTCCAGCGAACGCTGGTTGATGACCGTGGAATAGAGGAAGGCCGCCAGCAGCGGATCTTCCGCAGCAGCGATGCGCGCCTCTTCCTGAAGACTGTCCCAGATCGGGTCCATAACCTTCACGGTTTCGCTCGGGCGAATGTCTGTCCTGGCGACCATCGTCGCTCTCCTTCGTATGCCGTCTTCGTCTCAGATATAAGGCAAATCGCGGTCAATAGAAATGGCCGCGCCGCCAATGATGTCAGCCATGGTCAACGGCTGCCAGAAACTCCAGCACCGCTTTCTTGAAAACCCGATCGCCGACGGCAAGCATGTGGTCGCGGCCGGGGATATCCAGCGCCGTCGCATGGGGCATCAGGGCGGCCAGTTCCTGCGGAGAACCGGCGATATCGTCCTTCGTACCAACCCCGATCAGGACAGGAACGTCGATCCGCGCCATGTCTTGCGCCGTCAGCAGATCGCGGGAGGTGGAGATGCAGGCCGCGAGCGCCAGACGGTCGCTTTTCGTCTGCTCGGCGAAGGCGCGGAACATGCGGCCCCGCTCATGGGTGACAACATCCAGCGAATGCGCAAGCCGCGCGTCGGCCAAAGGATCCCAATCGCCGACGCCCGTGACCATGCCGATGCCCAACCCACCGAAAACGACAGAGCGCACCCGATGCGGATTGGCAAGGGTCAGGAACGCGGTGATGCGCGCGCCCATGGAATAACCCATGACATGGGCGCTGGCGATGGCGAGATGATCGAGAAGCGCCACAGCGTCCGACGCCATGGCCGGCGGATGGTAGACCGACGGATCATGCGGCTTGCTGCTGGCGCCATGACCGCGATTGTCGAGCGCGATGACGCGATATCCGGCGTCGCCCAGTGTCTTCAGCCAGCCGGGGAAAACCCAGTTGACGTTCGCACTCGAGGCAAATCCGTGGATCAGCAGCACCGGCTCGCCGGACGGATCGCCCTCGTCAAAATAGGCAATCGACAATCCGTCATGATTGAATGTCGAGAAGGGCGGAGGGTTAAGGTCCATGGTGTCACGTCCGGCGGGTCTGAATTTTGGCGGGAACCTATGCGTTCCGGCGACGCGATTAAACCCCTGCCCATCAAAAAACGCTGGGCAGCGACATCTTTGCCGCTACACTTTTGCGTCAAAGCTTTCTATGGTGCGCCACAACAAACACCTTTCAGACTTGCAAGTGGAGCATCACATGGCCGGGCACGGTATTCCCCATTTCCAGAACGACGGCGGTCATCCGGTGATCGAGATCGGCGTGAAGGAATTCATGTGCACGGGCGCATCGGTTCCTTACGATCATCCGCACATCTACATCGACATGGGCGACGACAACGAGAAAGTCTGCTCCTACTGTTCGACGCTCTATCGCTATAACCCGTCGCTCAAGGCCAGCCAGACGGTTCCGGATGGCTGCGTTTTTCACGATCACAAGGCGGCCTGATCGTCCTCTCCTGACAATCGCACACCATGGCTGAAACCGGTCCCATCATGATCGCGGGGGCCGGCATTGCCGGCCTGACGGCAGCCCTTGCCCTGGCCCGCAAGGGAATTGCCGCGACCATCGTCGATCAGGCGCAGGCTCTGAGCGAGGTCGGTGCCGGGCTGCAGCTTTCCCCAAACGCCACCCGCATTCTCGACAGGCTCGGCCTTCTTCCAGCGCTTTCCCCTCATTGGCAGCTGCCTCGTTCGGTTTCGCTGGCAGATGGCCGTTCGCTTCGAATACTCGCCACCGTCCCCACCGGTTCCGAAGCGATGGCGCGCTGGCGCGCCCCTTATGCGGTTCTCCATCGGGCAGACCTGCAACGGGTGCTTCTGGAGGCTGTGGAAGCCGAACCGCTCTGCACATTGCGTCTCGGCGAACGTTCCGACAGCTCCGCTCCGCCAGCCGGATACAGTCTTCGCATCGGGGCCGACGGCGTCTGGTCTCGTACGAGAAAGCATTTGCAAGCCGCAGGAAAATCTCGATTTTCCGGGAATGTGGCTTGGCGAGTGACGTTACGTCAGGCCGATTTGCCTCTTCAGTTCGACAGGGACCAGGTAACCGCTTTTCTTGGTAGCGGCGCACATCTGGTCGCCTATCCGCTGAGCCGCGACCGCTTCAATGTCGTCGCCATATCCAGAGGCCCGGCGCTGACCGAAAGCTGGGGGGAAGATGGCCAAGATCGAGGGAGCCTGCTCGAAGCCGTCAAAGGCTGGCATCCTGCCCTTGTCGACCTTTTGCGCACCGCATCCGATATCACCCGCTGGCCGCTGCATGAAGTGACCGATGGCGCGTGGCATGATGGAGAACGCACCATCCTGATCGGCGATGCCGCCCATGCAATGATGCCGTTTGCGGCGCAAGGTGCGGCCATGGCGATCGAGGACGCCTTTGAACTCGCGCATTTCCTGACGACCGTGGAAGACAGGAGCACCGCGCTGGAAGCTTTCAGCCGGCATCGGCGGCAACGCATCGCCCGCGTGCGCTCGCGCGGCGCCTTCAATCGCTTTGCCTATCATGCGGCCGGCCCCTTGAGGATCGGCCGCGATATTGTGCTGTCGTTGCGCAAGCCACAGAGCCTTGCCGCCGATTTCGACTGGCTCTACGGCTATCAGCCTCTCGACTGATCAGACGGCCGCCGCAGCGGCGAGACCGGCCTCGATATCGCGGCGGATATCGGCCACGTCTTCCAGCCCGATCTGCAGGCGCAGGACCGGGCCTTCGGTCGGCGCGGTGCAAACGCGGCGGTCGGACAGGCCGACATGAACGGCGAGGCTTTCATATCCGCCCCAGGAATAGCCGAGGCCGAAGAGGCGGAGCGCATCCAGAAAAGCGTGGGCTTTCGCCTTGAAACGATCGACGCTATCGACCTTCAGCACGAAGGAGAAGATGCCGCTGGCGCCGGTGAAATCGCGCCGCCAGAGATCGTGGCCGGGGAAGCTCGGCAGCGCCGGGTGCAGGACACGGGCCACGTCTTCGCGCTCTTCCAGCCAGCGCGCAATATTCAACGCGCTTTCCTGATGCCGCTCCAGTCGAACGCCCATGGTGCGCAGGCCGCGCAGGATCTGGTAGCTGTCATCAGGCGCGCCGCAGATGCCGAGCGTGATATTGGCTTCCTTCAGCTGTTCCCAATGTTTCGCATTGGCCGAGACGGTGCCGAGCAAGATGTCGGAATGGCCGGAGGGATACTTGGTCGCCGCGTGGATGGAGATATCCACGCCATGGTCGAGCGGCTTGAAATAGAGCGGGGTCGCCCAGGTATTGTCCATCGTCACGACGCAGCCGTGGCGATGGGCGACCGCGGAAATCGCGCCGATGTCCTGCATTTCGAAAGTATTCGAACCGGGAGCCTCGGTGTGCACCAGCTTCGTGTTCGGCTTGATCAGCGCTTCGATACCGGTGCCGATCATCGGGTCGTAATAATCGACCGTGACACCCAGGCGCTTCAGCATCGCGTCGCAGAAATGACGGGTCGGGAAATAAACGGAATCAACGATCAGGGCGTGATCGCCGCTGGACAGAAATGCCAGGAACGGAACGGTCACCGCAGCAAGGCCCGAGGGAACCAGAATCGTTCCGGCGGAGCCTTCCAGCGCATCGATCGCTTCGCAGAGGGCGTCGGTGGTCGGCGTGCCGCGGGTTCCATAGGTATATTTCTGGCCGCGGGTTTCCATGGTGCGCGCGTTGGGAAACAGCACAGTCGAAGCATGAACGACGGGAGGATTGACGAAGCCGTGAAATTCGCTCGGGTCATTGCCGATATGCGAAAGCCGCGTGTTGACGCCGGCATCCGCCAGGAAACTTTTCTTGTCGCTCATAAGGAAATCCGTCTGCGAGGTCGATTGAAGATCCGACTTTTCGGCCGGTCCGCAGAGTGGGTCAAGCCCTCTTTTGTGACCACGACAATTCCGTTCGGCGCCGCGCCGCTGTCCTTTTTTTGATCATTGACTGCATCAATCCGCAGAAAACTGCCCATTCCAAGTGCGTATCGAAGGTTTGATCGCCAGCGGCCCAAAAAATCGGCACGATGTCTTGACCCTGCGGACATTTAAGCATGTGATACGACTACTCGCGCCAGGAGGGTGGCGGGGGCTGCGCAGCCTTCTTCGGGTCAGGCGGCGCAGGACGGAGAACGCAAATCAAAAAGGTTAAAAAAATGGGAAAAAAAATCCTGACGGCGCTGATCGGCGCCGCCGTTATGGGGATTGGCACGCAGGCTGCTTCCGGCGCAACGCTTGACGACGTGAAGGCAAAGGGCTTCGTACAGTGCGGCGTCAACACCGGCCTCGCAGGTTTCGCCTCCCCGGATGCTTCCGGTAACTGGAGCGGCTTCGACGTCGATTACTGCAAGGCCATCGCTGCCGCGATCTTCGGCGACGCGACCAAGGTCAAGTACACCCCGACCTCCGCCAAGGACCGCTTCCCGGCGCTTCAGTCCGGCGAAGTTGACGTTCTGGCCCGCAACACGACCTGGACCATTAACCGCGACACCGCGCTCGGCTTCAACTTCCGCCCGGTCAACTATTACGACGGCCAGGGCTTCATGGTTCGCAAGGGCCTGAACGTCAAGTCGGCCCTTGAGCTTTCGGGCGCGGCCGTATGCGTTCAGACCGGCACCACCACCGAACTGAACCTCGCCGACTACTTCAAAGCCAACAACATGCAGTACAACCCGGTCGTCTTCGAAAAGCTCGAAGAAGTGAACGCCGCCTACGACGCCGGTCGTTGCGACGTTTACACTACCGACCAGTCGGGCCTCTATTCGCTGCGTCTGACGCTGTCGGCTCCGGATGATCACATCATCCTGCCGGAAATCATTTCCAAGGAGCCGCTTGGCCCGGCCGTTCGCCAGGGCGACGACCAGTGGTTCGATATCGTTAGCTGGGTTCACTATGCCCTGATCAACGCTGAAGACTTCGGCATCACCCAGGCCAACGTCGAAGAGATGAAGAAGTCTCCGAACCCGGACATCCAGCGCTTCCTCGGCGTTGAAGCCGACACCAAGATCGGTACCGACCTCGGCCTCGAAAACGACTGGGCTGTGAAGATCATCAAGGCTGTAGGCAACTACGGCGAAGTCTTCGACCGCAACATCGGCACCGGCAGCCCGCTCAAGATCGAGCGCGGCCTGAACGCTCTTTGGAGCAAGGGCGGCATCCAGTACGCACCTCCGGTTCGCTAATCCGAACGGAACGACATTGAAAAGCGGCTTCGGCCGCTTTTCTTCCCAAAAAGAATGATCGTCCAAAAGGGCGGCTAGGGGAAATGAGGCTCTGAATGACAGTTGACGCCATGAATCCGTCCGGCAAAAGCCGGTCGACAGGCTCCATACTGAATGACCCGACCGTCAGGGGTATCGCCTACCAGATCCTGACAATGGCTCTCTTGGTCCTGTTCATCTACTGGGTGAGCGCCAACACCATCGAAAATCTGAAACGCGCCAATATCGCCTCCGGCTATGGCTTCCTCAACGGACGCGCCGGCTTCGACCTTGGTCAGTCGCTCGTGCCTTACACCAGCGATTCGACCTATGGCCGCGCGCTTTATGTCGGCTTTCTCAACACGCTTCTGGTCGCGGTCACCGGTATCATCACCGCGACGATCATCGGCTTCATCGTCGGTATCGGCCGGCTTTCGAACAACTGGCTGATCGCCAAGCTGTCGCTGGTCTATGTGGAAGTGTTCCGCAACATACCGCCACTGCTCGTCATCTTCTTCTGGTACAGCGGCGTTCTGGCTGTTCTCCCGCAACCGCGCGAATCGCTTGCGCTTCCGTTCGACATGTTCGTGAACAATCGCGGCCTT
>JAVBSF010000026.1:0-5339 GCA_031556925.1 Pararhizobium sp.
TCCCCGCGCGCGGGGAGAGGGGACAATAGAGCAAGCCGCTTGTTCATACGCGATAGCCCTGCCCTCACGAGGCGGGTCTAATTTCACGACCCGTCGGCAGCATCTGAAAATCAAAAGCACATTCTCCCCCAACATCCCCCCGTTCCCCATCCGGTAAAGCTCTTGTTCCGCGTCCCCCTTCTCATCGCCCTGGCCCTGTCGATCACCTTCGGCGTCGGCATCGTCTCCAGCGTTTCGGCGCTGAAGGCGACCGTGGGCTTCGGTTCGATCGCGCTCGGGCCCTGGGTCGCCTTCCCCAATGCCCAGACCGCCGATACCGATCCCTATGCCAAGGCCCACCGCGCCCGCACCGGCAAGCTGCTCTACGGCGGCGCAGAGGGCCTGCAATTCATCGCCGCCAGGGACGATAGCGGCCAGATGCTGACCACGGCCTGCGCCTACGACATATCGGGCGCGACCCCGCAGGCCCGCTTCTGGACGCTCTACCCGGCCACGACGGGCGACGTGCCGCTGCGCGCCACCAGCGACCTGCCGGGCGCGCTCAATGCCTGGACGGTGCTGCGCAAGCCCGACACCTCCTTCGTCATCCATGTCTCGTCTTCGGCCCTGCCGGGAAACTGGCTGGCCGTGCCCCGCGTCGGCGCGTTCAGACTGGTGCTGACGCTGCTCGATACGCCCGCCGCCGGCTCCTCCGGCGTCATCGATCTCGCCATGCCGAAGATCGTCAGGACGGGATGCGGCAATGGTTAGGATTCTCTACTCGATCGTCACCGGTCTCGTCGGCGCGGCGCTCCTGCACATCGTCATCATCCTGGCGCTGCCCCAGTTCACCGGCAAGGACGCCTATAGCCGCGTGCTCGGCCTGTTCGAGATGGACAGCTTCTTCCCGCTCACCGCCGAACCGGGCCAGACGGGACTCTATAACGAGGATCCGTTCCTGCGCGGCGCCGTCTGCGCCTTCTCGGTCAGCAATGGGCCGACCCGCTTCGTCGCGCGCGGGCGGGTGCCCTTCTGGTCCTTCGTGGTCTATGACGAAGATTCCAACGAGGTTTTCTCGATGAACGACCAGACCGCCGTCAACGGCAATCTCGACCTGATCATGGCCACGCCGATCCAGCTCGTCGAACTGCGCAAGACCCCGTCGGAGGAACTGGCCCAGTCGATCATGGTGGAGATGTCGGGAGAGGATGGATATGCCGTGCTGCGCGTTCTGGCGCCAACGGCGAGCTATGAGGACATAGCGCGGAATTTTCTCGGTGAAGCGAGTTGCGAGCCGCTGGCCCGTTAAGGACCGACAGGCTAAAACCGGGCCGTAGCGCCGTCCGTCAAACGGTACGCCGTCAAGTCGGTGATATCAGTGCTTCTTGCCGGTCTTGGCCGGGGGCGTTTCGATGACGGTCGTCTTGTCCAGCCGCTCGTAGCGAATGCCGGTAAAGAGCAGGATAACGGCTTTGTCGCCGGCCGCCGCATCCATAGCCATCTTTCGTCCGGAGCGTTGAAGGCGCTCCTCGATGCGTATGATGTCTGCCATTCTCATCTCCATCGGAAATTGAGAGGGATGAACTACCGTACAAATCTCACCCTGCCCGTGTCTTCGGGCCGACGCACGATCCTTGCGGGACCGATCTGCGCCTTTCTCGTCTTGCTCCTCTTCCCGGACCATTCCGGATAACGCCAATCCAAAGATAGTATTTCGACTGCGCCTTATTTCAGCCATACGATAGTTAACAGCGGCTTAACGGTCAAAACCCTAAGATTAGCGATAGGCAGCGGTCTAACCGCCGATGTCGCAAGTGATTTGCTTTCGCCTTCTGACGCCGACGATCCTAGCCGTCTCGCCCCGCCGGCGCTGTTCCGGATGGAACAACGCCCGGCGCATAGCTCAACGGATATCCGTCATCGGCGCGCCAGAAGGCCGAGCACGAAGGAGAAGCCGGCCACTGCCAGCAGCGTCGTCACCGGCTCCTCGCGCACCTTTTCGCGCACGCTTTCCACCAGTACCTCCGCCTCCGATTGCGCCACGGCCTTCGCGCCGGTGCCGATCGCCGAGAGGGATTCGGTCAAGCGCGCGATTTCGGCGCGTAGATCGGCGATCTGGCTATCGAGTTCGGCGCGCGCCACCGTTGCCTCCACTTCGGCTTCCGCCTTGCCTTCACCGGAAACGGTAGCGAATTTCTTTTCGACCATGATGGAAACTCCTTGTCTTCTGGACGTGTTGTCTTCTGCATTGTCTAGGCTTCAGGACGTGCCGTGCCGGCTTGCGCTCTGGACAGATAGGCTCGGCGACTAAAACGCACCCGCCCCCATTTGGTTCCCGCAGCGGACAGGAACGTCCGGGCCGGGCGGGAACGAACCGCATCGCCGCACGTTATCAAAAGGTCGATCGCGCGCAAAGCCTACAAACTTTAAGGGTGATCTCAAAAAAAACACAAAAACAATAACTTCGTTACCACGTATCGGCCGCTTGCGGTCGATGGGGATGACTGGAACCACCCCGAGCAGACTATACGGAGAAATTCAGTGAAGAAATTCCTCTTTGCCGCCATGGCGCTGACGGCGGGCCTGAGCCCCGCGCTCGCCGAGGCCGCCGAAGGTTACGCGACAGCCAATGTCAACATGCGGTCCGGCCCGAGCACCGCCTATCCCGCCGTCACCGTCATCCCCGCCGGTTCGCCGGTCGAAATCCACGGCTGCCTCGCCGACGTTCCCTGGTGCGACGTCTCCTTCTATAACGGCCGTGGCTGGGTCGCGGGTCGCTACGTGCAGACGATCTACCAGCAGAACCGGGTCTATGTGGAACCCCGCTACTACCGCCCGCTCGGCATTCCCACCATCACTTTCGAGGTCGGAAACTACTGGGACCGCTACTACCGCAACCGCGACTTCTACCGCGACCGTGACCGCTGGGATCGCCGCCCGGATCGTCGCCCCGACCATCGCCCCGACCGTATCCCGGATCGCCGCCCCGACCGTTTCGACCGTGATCGTGACCGGTTCGATCAGGACCGCGACCGCTTCACCCCCGACCGTGATCGCATCAACCCGGATCGCGACCGCTTCGATCCCCCGCGCGACCGCGACCGTTTCGACGGCGATCGCAACCAGAACCGCGTCGACCGGAATCGGGACCGCGACCGGGATCAGGCACGGGATCGCAATCGCGACCGTGGAAACGATCAGGCCCGCGACCGTGACCGCCAGCGTCAGGGCGGCGACGAAAATCGTCGTCGCCGTTGCATTCCCGGTCAGGACAATTGCCCGTGACAGGGTCACTCCTGCCGCGGCGGGACCGGTAAGTCGGAAGGGCGGCCAGGGCCGCCCTTTCGCATTTGTGATCCCCGTCGATTGCCGATGCGATGTCACGAAACGGCACTGCCAGCCCAAACGGTAAACCGGATATTAACCATGATGGCCTAGGATCACCTTCTGCGGCCGTCATGCGGGGCAACGGGGCGCGTTCCCGCCCCTTTCGTGCCATGGCCCCCGGCCCCGCCGGATGTTCAGCGTTGCGTAAGAGTGGGTGTGTGCGTGTCGGAGCGGTTTCGCGAGTTGGAAAATCCCGGAAACGGCCGGCGCAAGGACATTGTGCTGTTGGCCACCGTCACCAGCTTTGAAAGCCTGCGCCATCCCCGCAAGTCCGACCTCCACCAGTTCGCCGAACTTTTCCATCCCCTCTTCGAAGCATCGAGCGACGAGGCCCGCCGGCAGGCGGCCGCCGCGCTGTCGCGCTGCGCCCATGTCCCCGCCTCCGTCGCGCTCCAGATCGGCAGCAGCCCCATCGGCATCGCCGCGATCTTCCTCACCCGCGCACCGTCCATCGACGACGCCACCCTGCTCGAAATCATCCGTCAGCAAAGCCCCGCCCATGCAACAGCCATCGCGCGGCGCGACAATCTGTCGGTGAAACTGGTCGATGCGCTGGTCGACCGCCGCCAGTCGGCGATATCGGCCCCGCACCGCCCCCTATTCCCGCAGATCGAAGCCTCGGCGCCCCTGGCGCAAACACCGGTTCCCGACATCCCGCGCCCTGACGAGGCGACCCGCGGGCGCGAGGAAGAACTGCGCAACGAACTGAAGGCCCTGGTTCGCCAGCAGCCTGCCCATGCCGCCCGCGCGCTTGCCGATATCGAACCGCTCAGCGATCTCAACGGCGCGCTTCTGGTGCGTTTCGCGCGGCTGGGCGAAATCAATCTCTTCGCTTCCGCGCTGGCTTCGGCGCTTTCGTCAGGCCCCGAGCTTGTCGAGCGCATGCTGCTTGACGTGTCCGGCCAGCAGCTTGCGACAACGCTCGTTGCTTTGGAGATGCCCGGCGACGACCTGCGCTTCGTGCTTTACGCCTTCTATCCCGATCTCGACGAACGCCTCGGCGGCACGACCCGCGCCGAGGTGCTGCTCGCCGGCCTGACGCCGGAGCTCTGCCGCGAGCGCCTGCGCGGCTGGCTGAACGCCGACAACGAGGATCAGGCCCGCCACGAGCCCTACCTCGCGCCCGAGCGCCGCCCCGATCCGCGTGCCGCCAAACCGGCAGCCGCGACGCCACAACGCGCCCAGCGCGGCGAACGCCAGACGGCCCGCCGCTGAGATCCGGCGTTCCAGCCTTTCAGGCCGCGACCTGAAACAGCTCGCCGATATCCTCGACGTCCAGCTCCACCACCCAGCAATCCGGATCGAACCGCCGCTCGCGCTCGATCAGCGCATCGAGCGCGCCGGCATCCCCGCTCTCAAGCCGCAGCTCGAAAAGCCGCCCATCGGCCTGATCCTCGTCGAAGAAGCTTTGCGGCGCGGGCGCATAGAGGCATTCCGTACCATCCCGACGGCGCTGGCGGATGAAGATCGCGCCCGCTTCTGGGGCTCCTTTCTGCAGCACCGCCGCATAGTCCCCGGCGGAAAACACCCGGCGCACCAGGGCGGAAACGAAGATATCGGATCGAAGACGCATGGCAGGCTGATACACGCTCGCCAAAGCCTGCGCAAACGCGACCTGGAGTTTGCCGCTCGCTCCTCCTCCCCGTTTACGCGGAGAAGGTGGCCGACAGGCCGGATGAAGGGCAGCTGCCGGTCAATGTCGTGTATCGTGGCTCAATCCGAACCAGACGGACTCTAGGGTCAAAACTCAATCATCTTGGGTGTTCTGTTGAAGCGGCTGGGATTGGATGGAAGCAAACAAGCGCAAGGCAAGGCCCGAAGGCCTTGTCGAGCATTGTTTGCGATCAGGCGGCCCAGCCACTTCAACCCTTCGGGCTTGCCATATCTTGTGCCTGCGGGCGTCGGAAAGGTTTGAAAGTGGAGCACACTTCCTGCACCTTTCCTCCTACTCAGGCACAAGATATGGCAAGCAG
>JAVBSF010000331.1:0-4293 GCA_031556925.1 Pararhizobium sp.
CTCGCCGGCCTCGATCAACCTCTTCGCGACAGTGCGGGTCAGAAAATAGGCGCCGCGGACATTGAGCCCGAAGACGGCATCGAAATCATCCGGCGTCGTTTCCACGGCAGGCCCATGGCGGGCGACGCCGGCGCTGTTGACCAGCACATGAAGCGGCGCCTGCCCGGCAATCGCCGCTTCGGTCGCCTCGACATCGGCGACGTCGAGTACGAGCGCCTCGGCCAAATAACCCGCCGCGCGGATCGTCTCCACCGCTTCAGTGAGCTTTTCCGGCGAACGGGCCGAAAGCACCACATGCGCGCCCGCTTGCGCCAGCGCGACCGCGCAGCCGAAGCCGATGCCGGACGAGGCACCGGCCACCAGCGCGCGCTTGCCGTCGAGGCGGAAGGAGGGCGTGCGGGGCATCTCCATCAGGCGGCCGCCTCGCCATAGGGCACATTGCGGCCGCCATAGCGGCGCACGCGCACATTGGCCTGTTCGGCATGGCCGACGAAGCCTTCGAGCAGGCAGAGACGCGAGCAATAGGCGCCGATTTCGGCGGCCGCCTCGTCCGTCAGAACCTTCTGGTAGGAATGGGTCTTGAGGAACTTGCCGACCCACAGACCGCCGGTATAGCGGCCCGCCTTCTTGGTCGGCAGCGTGTGATTGGTGCCGATCACCTTGTCGCCATTGGCGACATTGGTGCGGGGACCGAGGAACAAGGCGCCGTAGGAGTGCATGTTCTCCAGGAACCAGTCGTCGCGGTCGGTCATCACCTGCACATGCTCGGAGGCGATATCGTTGGCGACGTCCAGCATCTCGTCATAGGTGTCGCAGACGATGACCTCGCCATAATCGCGCCAGGAGGCGGTCGCGGTTTCCGTGGTCGGAATGATCGCCAGCAGACGATCGATCTCGGCCAGCGTCTGCCGTGCGAGCTTTTCGGAATTGGTCAAGAGAACGGCCGGCGAATTGTAGCCATGTTCGGCCTGTCCGATGAGGTCGGTCGCGCACATCTCGGCGTCGACCGTTTCGTCGGCGATCACCATCGTCTCGGTCGGGCCGGCGAAGAGGTCGATGCCGACGCGGCCGTAAAGCTGCCGCTTGGCTTCGGCGACGAAGGCATTGCCGGGGCCGACCAGCATGTCGACCGGCTTGATCGTTTCGGTGCCCAGCGCCATCGCGCCGACGGCCTGCATGCCGCCGAGCACATAGATCTCATGCGCGCCGGCCTTGTGCATGGCCGCGACGATCGCCGGGTGCGGCTCGCCCTTTTGCGGCGGCGCGGATGCGACGATGCGCGGCACGCCCGCGACGGAAGCCGTCAGCACCGACATATGGGCGGACGCCACCATCGGAAACTTGCCGCCCGGCACGTAGCAGCCGACCGACTGCACCGGAATATTGCGGTGGCCGAGGATGACGCCGGGGATCGTCTCGATCTCGATATCCGTCATCGAGGCGCGCTGCGCTTCGGCAAAGCGGCGGATCTGTGTCTGGGCGAAATCGATATCGGCCATGTCGCGCGCCGACACTTTGGAGATGGCGGCCTCGATCTCGGACGGGCTGAGCCGGAAAGACGGCGGCGAGAACGTGTCGAATTTCTCCGAAAGTTCGCGTACGGCGGCATCGCCTCTGGTTTCGATGTCCTTCAGCGTCGATTCCACGATTGCCCGGACCTTCGCATCGTCCTCGGATCGCTGCGCCTCAGGCTTGCCGCGCTTCAGATAGGTAACTGTCATGGTGTTCTTCCCTTGATATCTGCCGGCACGCCAACGTAGCGCCGGTCGTGATTTTCAGTTGCCGGGTGTGCGTGCGATCCGAACGCCGGTCTTGGCATCGAAAAGGTGACAGATCGAAGCCGGGATCGCCGCATGCACGACGTCGCCGATCTCGGCACGGTATTCCTTGCCGGATTTGATCGACACGAGCTGGTCGCCGATCCGGAAGCTTGCCATGGTCGCCTCGCCCAGAAGCTCCATCGAATAGACCTCGGCACCCAGTTCGCCGCCTTCGGAAACGAGCGTGGCATCCTCGGCGCGGAAGCCGAGCGTCACCGGGCCATTCACATTGGCTTGCAGCCCGCCGATGGTGATGCCGGGGCCGCGGAAGGTGCCGTTCTCGATATCGCCGGAAACGAGGTTCATCGCCGGCGAGCCGATGAAGGAGGCGACGAAGGTGTTGGCGGGATTATCGTAGATTTCCGTCGGTGTGCCGACCTGCTGGATAACACCCTTGTTCATCACGACGACGCGGTCGGCGAGCGTCATCGCCTCGATCTGGTCGTGGGTGACGTAGATGGTGGTGACTTTCAGCGTATGCTGCAGGTTCTTGATCTGGGCGCGGGTCGAGACACGCAGCTTCGCATCGAGGTTCGACAGCGGCTCGTCCATCAGGAACACCGACGGCTGGCGCACGATGGCGCGCCCGAGGGCGACGCGCTGGCGCTGACCGCCGGAAAGGGCAGCCGGACGGCGCTCCAGAAAATCCGTGAGCTCCACCATGCGCGCGGCCTGCATGACCTTTTCGTGATGCAGTTCCTTCGGCACCTTTCTGACGCGCAACGGAAAGCGGATGTTCTCGTAGACACTCATGTTCGGATAGAGGCCGTAGCTCTGGAAGACCATGGAGATGTCGCGATCCTTGGGCTCCAGCTTGTTGACCATACGGTCGCCCAGCCAGATTTCG
This sequence comes from Pararhizobium sp., assembly GCA_031556925.1. Lineage (GTDB taxonomy): Bacteria > Pseudomonadota > Alphaproteobacteria > Rhizobiales > Rhizobiaceae > Pararhizobium. The sequence continues at coordinate 2,668 of JAVBSF010000331.1, forward strand.
CCCTCGCTGATATCCTCGAGGCCGGCGATCATGCGCATCGTCGTGGTCTTGCCGCAGCCGGAGGGACCGAGCAGAACCAGGAATTCCTGATCGGCGATATCGAGGTTGAAATTGTCGACGCCGACGAAGTTGTGCCAACGCTTCGATACGTTTTTCAGGCGGATTTCAGCCATTACGATTATCCCTTAACGGCGCCGGCGGTGAGCCCGCTGACGATCTGACGTTGGAAGAACATGACCAGCACGAAGAGAGGAGCGGTCGCGGAGACCACCGCAGCAACGGCGAACATCACGTTGCCCTCCTGCTGGATCGTCCCGAGGAAGCTCGCGATCTTCGGAACCATCGTCTGGTTCGGCTGCGAAAGCAGCATCGCGGTCACGGCAAAGTCGTTATAGGCCAGCAGGAACGAGAACAGCCCCGTGGTGATCACCCCCGGCCACATCACCGGGATCACCACCAGACGGAACGCCTGGAACCGCGAGCAGCCATCCACCATCGCGCTCTCGTCGAGATCCTTGGGGATCGACAGGAAGAACGAGTGCAGCATCCACAGTGTGAACGGTTGGTTGATCGCGACGAGCACGATGATCGCGGTCGGCATATAGCCCCAGATGTTCAGCTGGAAGAACGGCAGAAGATAGCCCGAAACCAGCGTGATATGCGGCATGGCCCGGAACACCAGCGCCAGCATCAGCAGCCAGAAGGTATAGCGATAACCCGAACGCGCCAGCGCATAGCCGCCAAGCGTGCCGAACGTCAGCGACACCACGACCACCGATACGGTGACGATCACCGTGTTGATGACCGAGGAGAAGAAGTCGCGCAGCACCCAGGCGCCATAATAGCCGTCGCCGGTGAAGGCGGAGCCGGTCTGGGCGATGGTGCGCGTGCCTTCGATGGCGAACCACCAGCTGTCGCGAGAGAAGAAGTCCTGCTCCACCTTGAACGATCCCCAGACCGTCCAGATGAAGGGGAAGGCCGCCATGAACACCCAAACCAGAACAAAGGCGGTGGACAGGATGGCCAGCGGTACGGGCAATCTGCGTTTTGTTTCCATCATCGCGGCGCCCTCATCGACGGTTGAATTCGCGCCAGGTGCGCACGAGCACCGGCGACAGGAGGATGATCACGCCGACGATGGTCAGCATCGAGGTGGCGGCGGCGGAGCCGAAGAGCTGGTCGACCTGACCGCGCAAGTCGTTGAAGATCGACCAGGAGAGCGAGCTGGCATTGGCTTCGGCACTGAAGCCGACGATCGGCTCGAACACCCGGAAATTGTCCATGAGCTGCACCAGCGCGACGAAGGTGGCGAGCGGCATCAGATGCGGGATGACGACGAAACGGATGCGCTCCCAGCGGCTGGCGCCATCAATCATCGCGGATTCGATCGTATCGTGCGGCACCGTCTGCAGGCCGGCATAGAAGACGACGAAGGAGAACGGCGCGTTGTGCCAGATGCCGTAGACGAGCAGTGTGATCCAGGTGAGCACGGCGGACGACTTCAAAGACAGGGTCGGGTCGTTGAAGATCGATTGCAGCGTCGCACCGAGAATGCCCTGCGACGAGGCCCTCCAGTAGACGATCAGCGCGCCCACCAGCGGCGTGACGATCATCGGCAGAAGCGAG
>JAVBSF010000114.1:0-27284 GCA_031556925.1 Pararhizobium sp.
CGCTGCCGCCAAGTCGGATGCCAAGAAGCTGGAAGCCGAACGCCGCATCCGCTCGATCGCCCAGGGCTATACGGGCAACATGTGCTCCGAATGCCAGAACTTCACAATGGTTCGGAACGGGACTTGCGAGAAGTGCGACACGTGCGGAAGTACAAGTGGGTGCTCCTGAGTACTCATTGTACTCATTCGTAAAATCGAACCTCAGGTGCCACGGTACTTGAGGTCGGCCCAGCCCTGTAACGCAGGGTAGGTACAGGTCGTAGCCAGACAAGGAAGTGTCCGTCCAAAGAACGGACTCCGCTATCCTCAAATTGAGCCGGGACAGCGGTGCCTCAATCGCTGGAGCTGTTCCGGGAGCTCCTCGCGACGATAAGGATCAAACTGGGAGGCACTGCTGCCGAAAATGTTGTTTTCGGGGTCAGATCTTTCGGCGCCGGTGGATCCGAGGGAAGCGATCTCGAGCAGGCGACAAACATCGCCTACCGGCTCGTCAGAATCCACGGCTGCAGCACCTTCGCGAAACGCGAGGCGAAAAGCGAAATCAGTGATGGATTTGGGGTGCTGCCGGCCGCGCCGCACCGCGGCCAGCAGCTATATCGCGGAGGCTACTGGTCCGCGATAAAAGTCTGCTTCTGCTTGCCGAGTCCTTCGATACCGAGCTCGACAACGTCTCCCGCGCGAAGGAACCTCGGCGGTTTCATTCCCATGCCAACGCCGGGAGGTGTACCGGTGGAAATGATATCACCGGGAAGCAGGGACATGAATTGGCTCAGGTAAGAGACCAATTTCGCAACGCCGAACACCATAGTTTTGGACGATCCGTTTTGGACGGTCTCACCGTTCACTGTAAGCCACATCGCCAAATCCTGCGGGTCGGCGATCTCATCCTTGGTCACAAGCCATGGGCCGATAGGCCCAAACGTGTCGCATGACTTTCCCTTCGTCCATTGGCCGGCGCGCTCGAGCTGGAAGGCTCGTTCCGAAACGTCGTCAATCACGCAGTATCCTGCAACGTAGTCGAGCGCTTCCGCCTCGGATACGTATTTCGCCGGCTTGCCAATGACGACCCCGAGTTCGACTTCCCAATCGGTCTTCTCCGAACCACGAGGTATCAGGACGTTATCATTGGGTCCGCAAATCGCTGATGAGGCTTTCATGAAGATGATCGGTTCGACCGGCAGAGGCATATTGCTCTCCGCGGCATGGTCGGCGTAGTTCAGGCCGATGCAGATGAACTTGCCCGTCCCGGCAACGCAGGCACCGATGCGCTCCTCGTTCAGCACCGGCAATGTCGATACATCGATCGCTGCCAGTTTCGCGAGCCCTTCAGGCGAGAGGGCATTGCCACCGATATCAGCCACATGGGCAGAGAGATCGCGGACCTTCCCTTCCTGGTCCAGCAATGCGGGCTTTTCCTGCCCGAGCGGACCGACGCGCATGAGTTTCAAGACATTTCTCCTTCATTCGTATGCTGTTGTTGAAAGTTCAAAGCGGCCCGCAGCTAGCAGGCCTCGGCCTTCATCGGTTCGGATTGGCATTCGCAACGAAACCCCCTGAGCTTCGACATTTTGCCAATGCCGGGATTGAATGTGTTCGTGGGATCCAGCCGCTTGTAGAAACTCGCGACTTCCGCCTTCGCCGTGTAAACGTGCCCTACGTTGTGCTCGGCGGGATATTGCGCGCCGCGCTGGTCAAGCGCGTTAAGCAGGTCGGCTTTGAACGCTTTCGGATCGCTACCCTTTTTGACCAGGTAGTCCTGGTGGAAAACGTGGCAAAAAAAGTGGCCGTAATACAGCTTCTCTACGCACTGCTCGTCTAGCCGCTGAGGCAACGTTTCCTCCCAACTGACCGTATTGCGCGGCAAGGCAATGTCGAGAGCGACCATGTCGCCAACCCGACTTGGGTTGACGTTCGCGTAGCGGATCGCAGCACCGGCGGCGGCAAAGCGGTGAAGGAACGCTTTCTTCCCCTCTTCCGGAGAACAAACGAACCAGCCTCCTTTTCCTGCCTGTTGGAAATACGCTGACAGAAATACCTTGGCTTCGGAAATCCCATCACCAGACATCTTGAGCATCAGATGGTGTTTGAACTGATCGCGGTATTGCAGAAGCCGCTTCGGAAGGACTTCAGGCCAAAGTTCCGAGGCAAACTGAAGAATACGGTCGGAGAGGTTCGTCGGAAGGAACGGTAGGCGGTTTAGCGTCGCATCCACCCTGCCCTTTATTGAAAAGAACCGCGGCATGAATTTCGTGCCGAGCTTGTCGATAAAGACAAACGTGTCTTTGCCGTACCGTCGTGTGACATCAAACGCATCTCGATGAAGATATTCGCCGGCAATTGGAAGGTTTTCGAACGACGACAGGATCGCGCGGCGCAGATCGGCAAGAACCGAGGCATCGTTGGTGCCGATGTAAAAGACCTCTTCAGGACCGTCGGACTCGAACGTATCAAGTCGCACAGCAAACACGCTAAGCTTACCTGCGCAACCTGAGGCGCCATAGAGGCGCCGGGGATCGGCATTGTATCGAGCCGGTATTGAAGATTCGACGTCACGAATGCGCAACGCGTAGTCGCGGTCACTAGCAACCCCGTCCCTCAGAACGTCGTTTTGATCGTAGTTCTTACGGTCGAGGCGACCGAGAATTTCCTCCGGGGTCCTACCCAGATCGATACCAAGGTTGTTCACGAGCTGAAGCGTGCCGCTCTCGTTGACCTGAGCGTATAGAGCCAGCTCCGTATATGCAGGTCCCCGTCGGATCAGGGAGCCACCAGAGTTATTGCTGACACCGCCGACGATGGACGCGCCAATACACGACGAGCCAATCACCGAGTGTGGCTGCCTGCCCAGGGGTTTCAGCAACGCTTCAAGCTTGAACAGCGTCGCGCCGGGAAAGCTTAGTATCTGGCGGCCGCCGTCGAGCAAGTCGATACGATCCATCCTCAAGGTATTGATGACCACAACCGGACGATCATAGTCGTTGCCGTTGGGAGTCGAGCCCTCGGTAAGGCCTGTATTGGCAGCCTGCATGATGATCGCCGCGCCAGCGTCGACGCAGACCTGCAGGACCTTCCACTGATCGAGGAGCGTACCGGGGAAGACGACGGCTAGGGCCTCACCTTCGCCTGATCGAAAGCCACGACGATAGCGTTCGGTTCGACGAGACCCCGTCATCACGTTCCGGTGCCCAACAATCCCGCGGATACGTTCTATCAGGCGGATACCGTCAGGGTCTCCAGCATTCCTTGCATTTGTCATGACCTACAGCCCGTAGAAGCGTTCGCCAGTCTCTGCCCAGATCTTCTGCTGATCCCGCTCGGAGAACCTCGCCAGCGCCCGCTGAAGGGTCTCGATCCAGGATGTGTAGTCAGCCACCAGATTGACAACCGGCCAGTCGCTTCCGAACACGAGCCGGTCGGGGCCGAATATGTCGAAAATCGCCTCAAGGTATGGCATTAGGCGATCGAACGTCCAGTCAGGACCATCCTCGGTAACAATACCGGAGATTTTGCAGTGGACATGCTGCATGCCGCGGAAATGCTCCATGTCACGCCGCCATGTTTCGAAGCCGCCCCCGCCGATCTGCGGTTTTGCCATGTGATCGACGATGACCGGCAAGTCGGGATAACGCTCGATGAATTTGACTGTGTTCAGGATCTGCCACGGCTTGATCAAGGCATCGAAGCGCAAGCCGAGGTCCTGCGTTGCCCTGATTGCAGGATCCAGATCCGAACGCAGAATCCAAGCGTCATCCGCGACGTCCTGTAGATAGGGGCGAACACCCTTCAGCTTCCCAAACCGCGACCACGCCTCGATTTCCTTCGGCGCTCCCTTTGCAAGGAGGTCGAACCAACCGACGACACCCTTGATGAACTCCTGTCCATCGGCCAAGCCAAGCAGATAGCCGATTTCCTCAATTGATGATGCCGCCGCGACGAGAACTACGCCTTCGACATCGTTTTTCGCCATCAGGGGCAATGCATCACGCGGACTGTAATCCCGGTACAGGATCTCTCGCTCAGGTGTCATCCAGAGCGAGTAATGCGGCTCCAGCGCCAGCGTCCAGAAGTGCATGTGGCAATCGATGCGACGCATTGGTCTCTCCATCTACGAGTTGTTCTACGACAGAAGCCTGTCTATGCGGTCCACCCACCATCAATGACGTGAACCTGGCCGGTCGTGTAGCTGGCTCCTGCGAGATAGACAGCAAGGTCGGCAATCTCGTTCGGGTCTGCAATGCGCCCGATCGGCTGGCGTGCGATGAAAGCAGCTTTGGCTGCCTCGAAATCGCCACTGGCGTGCCAACGCTCGTGAAGCGACGGGCTTTCAACCGTTCCTGGTGCGATCGCGTTTACACGGATTCCTTGCGCCACATAGTCGGCCGCGATGGATTTTGTGTGGCCGACAACGGCCGCCTTCGTGATGGCGTAGGCAGCTCTGTTCGGTGCTCCCTTTACCGAGGAAACGACGCTGGCCATGTTGATGATGCAGCCGTCTTTGCGCTCAAGCATTTGGGGCAGAACAGCCTGGATCGCTCGCACTTGCGCCTTCAGGTTAAGATCGAACGCAAAATCGAGATCGCTCTCCTTCATCTCGAGGACAGTTCCGTTATGTACGACCCCTGCACAATTGAAGAGGACGTCGATCCGCCCGATCGAGGCAATCGCGTCTTTCAAGCCAGCTTCGTCAAGGACATTCACGAACCGCGGTGTGATACCGTCCTGCCCCTCAAGCTCCTTGAGCTTCTCGGTGTTTACGTCGGTTGCGATAACATTTGCACCCGCCCTTGCAAACGCACGCGCCGAGGCGAGCCCGATGCCTTGCGCTGCGGCTGTGATAAAAACGGTCTTTGAGCCAAGGTCGGCCACGATGAACTCCCGATATCGAACGAGCACTGCACCATCCCGGATTGAAAGGCCTTGCGCGGTGTCGATTTGATATGTTCGAGCCGAGCGATGGCTACGGCTCACCAATGAATGAGATGGGTTGGTTGGCCGGCGACATCATGCCGCCGGCCTGTCTCACGACTTACTTGAAGTCACGCGACCAAAGGTTTTCCGTCGTGGCGATGGTCGCCGGCGTAACGGTGCGACCCTTTGCAAGGCAACCGTCCGGTCCGCACTTCGGATCTTCACCCTTCTTGAGCGCGATGATGACGCGAACGGCTTCCTTGGCCTGGAGATAAGCATCCCAGGTCGTGGAAACGTCGATGTAGCCATCTTCCATCGGCTTAACTGCGGCCGAGAGCAGATCGGTTGTAGCAAGCAGCATGTGCTTGGGCTGGCCTTCAGGAGCCCAGCGATCAGCCTTCTCGAGAGCCGCCTGGATGGAGGGGAATGCGAAGTCGCTAGCCGCGAAGACGCAGTTCGCTTCCGGCTTGGCGGTCAGCGCGTTGGTCAGGCCGGAAAGGAAGAGTTCCGGGTTCCACTCGGTCGGAACCTGAACGATCGTTTCGTACTGGCCCGTTTCCTTGCCAACCTCATTCCACGCCTTGCTGCGATTAACGGCGTTGATGTCGGTCAGCATGCCCTGGAGTTCGATGCACTTGCCCTGGACACCCTGCTTTTTCAGGATTTCGGCAAAGGCGACAGCCGTGCTGCGAGCCTGGTCGTAGCTGTCGCCGCCAACGTGAGCCGTCGGTGTACCGCTGGTGGAGCCACGGTCGAAGGTGATGAAGGGAATGTCAGCATCCTTCGCGGCCTTGATCGACGTGCCGATAGCGCCAGAGTCGAATGCACGTGCGATGATGACATCCACGCCCGCGGTGATCAGGTCATCGATGTTGGCAGCCTGGCGCGCCGGATCGGCATTGGCGACGTTGATTGTCCACTTGATGTCGTAGCCTGCGGCCTCCCCCTGGGCCTTGCCCTCCGATTCCAGGAAGGAAACCCATGCCGTCTGCAGCGAGGATTCCTTGGTATCGAGCGAGAAGCCGACATTCAGCGGTTCTGCGGCATGGGCAGTCATTGCACTCATCAGACCGGTCAGGACGGCTGCGCCAATAATGTAACGTTTCATTTTATTCTCCTCCAAAGGTGATGGTTGTAGTCTTCCGAATTGCTAGGAGTGGGATCCCCGCTTCAGGGAAATTCTCCCGCTTTTCAGTGCATCCGCATACATCGCTGCGAAGATCACGGCGCCGCCCACAAGCCTGTAGGAGTAGGGATTGGCACCGAGATTGGTGAGTCCGTTGCGGATCATCTCAAAAATGAATGCACCGGACAGAATACTGATGAGAATTGTGCCTCGTCCGCCGAGGAGGCTGATGCCCCCGACAACCACGACTGCCAAAGCCGTGAACTCGAGCCCGCTTCCCAGGAAAGGGCTGACTGCGCCGTTTTGAACAGTCGTAAGGATGCCGCCTATCGATGCGAGTACGCCGGCGAGCACGAAGCTCAGGAAGCCGGTCCGATCGACAGGAAGGCCAACCTTGCGAGCTGTCGCAATATCGTTTCCGATGGCAACAATCTGGCGACCGAAAGAGGTCCGTGAATGGAGCACATGCACGCCGATCAGAATGATGAGCATGATGAAAATGTCGGTTGGAACCGGGCCAATATGAGCGTTGCCGAGTACCCGGATTTCTTCCGGAAGCTGGACGAGCAAGGCATCTGTCAGGGCCAGTGCGATGCCGCGGAAGGCGATCATCGTGCCGAGGGTCGCGATCAGCGGATTGACTTGCAGGACTGTTACGATGAAGCCGTTGAGCGCGCCGAGCGCCGCACCGCAGAACAGGACAAGCAACGTCGCCAAGATCGGATCGAGCCCGATGTTTTTCATCAGGAGCGCACCGATCGCACACGAAAGAAATGCTGTGGAGCCCACGGAGATATCCAGCCTACCGGAGATAACGACGACGGCAAGGCCGGACGCGGTAACGGCGAGCGGTGCCATCGTGTGCAGAATGTTGAGGATGTTCTGCATCTGGAAGAAGTTCTCGGTCATCGTGGCGAAGAATACGAACGCCAGGGCGAAGACGAGGAAGAATCCGTTCTGGATCAGCACATCACTTGTCAGTTTTTTCTTCATGGCTGAGCTCCCTAGTTGATGGTCGCGATGGACTTCATGAGTTCATCGTGGGATGCGGTGCCCGGTAGACTGTCGATAAGACGGCCGCGGCTGATGACAAGGTATCGGTCGGAGACGCGCATGAGTTCTTCGAGTTCCGACGAAACGATCACGCAACTGCAGCCATTCTCGGCAAGTTCAACGATCAGTTTCATGATCTCGGCCTTGGCGCTCACGTCGAGACCTCTCGTCGGTTCGTCCAGCAGAAGAAGCCTGGGGTTGGTTGCCAGCCACTTGGCGAAAACGACTTTTTGCTGATTGCCACCGGAGAGGGTCCCAACCATCTGCTGCGGGCCGGAGACCTTGATCTGCAAACGCTTGATCATGGTTTCGGCGAGTGAACCCTCCTGGTCACGACCGACCAGTCTCCACTTGTTGAGCAGCGACTTGAGGTTCGGTAGCGAGATGTTCTTTTCAACCGACAAGGGAAGATGAATGCCCTCGCCCCTCCGGTCTTCTGTGACGATACCGACATGGGCGTGCAACGCTGTGGGCGAAATCGGTGCCAATTGATGGTCCTTGCGCCAACTGATCGTGCCACCGTCGATCGGATCGAGACCGATCAGAGCGCGCAGCAACTCGGTGCGTCCCGATCCGAGCAAGCCCCACAGTCCAACGATCTCCCCTGGACGGATCTCGAAACTGACATCATTGATTGCACCCTTCCGGCTGAGCCCGCTGACCTTCATCAGTGGCTCACCGTTGATCGTCACCGGATCGCGCACCCTGCCCTCGGCCTCGGCGATACCCAGCATCAAATGAACGACCTTGCCGGGGTCCACATCGGCCATCGGCGATGCCCACACAGTCTCACCATTGCGCATCACCGCGATTTTCTCGCAGACATTGAAGATTTCATCGAGGAAGTGGGTGATGTAGATGATGACCACGCCCTCTGCCTTGAGCCCGCGAACAACGGCGAACAGCCGCTCCCGCTCCGGGCTCGTGAGGGACGATGTCGGCTCGTCGAAAATGATGACCCGAGCTTCGTGTCTCAATGCACGCGCAATTTCAACGAGCTGGCGATCGCCGATGCTAAGCTGCTCGACAGGAGTTTCCGGCGAGATTTTGCAGCCGACTCGCTGAAGGAGCGCTTCCGACTGTCGCACCATCTCAGGCATCTTGATGATACCGTTTGCCGACGGCATTTCGTCGATGAAGATATTCTCCGCCACCGTCATTGTCGGAAACATGGTCAGTTCCTGATGAACGAAGGCGATACCGTTGCGCGCCGCGTCGCGAGGCGAGCGCAAGGTGATCTCCGTACCATCGATCGAAATCCGACCGTTGTCCGGAGTGACCACGCCGCCCAGAATGTTCATCAGCGTTGACTTGCCGGCCCCGTTTGCGCCCATCAGCGCGATTGCCTCGCCGCCACGTGCTTCAAGGTGAGCCGTTTTGATCGCATGCACGCCGCCGAACGATTTCGCGATAGAGTCCATTTTCAATACGGTTTGAGCGCTCATGGCTTAACTCCCCGACGGCTGTCGGCTGCCACGAAGGCGATAATGACAGCGCCCTTGATGACGAGGCTGAGATAGAAGGACACGCCGATCAGGTTCATGGCGTTCGAGAGCAGGGTGATCAGAAGCGCACCAAACAACGCGCCTCCGACACGGCCTGCACCACCGTAGATGCTGATGCCGCCGACCACACAGGCCGACACGATGTCCAGCACCACGCCGTCGTTGCCCATGTTCGCCGATGCTGCGCCGAGGCGAGCCGTCAGAAGGATCGCCGCCAAGCCGGCCATAAGGCCGCCGAAAACATAGCTGGCCATGACAACACGCGAGATCGGGACACGCGCGACACGGGCCGCCTTTTCATTGATGCCAACCGCATAGGCCCACCGGCCAGCGATCGAAGACCGCATCAGCAGTGCAACAATCAGCGCCAGGACGGCGACGATGATAACGGTAACCGGGATACGGAAGAACGGTCGAGCGCCAAAAAGGTCAACGAAACCCTCCGGGAGCTGCGAGATGCTCAACGAATTGGTCATCCAGACCGTTGTCCCGGAAACCACGGTCATCATCGCGAGCGTGACCACGAATGGGATCATCTTAAGTTTGGCAACCGCAAAACCGTTGACCAGCCCGATTACCACGCCCGTTCCCATCATGATCAGCGATGCGGTGCCCCAGTCGCCCGTCGCCTTCATATAGAAAGCACCTAAAACGGCACTCATCGCCATGTTGGCCGGCAACGACAGGTCAATACCCCCGACGATCATGATGACAGCCATCCCGATCGCCAGCATGCCCAGTAGCGAAGCTTGAAGGAGCACGTTCAGAATGTTGTTGTAGCGAAAGAAATTCGGCGCCTCGATCCAGAGGCCGAGCAGGATGGCCGCGAGGATCACGGCGGAAATCACGACCTGTCGTGGCAGCCCCCTCTTCGGTGCGAGCGTCATTGTTTCGGTCAGGGACATGCGACCGTCCTCCCATTGAAGCGTGATGTCTTCTTCATTTTTTCCTCCCACTCGAAGCACCGTTAAGGCACGAATGAAACGTTACATTTTTGCGGCTAAAAAAAATGGCTCTTGCCGCAAAGGTAATTATTCCGGAAGCGCAACGCCCAGGCTGGCCAAAAGTCCGCCGTCCACCTTGTATTCCGCCCCCGAGCAGAAGCTGGAGCGGTCACTCGCCAGAAATGCCACCATTTCTGCAACTTCTTCCGGGCGACCCACGCGTCCAAGAGGCTGGGATTCGCCCCACTGGCGGATCATATCGGCTTCGCGTCCCGGCGCTGTTTCACTGGCAGAGAAGTGCGTCATGGGCGCATCGATGCAACCGGGGCAAACAGCATTCGCCCGGATCCCAGCCCGTCCAAAATCGATTGCGATCGAGCGCGTCAAAGCCATCATCCCGCCCTTTGACGTAGCGTAGGCTGCAACACGGGCTTGGTTTGCAATTGCCTGGACCGAAGACATATTGATGATCGAGCCACGGCCGCGCTTCACCATGTGGGGAAGGACGTAGTGGCAAGCCAGGTAGACACCACGCAGGTTGATGCCGATGACGCTATCCCAGTTAGCAGGCGACATCGATGCGACCGTGCCATACGGCTGAATGGCCGCATTGTTCACGAGAGCGTCGATCGAGCCAAGGATCTCTTCCGACTTTTCGATCGCCCCGGCGATCTGTTCCTCGACGCTGACATCCGCGATCACGGCACTCACACGCAAGCCTTCGGCCTGCAATGAAGCAGCGGACGACTCCATCATGGCCTTGTCGCGGCCGATAATCACAACGTTGGCCCCGCGTTCAGCAAGGAGCCTCGCACACGCCAGCCCGATCCCTCTGCCGCCACCAGTTACGATGGCGCCTTTGCCTTCCAATTCACTCATAGAACACCTAATTTTCGACCGCGAAGCTCAGGCGCCGCGGTGGATTGCCGGATTATCAACTGCGCGCCCGCCCGCACATTGCGAGTTGCGATGGGCCGCTTGCTAACTTGTTGAAACATCAGCCTCCACGCATCGACCGCGATCTGATCGATGGGCTGCTGAATTGCGCTGACGGCTGGCCGAACCAGACGCAGCCATTCGAAATCGTCGAATGCGAGCAGGGACATATCGTCTGGCACAGACAACTCGGTGTCCTGCTGCGCATGTATTGCACCAAGCGTCACAAGGTTGTTCGCGGTAAAGAGCGCCGTAGGTCTGCCTTCGTCCCGGAACAGGGCGGCCAGCGACATGCGCGCCGCCTCGACAGTCATACCCACATTGCGAATCTCACCTCGAGCGTTCGCCTCGCGGATCGCCTGCTCGAACCCGGTAATACGCTCTTGGGTGTTCCAGAGATTGGGCGAATTGACCGCCAACACTATGTGTCGATGACCGAGGGAAAGCAGATACCTCGTACCCTGATATGCAGCATCGACGTTGTCGGTCGCGACCGTGGGATAAGGATCATCTTCACCAATACGGTCGACGATCACGCACGGCATTTCCTGACCGATAGCTGCAGGCAGATGTGACGATCCGTTGAGGGACGGAATGACGATCATTCCATCGACCTGCCGCTGCCTGAGTATCTCGATACGGGTATCAGCACGGGCAGCATCCTCACCCGTCGTCACGATCACAACAGTGTAGCCTGCGGCCGAGGCCAGGTTTTCCAGCCGCTCAACCAGGGTCGCATAGAATGTGTTGATGATATCGGGGATGATAATGCCGATGGTATGCGTCTGCTTGCTGCGGAGGCTCGCCGCGATGCTGTTTCGCTGATAATTCAGCTTCTGGCACGCCAGCAACACACGCTCCCGAAGACGGGGCTTGACGGTAGCGTCGCCATTCAACACCTTCGAAACGGTGCCAAGCGCAACATCCGCCTCCTTGGCGACATCGTTCATTGTAGGCTTCAAAGTCATAAGCCTCCCCAACTTATGAAACGTTTCATAACTGTATTCTATTTACCCGCAGTGTCAACAGTTATGCGCCTACCGGCTGTGAATTTTCCGAGGCCGGAAGCACACCCTTCTTCAGAATAATGTTGCCGTAGAACGCGCGCTCTCCGGAAGCAACAACGTAAGAGGCGGCCTTTGCACGCTCGTAGAACTCGAAACGCTCGAGCGCCGTTATAACGAACGGACCAGCGAGTTCTTCAACCGCGCGAGCATAGGCGCTGCAGATATCCGGCATCGCTTCAGGCTGATCGACGACAGCCATCCTGAAGGCCGCATCCTGCACGAAGGTATCGAGCGGGAGATGCGTCAGAATTGCCCGCACCAGGGCCTCCCCTCCGATACCATCACACCTGATCACAGGGACCTGGAGGGAGCTTGCCGGAAAGTTGGCATCAGCAATGACGATCTCGTCGCCATGCCCCATGGTTCTGAGGGCATGCAGCAAATCAGGGCTCAGGATCGGATCGATTCCACGAAGCATTTCATTCCTCCCAAATGTACCGACAAATTCAGAGCGTGGCGCCTATGTGCCACGGTACAAATTCATTATCCCCGTATCCGAAGATTTCGCTCTTGGTCTTCTGTCCAGATGCCGTCGCGATCAGGAGTTCGAAGATATCCCGACCAAGGTCGGGAACCGATTTTTCACCGGTTGCGACAACGCCGCAGTCGATGTCCATGTCATCTTCCATCGACCGGTAGAGTTGGGAATTGCTTGCCAGCTTGATTGAGGGCGTTGGCCGGCTGCCGAAGCATGAACCCCGGCCGGTCGTGAAAGCGATCAGGTTGGCTCCCCCGGCGATCTGTCCCGTTGCGGAGACCGGATCGTATCCAGGCGTGTCCATGAACACGAGGCCGTGTTTCGTGACCCGTTCGGCATATCCAAGAACATCGCTGAGCGGAGATTTGCCGGCCTTGGCGACCGCGCCAAGAGACTTTTCCAAAATCGTCGTCAGCCCCCCTCGCTTGTTTCCGGGCGAGGGATTGTTGTCGAGCGATGCACCATGATCGGCTGTGTAGGTTTCCCACCACTTGATGATGCCCATCAGCTTTTCTGCAGACTCGGGGCTTTCTGCACGCGAGATCAGAAGATGTTCAGCGCCGTAGATCTCAGGGGTCTCGGAGAGGATTGCCGTCCCCCCTGCTCCAACGAGAAGATCTGCAGCCACGCCCAGGGCAGGATTGGCGGTGATTCCAGACATTCCGTCGGAGCCGCCGCACTGCAGTCCGAGGACCAGTTCGCTTACCGGGATCGGCTCTCGCTTCACCTCACTCAACCCGCTGGCCAGTTCCGAGAGCTGCTCGACCGCAAGTTCTACAGCCCGCCGAGAACCGCCAACATCCTGGATGTTGAAGTGGCGCCTTCCCTCGGAAACGCCTTTCTGACCATAGAGTGTGAGCTGGTTGACTTCGCAGCCCAAGCCCATCATCAGCACGCCGGCGAAGTTGGGGTGGCGCGCATAACCGGCCAGCGTCCGATGAAGGATTCTCATCCCATCACCTGTCGAACTCATCCCGCACCCCTGATCGTGCACGATCGCAACGAAGCCATCGATGTTCGGATACTTCGGCAACAAGGTCCGGTTTGCCTGATCCGCAACCATCCGGCAGACCGTCGCCGAACAGTTCACGCTCGCGATAATGCCGATGTAGTTTCGCGTTCCTGCGCGACCTGCTTCGCGACGGTAGCCCATAAACGTTCGGCTACGGTCCTCTTCGCTGACCACCGGCGGCAGGGCGTTGCCGACACCCAGACTTTTGGATTTATCGAAAACCAGGTTATGCGAATGGACATGCTGTCCCGCCTCGATAACGCAAAGAGCGCGGCCGATCACCTGGCCGTATTTTACGACCGGGCTATCTTCGGGAATGCGGTGAAGAGCGACTTTGTGGCCGGGTTCGATGTCATCTGCGGCAATAGCACCACCAGGCAGATGCTCGCCGGCTTCGATGCGCCCATTCGCGATCGCCACGTTATCGTCAGGTGAAAGCACAACCGCTGTCATCCCCTGCCCTCCTCCAGCAGAGACATCATCACAATATTGGGTGGAATAATATGAAACGTTTCATATTTCAAGGGGATTCGTTATAGTTTTCGCCCAGGGGAAAACTTCTGTTTCGGCTAACTTGACGCCGTATCGTACAGTCAGATCGGTGATCCGGGGACGTGGCCCTGAGCTCATGTGCCGAGCGGAGGTTTATTTATGGGTAGACCAAAGCCTCACCGCGCCGCACGCGGCCGCCGCCTCACCACATCGTCTTTGCCGCCCGCTCCGGCCATTCCCGGTCATAGGCGTCGCTGTCGAAATCGGCCTTCGCGGCCTTGAGCAGATCGCCGGGCGTCGGCAGGCTTTTCGGATCGACGAACCGCTCGGGCTCCCACAGCCGCGACCGGATCAACGCCCGCGCACACTGGAAATAAACCTCGCCGATGGTCACCACGATGACACTGCGCGGATGCTTGCCATCCACTTCGAAAGCCTGAAGCAGCGCCGGATCGACGCTGACGACCGCCGTGCCGTTGATGCGCATCGTCGTGGTGGAGCCGGGAACGAGAAACATCAGCGCCACGCGCGGATCGCGCACGATATTGGCAAGCGAATCGACCCGGTTGTTGCCGCGCCAGTCCGGCATCAGCACGGTGCGGTCGTCGGCGATGCGCACCACCCGTTCGTCGTCGCCGCGCGGCGAACAGTCGAGGCCTTCAGGCCCTACGGTCGCGAGCGCCACGAAGGGCGAAGCCTCGATCATCCGCGCATAATCGCGCGTCAGCGTTTTCGTCACCTTGATCATGGAGGCTTCGCTGGTGTCGCCGTAGAGCGCCCTCAGTTCCTCGACGCTGCGAATGATCGTCATGCTTTCGCTCCCTGCCGTTTCCCGGCTGTTTGACCGTGCAACGTGACATGCTGATGACGCTCAGCGCGGGCGCTCGGTCCGGTCGCGCGTCATGCCCTTTTCCGCCAGCGCCGCCTCGTAGGCGGCAAACAGCTCCCCGCCCTTTTCGCCCAGTTCCCGCAGATAGGTCCAGGTGAAAATGCCGGTGTCGTGCATGTCGTCGAAACCGATCCGCACGGCATAATTGCCCGTGGGTGTCATAGTGAGAATGGCGACGTTACGTTTGCCGGGCACGGTGACGCCCTGCCCCGGCCCATGCCCCTGCACCTCCGCGGAAGGCGACAGCACCCTCAGCATCTCGGCGGAAAGCTCGCAGGTCACGCCGTCGCTGAACGTCACCGTCAGCCGCTGCCTGTCCTTGGAAACCCGCAACTCCGTCGGCCAGACATCGCTCATTTCCCGCCCCTCTTCATTGATGATTCCGGTTTCTCGCTTCCGCAAGTAGCGCAATTGGCCTTGCGATGGAAACGATACTGTGCGACGCCCGCCTTCACCGCCATTGCCTTGACGCCGGCACGTTTGATAACGACACTATCGTGTGAGGAGTATTTGGTGAACACGGTAACATTCGACAGATCCGGCGCCAGGCCGCTTGGCGCGCACAGCGCCCCGATGATCGACCCGTTCGGGCGGGCCGTGACCTATCTGCGCGTGTCGGTGACCGACCGCTGCGATTTCCGCTGCACCTATTGCATGGCGGAAAATATGACCTTCCTGCCGAAGAAAGACCTGCTGACGCTGGAGGAGTTGGACCGCCTCTGTCGCGCTTTCATCGCCAAGGGCGTGCGCAGGCTGCGGCTGACCGGCGGCGAACCGCTGGTGCGCAAGAATGTCATGTTCCTGGTGCGATCCCTCGGCGAAAGGGTGCATGCCGGCGAACTCGAAGAGCTGACGCTGACCACCAACGGTTCGCAGCTGTCGCGCTTCGCCGCCGAGCTTGCCGATTGCGGCGTGCGCCGCATCAATGTGTCGCTCGATACGCTCGACCCGGACAAATTCAGACGAATCACCCGCTGGGGCGAGCTGTCCAAGGTGCTCGAAGGCATCGACGCCGCGCAGGCGGCGGGCATTCACGTCAAGATCAACGCCGTCGCCCTGAAGGGCATCAACGACGCCGAAATCCCGGACATGCTCCGCTGGGCCCATGGCCGCGGCATGGACCTGACGCTGATCGAAACCATGCCGATGGGCGACATAGAAGAGGACCGCACCGACCGCTACCTGCCGCTCTCGCAGATGCGCGCCCGCCTTTCGGAAGAATTCACCCTTGAGGAAAACGCTTATCGCACCGGCGGCCCCGCCCGTTATCTGACCGTTGCGGAGACCGGCGGCCGCCTCGGCCTCATCACGCCGATGACCCACAATTTCTGCGAAAGCTGCAACCGCGTGCGCCTCACCTGCACCGGCACGCTTTACATGTGCCTCGGCCAGAACGACGCCGCCGACCTGCGCACCGCATTGCGGGCGTCCGGTGACGACGCCTATCTTTCGACGGTCATCGACGATGCCATCACCCGCAAACCGAAGGGCCACGACTTCATCATCGATCGTACCCACAACCGCCCCGCCGTCGCCCGCCATATGAGCGTGACGGGCGGCTGACCGTCCGGAACAAAGTACCGCGGCGGAACGTTCGCCTCCCAACAGCGGAGACGCAACGATGACAAAAGCTGTGGAGACATTGGTTCGCAGCAGTTTCGATTGCTACATGACGACGGACCGCAGCCGGATGGAAAGTCTGCTCGCGCCCGGCTTTACCTTTACCAGCCCCTATGACGACCACATCGATCGTCAAGCCTATTTCGAGCGGTGCTGGCCGGCTGCCGGCAACTTCGAATCCTTGGAAATCCGCCATCTCGTCGTGTTCGGCGACCGCTGCTTTGCGCTTTATGACGGCAAGTCCATAACCGGAAAACGCTTCCGCAACACCGAATTGTTCACGATTGAAAACGGGCGCATCCACTCCGTCGAAGTCTTCTTCGGCCTGCCTCCGGGTGGCCCGGTTCAGAAACCGACCAGTTGATCCGCCGACATGCAAAGGCCCGCGTCGATGCGCGGGCCTTGTTTCATCCAGCAACAGAGAGCAACTTAGGCCGCGTAGCTGCGCCCGTAACCCATCGGCTGAATCCGCGTGCCCGTCTTGAAGCGTTCGATCTTCTCGTTGAGCGTATCCACCTGCTGACGCAGTCCGTGGATTTCGGCGGTGTTCTCCTCGACCATCGTCGCATTCTGCTGGGTCAGCAACTCGACCTCATGCACCGCCTGATTGACTTCGTTCAAGCCGCGATACTGGTCTGCGGCGGCCGCCTCGATGTTGCTGACGAGCTGATGAATCGTCGAGATCTGGTCGTTGATGAACGTCAGCGCATCGCCGGTTTCCTGAACCAGCGCCACACCGCCGCGCACCTGCTCGGCGCTGACCGAGATCAGCCCCTTGATCTCGCGCGCGGCACTTGCGCAGCGCTGCGCCAGTTCGCGCACTTCCTGCGCCACGACCGCGAAGCCGCGCCCTGCCTCGCCCGCCCGCGCCGCCTCGACGCCGGCGTTCAGCGCCAGGAGGTTGGTCTGGAAGGCGATCTCGTCGATGACGCCGATGATCGTGCTGATCTTTTCGGACGAACGGTTGATCGCCGCCATCGCCTCGATCGCCTTGCCGACGACCTCGCCGGAGTGGCGGGCATAGTTGTGGGTCTCGTCGACCGAAACCGTCGTCTTGCGGGCGCTTTCGGCGGTCGAACGGACGATGTCCGTCAGCTGGCGCAGTGCCCGCGAACTTTCCTCGAGCGCGGCCGCCTGCTGTTCGGTGCGGCGGGCAAGATCGTCGGCGGAGGCCGAGAGGTTGCCCGTGCCGCCGGTGATCTCGCCGGTGACGATGCGCACGTCCGTCAGCGTCGCGCGCAGCGCCTCGACGGCATTGTTGTAGGTGCGGGCCATGACCACGTAGTCTTCGGCCAGATCCTCGCTCATGCCGGCTTCGAGATTGCCGTCCGAAAGCTTGCCGAGCACGTCGGAGAGCGCGTTGAGCGCCTCCATCTGCTCCGCCTCGATACGGGCCCGCTCGCGGCTGCGGCGGGTTTCCTCCTCGGCCGAAAGCACGCGCGCCGCCTCCGCCTCCTGCTCCAGCCGCACGTTCTCGACCGCGTTGTCGCGGAAGACGGCGACCGAGCGAACCATGTCGCCGATCTCGTCTCCACGGTTGCGGCCTTCGATCGCGACCTCCAGATCGCCATTGGCAAGCCGGGTCATGATTTCCGTCACACGCTTCAGCGGCCCGCGCAGCGTCTCGACCAGCATCAGCCCGCCGATGATCGCCAGCAGCGTTCCCGCCACCATCGCGATGATCGAGACATTGGCCGAGCGCTGGCTATCCTGCTTGCCGGCTTCCTGCGCGCTGCTGACGAAATTTTCGAGCGTCTGGCTGGCGGCAGCGACGAGATCGAAGGCCTTGGCCTTGCCGGCCTGCCAACGGGCGCCGACATCGATCAGCTGGGCCGAGCCTGCATCGATATTGGCAAGCGAGGGCGCAAGCTTGTCCGACAGATCGCGCAGCGCCGCGTTCTTGACGCCGAGCTTGGAGAGTTCGGCAGCCGTCGCCTTGACGGCGGCGATGTCCTCGATGAGCTTCGCGCGGCTTTCCGCGTCGAGCGTGCGGTGCAGTTCGCTGATATGCAGCCGCGTCACGTCGAGCCCCTTGAAGGTGTCGTTCATGAGCGCGACCAGCGTCTTGAGCGTCGTCACCTCGGCATCCATGCCGACGAAACGCTTGGCGGCCGTGTCGGAGTTGACGGCGGCCTCCTTGGTGAAATCGGCCTCGAATTTGTTGAGCTTGCTCATCACCGGCACGAACTTGGCCTTCTTGGCCTCGTTGTCGTCGCTGCCGGCGAGCACGTCGCTAATCTTCTTGACCTCGGCCTTCAGCGCCGTGATCTGCTCCTGCACCTTCGGCGAAGCGATGCGCTCGGCTTCCTCGATCTGCTTGACGAGATGCGGCAGGAACTTGGTGGCGGCATCGACCTTGGCATCGGCGGAGGCGCCGAGCGTGACCGGCAGGCGGAATTTCTTGGTGCGCTCGGCAAGCCCCTGATAGGCGGCGGCATCGAACAGCAGCGCCTTGGCGAAGGTTTCCTTGTCGTCCGATTCCTTGCGGATGATGTCGATCTGGCGATAGGCGGCGTTGCCCTGCGCGGTCATGTCGGCCATGGCCGCGTCGAGGGAAGCCGTGACGGCATCCCGCTCGCTCTTGACGGCCCAGAGCGCATCGGCGCTTTCCAGCATCGCCGGGCCGAGAGCAACGACCGGCGCGATCTTCGCCTTGTCCGCATCCTGGGAGAGCAATCCCTCCAGACGCGCGATGCCGGTTTCCTGATCGGCGATTCGCGCCTTCAGGTTATCGAGGCTTTCGCTCGTCGGCTGATCGGCAAAACCTTGCAGGCCGCTGCGCAAGGCCTGAAAATCGGAGAGATTGTTGATGGTCTCGCGCGTGACGGTCATGTGACCGTTCAGCGTGCTGGCGGTGTAATAGCCGACCAGCCCGATACCGGCGATCAGCGCGACGAGGGGCACGACAAACAGCAGGACCTTTGTGACGATGCGCAGGCGCTGCAGCGACCGATCGATCAGGGACATTCCAAACTCCATCTTTGGCAAACCGGACATTCCCGCCGGCCGCGTCAGGCGCGGCCATAGAATCGGCTCACAGGCGGGTGGACCGATCGTTTGCGGCTGACCGGAGGTGAGAACATTCACCTTACGTCAACCACGTTCGCATCATGCGACATCAAAGCGGAGTACCGAGACGATAGGTCGCGACACTTAATATTGTCTCAATAAAACCGGCAGCTTATCCAAATTAGACCGCTACGGGCAAAGCATAGGAACGCGCTATCCCCAGAAGGAAAATCGCCTAAACTTTCAGCCGCATGCCTCATTTCGAGACAAACAAGAATTCGCGATTGCACAAATCCGGTGCCAGTGCTTTAGAGATGAGCAATCCCATCGCTCGCCGGGCAAGGACCGGCCCTTCGGCAACAAGGAACGGGCGCTCTCAAGGCGCACCCCTCAGGAATAAAATGCATTCTTCGGCAAATTTGCGCGGCGCGATCTTCATGTGCCTTGCCATGGCGGGGTTCACCATCAACGATGCCCTGGTGAAATCCGTAACGGGCGTCATGAATCCCGGCCAGATCATGCTGGTGCGCGGTGCCATGACCTCCGTGCTCGTGCTTCTTCTGGCGCGCCATTTCAATGCGTTCCGCTCGCTACGGCTGATGCTCGATCCGATCATCGCGCTGCGTGTCGTGGCCGAAGTCATTGCCGCGATCACCTATATCTCCGCGCTGGGAGAAATGCCGCTCGCCAATGCCTCGGCCATTCTGCAGGCCCTGCCGCTCACCGTCACCCTTGGCGCGGCGCTCTTCCTGTCGGAACAGGTCGGCTGGCGGCGCTGGCTGGCCATTCTTGCCGGCTTCGTCGGCGTTCTCGTCGTTCTGCGGCCCGGCCCGGAAGGCTTCAGCGCCGCGTCGATCGCGGTGATAGCCTCGGTTGTCGCCGCCGCGACCCGCGATCTCTGCACCCGGCGCATTTCGCCGGATGTGCCCTCTCTCTTTATCTCCGCGACCACCGCCGTCGTCATCGCGCTTACGGGCGGCGCGCTCGTCGCGCCCATGGGTGGCTGGCAGCCGATGTCGGCAACCTCGGTCCTGCATCTTGCCGCCGCGAGCCTCATGCTACTGCTCGGCTATCAGTGCATCGTGCTCGCCATGCGCCAGGGCGAAATCGCCATCATCGCGCCTTTCCGCTATACGAGCCTCATCTGGTCGATCGGCATCGGTATTTTTGCCTTTTCCGAACTGCCCGATGTCTGGACGATGGTCGGCGTCGGCATCATCATCGTTTCGGGCCTTTACGCCTTCATGCGGGAAAACAAGCGCCGGCTCGCCGCGCGCGGATCAGCGGGCCGATAGACCGGTCATCAGGAGCAATGATGAACGAGCATGCACCTACCGGGATGACGCCGCCGCCGCCGGGCTTCATCATCGCCGGCGGCCTGTCCTCGCGCATGGGCAGCCCCAAGGCGCTGGCGCTCCTCGGCGGCGAAACGCTGCTTGCCCGCGTTGCCCGCCGCCTTGCCCCGCAGGTCGAGAGCCTCCATCTTAACTGGAACGGTCCCATTCCGCCGGAGGGCCTGAACGGCCTCTCGCCCGTCGCCGACGAGACGGAGGGCCATGCCGGCCCGCTTGCCGGCATTCTCACAGCCATGCGGCACGCCGCGCGCCATCACCCCGCCGCAAGCCATGTCGCAACCGTGCCGATCGATGCCCCCTTCTTTCCGCGAGACCTCGTCGCTCGCCTGACCGCCGGTCTGCGCGGGACCGGGGACATCGCCATCGCCTTTTCAAGCGATACCATGCACCCCGTCTTCGGCCTCTGGCCGGTCGGCCTTGCCGATGACCTTGCCGATTTCATCGCAAACGACGACAAGCGGCGCGTGCGCGCCTTCATCGGCCGTCACATCATGCGCAGGGTGGATTTCGATACGATCGACACGCCGGACGGCGTCTTCGACCCGTTCCTCAATCTCAACACGCCCCGGCAGCTTGCCGATGCGGAGCGGCTGCTGGAGACGCGGAGGACGGCATGACCTCGCCAAAGATATTCGGCATTGCCGGCTGGAAGAATTCGGGCAAGACCGGCCTTGCCGTCCGCCTCGTAACGGAGCTTACACGCCGGGGCTACTGCGTCTCGACCATCAAGCATGCGCACCACGATTTCGACATCGACAAGGTCGGCGCCGACAGCTACCGCCATCGCCAGGCCGGCGCCCATGAGGTGACGATCGTCTCCGGCACCCGCTACGCCATCATGCACGAGTTGCGTGGCGCGGCCGAACCGAGCTTCGAGGAAATCCTCGCGCGCCTTGCCCCTTGCGACCTCGTCCTGATCGAAGGCTACAAGCGCGAGCCGATCCCGAAGATCGAAGCCCGCCGCCTCGAAGCAGCCAATCGCGAGCCGCTGGCGCCGAGCGACCCCTATATCCTCGCCATCGCTGCGGACCATGCGATACCCGACACCGGGCTCGAAATCTTCGATCTCGACGACACCGCCGCCATTGCCGATTTTGTCGAACGGATCACCGGGCTGAAAAAGCTGTGATTGTCGGCCTTCATGCCCTTGCGCGGGGCAAAGCGCCTCAGGCGATCGCCTCGACCGCAAGCTCCTGGCCTCCGACAGTCACGACATCGCCCACGGCCTTGCCCATCAGAAACCGGGCAACCGGGGAGACATAGGATATCGAGCCGGCTTTTGGATCGGCCTCGTCCTCTCCGACGATACGATAGGTCTGAACGCGTCCGTCGTCGCGGTTGAAGGTGACGGTACTGCCGAAAGCAACGACATCGCTTGAAGCCGGTTCCGGCATAAGCTGCGCCGTTCGCAGCCGCTCGGAAAAATACCGCAGATCGCGCAGGGGACCAGCCGCCTGCCGCCGCCGCTCGTTGACGTCTTCGATCGCGTTCGCCGCCTCCAGCGCCGTGCGCGCTGCCTGCGCCTGCCGTTCCAGCGCCTTCAGGCCAGCCTCCGTCACAAGGTTCGGATGCGGCGACACCGGGCGATCCGGCAGCTGGGTTTCCGCTGCGGTTTCGGCACTTTCCTCTTTGACGAAGGCGACGCTCACAATGGTACTCCGGTTCAGTCCCGCTTCTCTTTCTCTAAGATTGGACGATCCCGGCCGCCACCATGATCTTCCCCGCCTCCCGTCGGAACAGAGGCGGGCGTATCTTCAGTTGAGGATGAACTCGCCCTGAAGCGCGCGCCAGTCGGAAGCCGAAATCAGCTGGCGATGAACGAAGCGCACCGAATGCAGCGGCCCGTCCAGCGTCTCGCGCCAGAATTTCAGAAAGCTCTTCATCTCCGGAAAATCGGGAGCCAGATCGTAATGCTGCCAGATGAAGCTCTGTAGCAGTTTCTGGTGATCCGGCATGCGGTAGAGGATTTCGGCCGTGGTGATGCCGTATCCGTTCATCTGCATTTCCATGTCGCTTGCCATGCTGACCTCTCATCCATTGGAGTGATGGTCCCTACAAGGAAACGACCGAAGTGGTTAACAGGTTTCTAATACGCCGACCCGAGATTTCGCCCGTGAAAAACCGGCGACGGATGCCGTCCGCAACCGCCGCCAATCACCTGTCAGCGCTTGAGATGCCGCGTCAGCCGCGCTTCGAGCCAGGCCCAGAGATTGCGCAGCAGCTCGACCATGATGAGGTAGAGGATCGCCGCCCATATATACATCTGGTAGTCGAACGTGCGTGAAAAGGCCCGCCGGGTCTCGCCCATCAGGTCGAAAACCGTGACGATGGCGACGATCGCCGAACCCTTGATCATCAGGATGATCTCGTTGCCATAGGGACGCAGCGCCACGATCATCGCTTGCGGCAGGATCACCTTGAAGAAAGCGATACGGGGCGGAAGCCCGAGTGCGGCCGCCCCTTCCCGCTGGCCGCGCGGAACGCTTTCGATCGCGCCGCGCAGGATTTCGGCCTGATAGGCGGCGGTGTTGAGCGTGAAGGTCAGCAGCGCGCAGTTCCAGGCATCGCGGAAGAACCACCAGAGACCGATCGATTGCAGCTCGGGGCGGAAACTGCCGAGACCGTAATAGACGAGGAAGAGCTGGGTGATCAGTGGCGTGCCGCGGAAGAAATACACGTAGCCATAGGCGAACCAGGACAGAAACCTGTTCTTCGACATGCGCGCGAAGGCGAGCGGCAGCGAGATCACCGCGCCCAGCGATACCGAGCAGAAGACCAGCATCAACGTCACGCCGAGACCCGAAATGAAGCTCGGGCCGTATTTCTCCAGCTTGGCCGGGTCCCAGCCATCGACGACGATCATGAACAGGCCGACCGAGGCGGCAAGCCAGACGCCGAGCAGCGCCCGACCAACGAAGCGTTGGACCGTATAGGCCTTGGCCGCCTCCGGTGGCGCGGGCTGCGGGGGGATTATGGCTTCGATGACGCTCATCGCGCGACCTCCGACCGCTTGGCCCAGCGTTCCAGCGCTGAAAAGACGACGGAGGACACCATGGCGAGGATAAGAAACAGCAGGCAGGCGACGCCGAAGAACTCGAAGGCCTGTTTGCTGACGCGAGCGGCGATACCCGTCTGGCGCAGGATATCCGGCAGGCCGATCACCGAGACCAGCGCCGTATCCTTGAGCAAGGCCATCCAGAGATTGCCGAGCCCCGGAAGCGCGATGCGCACGAGTTGCGGAATGATGATCAGCCGCATGGTGTTGCCGCGATGGAAACCGAGCGCGTCACCCGCCTCGTATTGCCCGTGGGGGATCGCCTTGAAGGCCGAAAGCAGCACCTCCGAGCAATAGGCGGCGAAAACGACGCCGAGCGCGAACATGCCGGCGATGAAGGCGTTGATCTCCACCTGCCCCTCGTAACCGAAGGCCGCGAGCATGCGCTGGATGAGGAGTTGCAGGCCGTAATAGACAATGAACAGCGTCAGAAGTTCCGGCAGGCCACGGAAGATCGTGGTGTAGATATTGGCGGCAAGCCGCAGCGACTTCTCTTCCGATTGCTTCGCCAGCGCGATGAAGAACCCGAATAACAGGCCGACCGGCAAGGTACAGATCGCGAGCGACGCCGTGATGCCGAAACCATAGGCGATTTCATCGCCCCAGCCCGCGTCGCCGCAGGCGAGCAAAGTCCCCGAACCGAAAAGCCGAAAGATGCCGATCGGACCGCACAAGGGATCGATGACCGATCCAAGCCAGGATACGGCAGAAAAAAGGGCGGCAAAGATTCCGCTCATGCCAGATTGTTCCCCTTCGAAGCGACCGAAACGCACGTCACGCTTCAGCCTTTGTTTTGCCTGCCGTTCCCGCAAAGGCGCCCCGCACCCTTGCGCGACATGCTTGAGAAGTCTTTGAGCTTCTTCTTATTCGCTTCTTTTCAATCAAAAACGGCGGGAGAACAACCCTCCCGCCGTTGCATTTCACTAGGATCGAGCGGCTTTACCGGGAAAACCGCCGGGATCCCGGACAAAATCAGCCGCCGTAAACGTCGAAGCCGAAGTACTTGTCGTTGATTTCCTTATACTTGCCGTTGGCGCGGATGGCGTCGATCGCGGCGTTGAATTTTTCGCGCAGCGCGTCTTCACCCTTGCGGATGGCGATGCCGGCGCCTTCGCCGTTGATGACCGGATCGATCGGCAGCGCGCCGAGCAGCTTGCAGCAGGCGCCGTCTTCGGTCTTCAGCCATTCGGAAAGAACGACGATATCGTCGATCACGCCGTCGATACGGCCGTTGACGATGTCGAGCTTGTATTCTTCAGAGGTCGGATAGAGCTTCAGTTCCGACTTCGACATATGCGCTTCGGCATAGTTGGAGTGGGTGGTGGAGCCCTGCGCGCCGAGCGTCTTGCCGGCAAGCGCGTCTTCGGTCGCTTCGGTCAGCGTCGAATCCTTCGGCACGACGATGGCCGGGCCGGTGTTGTAGTATTTGTTGGTGAAGTCGACCTTTTCTCTGCGCTCGGGCGTGATCGACATGGACGCGATGATCGCGTCGAACTTCTTGGCGTTGAGCGCCGGGATGATACCGTCCCAATCCTGGGTGACGAAGGTGCAATCGGCCTTCATCTGCTCGCAGAGCGCCTTGGCGATGTCGATGTCGAAGCCGGTCAGCGTGCCGTCGGCTTCCAGGTTGTTGAAGGGCGGATAGGCGCCTTCCGTGCCGATGACGATCTTTTCGCCGTCGGCCATGGCGGACGTGGCCATCAGCGCGAATACGGCTGCCGAAACGGCGCCGGCGAAACGTTTGGAAATACGCATTTTGATCCTCTCTGTTGGCGAACATCCGATTATTTCTGTTGTTCGGATGCCGGTAAGCCCGGCCTCTCCTGGGCCGGTCTGAAATCGATATTCCTACGCTTCAAAGACAAAAATCAACAGGAAAACAGGGCTGTGCCGGTGATTTTCGACAAAGGTCGCGGTGGCGCGCTGGCCGAAACCCCGGCCGCGCCTATCTCTGGCCGCGATGAACGACGCATTCATCGCGAGTTAATCCGGCTTTTTCTACAACGGATGACAGTTCGACGCTCGCGTCATCGCCCGGCGTCATGGATTTGCCGCGAGGCTACGGCACGAAGCCGGCGGAAACACAAGGCCGGTCCGGCAGACATTGCCGGCCGCGCCCCAGGAGGAAATGGAATGATCAAGCGATCCAGACTTTTTGCAACGGTGGCCTTTCCGCTGCTCTCCGTCTCGCTGGCTATCGAGCCGGCGCTTGCCGAGAGCCTGAAGGCATCTTTCGAAGTGGCGCAGGAAGAAACCATCCAGGCGCCGGACGGCGAACAGGTGCCCGAAGAGCTTCTGCGCAAGAAGCGCAAGAAGCAGCAGCAGGTGGAAGAGCAACAGCAGGAGGCCCAGCCCGAGCAGCAGCAGGCCGAGCCGCAGCCTGTCGAGGAGCCGCAGGAAAAGCCGCGCCGCCGCAAGCAGCAGGATGCCGAGCCGCAACCGGAAGCCCAGCCTGAACAGCAGCAGGAGGTTCAGCCGGCAGAGGAGCAGCAGCAGGAAGCGCCACGCAGGAAAAAACGCGAGCAACCGGCCGCAGAAGAACAGCCGGTGCAGGAAACCCAGCCCGCTGAGCAGCCTGAGGCCCAGCCCCCCGAAGAGCAGCAGGAAGCGCCGCGTGAAAACAAGCGCCGCAAGCAGCGCGAGGCCGAGCAGCAGCAACAGGAACAGCAGCCTGCCGCCGAAGAGCAACCGGCCCAGGCACAGCCTGCCCAGACCGACGATGCCGATCAGGCGACGCAGGAGCGCCGCAGGAAGGCGCACGAGGAAAAGCTCAAGCGCGATCAGGCCGCCGAACAGCAGCAGGAGCAGCAGGCTCCCGCCACCGGGCAGACGCAGCAGGCACCGGCTGATCAGGCCGAGCCAGCCACGGACAATGACGCCAAGGCGGCCGAAGAGCGCAAGAAGGCGCGCGACGAACGTCGCCGGCAGCAGGATGCGCAGCAGCAGCCCCGGAGGGACGGTGAAGCCGCTCCGGTGACGGACGGCGAACTGCGCCCGGCGATCGAAGGCGAAAATGCCGAAGGCCGCAAGCCGCGTGACCGCCGCGAACCGCCGCCGGAAGTCAAGGACACCCGCACCGAGGCCGAGAAGGAAAAGATCGCCGAAGACCCGTCCAAGACCGACGAGACCGTCGTTCTGCCGGCGGACAACGGCGCCGCGGTTCTCGACAGCGACAAGGACGCCGACAACAGGGGCGGCAACGAGGCACGCGAACGCCGCCGCAAGCAGCGCGAAGAAGCCCGCTCGGAAAACGACAAGGTCGAAGTGCCGAAAACCGACGCCGAAGCCCAGGCCAACCGCCGCGACCGCCGGCCGACCCGCGAGGAGCTGGGCGAGGCGATCAACGAGCGCGGCCGCCGTATCGACAGAGCGCCCGAGTTCGGCCTGCCCAACCTGATCGACGCCCTTACTGGCAACAACCGCGAGCGCCCGCGCATCGAGGAAGGCCGCAACAACCGCACGGTCATCGATTTCGGCGATCAGGTCATCGTGCGCAGCGACGACCGCCCGCGTCTTCGCCGCGATGCGCGCGACACCTATTATGAGGAACTGCCGCGCGGCCGCACCCGCGAGGTCATCGAGCGCGGCGATGGCGTTCGTGTGATCACGATCTACAATCGCTACGGCGACATCGTCCAGCGTTCGCGTATCGACCGGGACGGCCGCGAGTACCTGATGATCTACGCGCCGGAGGCGGACGAAGGCCCGCGTCCGCCGATGGTGGACGTCGGTGACGACCTGCCGCCTATGCGCCTGCGCGTACCGGTTCGCGACTACATCATCGATACGTCGAGCCAGCCGGATCGCGACTATTACGACTTCCTGGCCGAGCCGC
>JAVBSF010000286.1:0-32897 GCA_031556925.1 Pararhizobium sp.
TTGCCAAGATGGTTGCCAAGGGACCGGACAATACCCTGCAGCTGACAAGCGGCGATGCGGGGGCGCTTGCGCGATTTGCCGATCTCTATGGCAACATGCGGGGCGGCCTGCTGAATGTGAACCTGCGGGACCGCGGCGCCAACTCCTGGCGCGGCAGCATCGATATTCGCAATTTTTCGCTCGTCAATGAAGCGCGCCTGCAGTCGCTGGTGTCCACGCCCACGGGCTCGGATGGCCGGAGCCTCAATCAAGCCGTGCGGCGTGAAATCGATGTCCGCACGGCCCGTTTCGAGCGCGGCTTCGCAAATCTGGCGATCGATCGGGGAACGGTCGCTCTGGACGGCGGCATCGTGCGCGGCATCGATATCGGCGCGACCTTTCAGGGCGTGCTGCGCGACCGCAACGGCAATATGGACATGACTGGCACCTTCATGCCTGCCTATGGCCTGAACCGCCTGTTCAGCGAACTGCCGCTGATCGGGGTATTGCTCGGCAATGGCACGGATCGGGGGCTGCTCGGCATAACCTTCAAGCTGACCGGTCCCTTTGCAAAGCCCAATCTGATGATCAATCCGCTCTCGATCATCGCTCCCGGCGTCTTCCGCAACATTTTCGAATTCCAATGAAAAGGCCGGCGTTTTGCGCTGGCCTTTTCATTCTGGAAAGTTTGCCTTTCGCTCAGGCGGGGCGGACCAGCGCGTGCTTCTTCTTGCCGACGGAGAGCTTGATCACGCCGTCCGCGGTGATATCGCCGCTGCCGATCATCAGACGCTCATCGGACACGGCGTTGTCATTGATCCGGACCGCGCCGCCCTGGACATGACGGCGTGCCTCGCCGTTGCTGCCGGCAAAACCGGCTCGCACAATAAGCGCCAGAAGTCCGACGCCGGCATCAAGCTCCGCCGAAGAGACATCGACGCTTGGCAGGTTGTCGGCGATTGCGCCTTCCTCGAAGGTTTTGCGCGCTGTTTCCGCGGCTGCTTCGGCGGCGGTCCGGCCATGCAGCATGGCGGTGATTTCGGTCGCGAGGATTTTCTTGACCTCGTTGATTTCCGAGCCGCCCAGCGCCGAAAGCCGCGCGATCTCGTCCATCGGCAGCGTCGTGTAGAGTTTCAGGAAGCGCGAGACATCGGCGTCTTCGGTATTGCGCCAGTACTGCCAGAAATCATAGGCCGACAGCATGCTCGGATTGAGCCAGACAGCGCCATTGACCGACTTGCCCATCTTCGCGCCGGAAGAGGTTGTCAGCAGCGGCGACGTCAGGGCGTAGAGCTGCGGCGTGCCCATGCGGTGGCCGAGATCGATACCGTTGATGATGTTGCCCCACTGGTCCGAGCCGCCCATCTGCAGGCGGCAGCCGGTTCGCTTGTAGAGTTCGACGAAATCATAGGCCTGGAGGATCATATAGTTGAATTCCAGGAAGGACAGTGACTGCTCGCGGTCGAGGCGCGTCTTGACGCTGTCGAAGGCCAGCATGCGATTGACCGAGAAATGACGTCCGACATCGCGCAGGAATTCGAGATAGTTGATGCCGAGCAGCCAGTCGGCATTGTTGATCATCAGGGCGTCCCTGGGGCCGTCGCCGTAGGTCAGGTAGTTCGAGAATACGGTCTTGATGCTGTCGATGTTGGACTGGATCGTTTCCGGCGTCATCAGCTGGCGAGCCTCGTCCTTGAAGGACGGATCGCCGACCATGCCGGTGCCGCCGCCCATCAGCGAGATCGGCCGATGGCCGGTCGCCTGCATCCAGTGCAGCATCATGATCTGGATCAGACCGCCGGCATGCAGGCTGGGAGCCGTCGGATCGAAGCCGATATAGGCAGTCACGGTTTCCTTGGCGAAAAGGGCATCGAGACCAGCGTCATCGGACGTCTGGTGGATGAAGCCGCGCTCTTTGAGCGTGCGCAGGAAATCGGACTTGTACTCGGACATGAGATCGTCTCTCTCGGTGGCGTGTTACGAAAACGAGCGGTTGGGTGCTCTTGTTGGATACCGGCGGGGCGTTTACCACTCTTTTGCAGAATATGCACCTGTTTGCGCGGCAAACTTTGAAGGTGCGGAGAGGGACGACGGCATGACAATGCGCAAGACCGCAATCGGGCTTATGAGCGGCACCAGCATGGACGGCATCGACATCGCGCTGCTGCATACCGACGGCGAAAATCAGGTCGAGCGCGGACCGTCTATGGCTGTTCCTTACGAACAAGGTTTTCGAGACCGTTTGAAGCAGGCTTTGGTTCAGGCTGGAGAATTGAACGACAGAACGGCGCGGCCGGGAGATCTTGCCGCCATTGAGCGGAACCTGACGCTGCGCCACGCCGTGGCTGTCAATGATTTCCTCCATCGCAACGGTCTCAAGCCCGGCGAGATCGACGTGATCGGCTTTCATGGACAGACCGTGCTGCACAGACCCGATCAGGCCCTTACCGTGCAATTGGGCGACGGGCAATTGCTGGCGGACATGACGGGTATCCCCGTTGTTTACGATATCAGGGCGAACGATATGGTCCATGGCGGGCAGGGAGCCCCGCTTATTCCGGTCTACCACGCCGCGCTTGCGCGGGGGCTGGATGGCTCTTCTGCAACGGTCTTCGTCAATATCGGCGGCATCTCAAACCTGACCTTCATCGGTGCGCAGGACCAGATCGCCGCCTATGACAGCGGTCCCGGCAATACGCTGATCGACCAGTGGGTGGAGATGCAGACGGGGCAGGCCTTCGATGCGGGCGGCGAGATCGCACGTCGCGGCAACGTTCTGCCGGCGCTGGCGGCGCGCTATCTCGATCATCCGTTCTTCGCTGCCAACCGCCGCCGCTCGCTGGACCGCAACGATTTTCGGCCACCGGAACGCTCCGAGGCCAGCCTGGAAGACGGCGCGCGCACGCTGGCTTATGTGACCGCGGCCGCGATCCTGAAATCGGCCTCGCATCTTCCCGATTCCCCGCGACGATATATCGTCTGTGGGGGCGGGCGGCTAAATGCCGTCATCATGGACCATTTACGCGCGCTCGCGGAGAAAGACGGAGCGGATGTGGTCGCGGCCGAAACTTTGGGGTTCGACGGCGATTCGATGGAGGCTGAAGCCTGGGCCTATCTTGCGGTTCGCTCGCAGCGCGGCCTTGCCCTGACATTTCCCGGCACGACCGGCGTTTCGGCGCCATTGAGTGGCGGGATTTTCGTCCGGCCGCGATCCTGAAAAGGCAGTTAACGTTTCCTTTGCCGGAGACTGTTATTTTTTCTCTATCCTGTCTGCGAATGCGAATGACATGTGTGACGGGAAGGCGCGAGGGGCGCCGCTACGGACAAGTATATGAACGGCGCTCTTTTCCTGCTCATCGTCAATTTCCTGATCGCGCAGCTGTTTTGCGTGTTTTTCCTGGTCATTGCCGGGCGCAGCCAGTTTCCTGCCGCGGGCCGGTGGTTTGCGGTTGCCTTTGCCACCGCGTCGCTTGCAGCCGTTTTCGAGCTTCTGATCCGGATAGACGATTTCGATCGCCTCTGGTCCCTTGGCGCTTTCGCGTCGCTGCTGATGGGGGTCTATTTTATCCGGGTGGGTATCGGCTGCATCTATTCGATGCCGGTCAATGTCGGTGCGGCGCTCATTCTTTTCGGCATCTCGTTTGCCGTGAACCTGATGATCTTCGACCTGCCGCGCAACAGCTGGGCCCATGCGCTGGGTTACCAGCTGCCCTTTTTTGCGGTCGAGATGATCTCGGCGCTCGCTGTCTATCGTTCGGGTCGACGCGCGTCGGCCGACAGGACGCTGATGATCCTGCTGAGCCTGACCGGACTGCATTTTCTCAGCAAAAGCTATTTCGCGGTGATGACGGCTGGCCCGGATGCAAAGGCTTATCTTTCCAGCATGTATGCGCTGGTTTCGCAGAGTCTCGGCGCTATCCTTGTGGTTTCCACCGGCTTGACGCTCCTCGCCGTCATTGTTGTGGGCATCATGGACGAGGCGAAATCCCGTTCGGAGATCGATCCGCTGTCCGGCCTGCTCAATCGTCGCGGGTTCTTCGAGCGCGTCAGCCGCGTGCTCGCCCGCCCGATTGCGGCGTTCCCCCATTGCGTCGTGCTTGTCGATATCGATCACTTCAAATCGGTCAACGATACCTATGGTCATTTTTCGGGCGATCATGTGATATCGACCCTGGCCAGGACACTGCAGGAGCATGCGCCCGCGGACGCGATCTGTGCGCGGCTCGGAGGAGAAGAGTTTGCCGTCTTCCTGCCATCCACCGGGGATGCAACGGGATATCTCTACGCCCAGGCGGTGCGCGGCAACTTTTCATCGCTCCGGTTCTCCGGCTTGCCGGACGACGTGCGCCTGACGGCGAGCTTCGGCGTTTGTTCCATGAAGGACGCAAGGGAGCCGATCGATATGGTGCTGCACCTTGCCGACAAGGCGCTCTACGACGCCAAGCGCAATGGACGCAACCGCGTTGTCCGGGCTGACCGGTCAAGCCCCGACGCCCCCATATATGTTGCGCGCCAGGCGTAGCGCGAAAACCCCTGAAACTGAAAAGGCCGGGTCGAACCCGGCCTTTTGCATATAGCAATATGTGTCGGCGCTCAGCGAATACGCTTGGCGGCCGGTTCCGGCGTGAGTTCGCCGTTCAAGCGGCGATCGAGGTAATCCTCGCATTCTGCCATCAGGGTTTCGACCTGGCCGTTGAAGAAATGATTGGCGCCCGGAACGGTCTTGTGGGTGATGAGAATACCCTTTTGCGCCTTCAGCTTCTCAACGAGATTGTTGACATCCTTTTCCGGCGCAACCTTGTCGACATCGCCATTGATGATCAGGCCCGACGAGGGGCAGGGGGCGAGGAACGAGAAGTCGTAGGTGTTCGGCTGCGGGGCAATCGACATGAAGCCTTCGATCTCAGGGCGGCGCATCAGAAGCTGCATGCCGATCCAGGCG
The DNA here is from genome assembly GCA_031556925.1 of Pararhizobium sp. GTDB lineage: Bacteria > Pseudomonadota > Alphaproteobacteria > Rhizobiales > Rhizobiaceae > Pararhizobium. The sequence goes on from JAVBSF010000286.1 coordinate 4,922, forward strand.
CCGAAGGAATAGCCCGCGACCCAGCAGCTCTTCGAATCGGGATGCATGCTCTGTACCCAGTCGAGCGCGGACGCCGCATCCGAAAGCTCCCCGGCGCCATGGTCGAATTCGCCCTGGCTGCGGCCGATCGAGCGGAAATTGAAGCGAAGCGTCGTGAAACCGCGCTTCTGGAACATGTAGAACAACTGATAGACAATCTGGTTGTTCATCGTGCCGCCGAACTGAGGGTGCGGATGAAGCACGATCGCAATCGGCGCGTTCTTCTGCTTTGACGGCTGATAGCGGCCTTCAAGACGACCGGCGGGGCCGTTGAAAATGACTTCGGGCATTGTGTCTCCGGGTATGCATACGGTTCTAAAAACCGATTCAGACGCTGAACTGTCTTGACGAAATCAGTCAGCTTTTCTAGAACACAGTTTAGAACTATTCAAAACTGATCACGGACTTCCGTGGCGGGTGTCGTCTCTTACGGCAAGCGAAGCGAAAATTTCAAGAAAAATGCACCGGCCGTTTGCCTTTAGATGGGTTGACGCCGTTGTTTGGCAAGGATCATGACGCAGCCACGCATCTACATGGACTGGAATGCGACGGCGCCGCTTCTGACGGAGGCGCGCGATGCCTGCGTCGCCGCGCTCGATCTTGTCGGCAATGCGTCTTCCGTCCACGCCGAAGGCCGGCGCATGCGCATGATGATCGAGAATGCGCGCCGATCCGTTGCGGCGCTCTGCGGCGCGTCTGCTGCAAACGTCATTTTCACCAGCGGCGCGACGGAAGCGGCCAACCTGGTTCTGACGCCCGATTTTCGCATGGGAAAGACGCCGCTCAAGATCGGTCGCCTCTATGTGTCGGCGATCGAGCATCCCGCTTTTCGCGAGGGCGGACGCTTTGCGAAAGATAATGTCGAGGAAGTTCCGGTCACGTCTGCAGGCACGATTGATCTGGGCGCCTTGAAAGCGGCACTTTCCGCGCATGATCGCACAAGCGGGCTACCGATGGTCGCGGTCATGCATGCCAATAACGAAACCGGTATCATCCAGCCCGTCGAGGCTGTCGCAGCTCTGGTGAAAGACGCGGGCGGCATCTTCGTGGTCGATGCCGTGCAGGCGGCTGGCCGTGTGCCTCTGTCGATTGACATGATCGGTGCGGACTTTTTGGTCATCTCGTCCCACAAGATTGGCGGCCCCAAGGGAGCGGGCGCGCTTGTTGCCCGTGGCGAAATCCTGATGCCTTCAGCTTTGATCCGTGGCGGCGGGCAGGAAAAAGGCCATCGCTCCGGAACGGAAAACCCTGTCGCTATCGCAGGTTTTGGTGCCGCCGCCGAGGTCGCCGCTCACGATATAGAGGACCGTATGGCAGGGATTGCCGAAAGGCGGGATCGACTGGAAGCGGCCATGCTTGCGGCCGCGCCTGACGTGCTGATCCATGGACAAGATGGCGCGCGTATCGGAAATACATCGTTTTTCACCCTTCCGGGCTTGAAAGCCGAAACCGGCCAGATCGCCTTCGATCTCGAAGGCGTCGCCCTGTCCGCCGGTTCCGCATGCTCGTCCGGCAAGGTCGGGCAGAGCTATGTGCTGACGGCGATGGGCCATGATGCAGGCCAGGGCGCGCTCAGGATTTCGATCGGTCCCGGCACAACGGACGCCGAGATCGGGCGTTGCGCGGAGGCATTTGCAAAGATTTCGGGGCGCAGGCGGCTTCCAGTCGCGGCTGCGTGATCAGAAAAGCTGCGGAAACGCAATTTTCCGCTTGGCAAACGGGGTGAAAATCTCCCTTTAGCCATTACATAAGCGATACGCCAAAAACGTATCGGATTGACAAGCTGCCGGACCTTGGATCCGGCAAGATTGGAGAACGACATGCCAGCTGTCCAGGAAACGATCGATCAGGTCGCCCTGATCGATGTGGACCAGTACAAATATGGTTTTGAAACCAAGATCGAGATGGACAAGGCACCCAAGGGTCTGTCCGAGGACATCATCCGCTTCATCTCTGAGAAGAAGCAGGAGCCGGAATGGATGCTGGAATGGCGTCTTGACGCCTACCGCCGCTGGCTGACGCTGGAAGAGCCGACCTGGGCTCGCGTCGATTATCCGAAGATCGATTTCAACGACATCTACTATTACGCCGCGCCGAAGGGGCAGACCGGCCCGAAATCGCTGGATGAAGTCGACCCGGAACTGCTAAAGGTCTACGAAAAGCTTGGCATTCCGCTGCGCGAGCAGGAAATGCTGGCCGGCGTGAAGACCTCGAAGATCGCCGTCGATGCGGTCTTCGACAGCGTATCCGTCGTGACGACCTTCAAGGAAGAGTTGAAGAAGGCCGGCGTGATCTTCATGTCGATTTCGGAAGCCATCCGCGAATATCCCGATCTCGTGAAAAAGTATCTGGGCTCGGTCGTGCCGACCACCGACAACTACTATGCGACGCTGAACTCGGCGGTCTTCACCGACGGTTCGTTTGTCTTCGTGCCGAAGGGCGTTCGTTGCCCGATGGAACTGTCGACCTATTTCCGCATCAACGAGAAGGGCACCGGCCAGTTCGAGCGCACCCTGATCATCGCGGAAGAGGGCGCCTACGTCTCCTATCTCGAAGGCTGTACCGCGCCGCAGCGTGACGAAAACCAGCTGCATGCCGCCGTGGTCGAGCTCGTTGCCTTGGATGACGCCGAAATCAAGTATTCCACCGTCCAGAACTGGTATCCGGGCGACAAGGAAGGCAAGGGCGGTATCTACAACTTCGTCACCAAGCGCGGCGATTGCCGTGGTGCACGCTCGAAGATTTCCTGGACGCAGGTCGAAACCGGTTCGGCGATCACCTGGAAGTATCCGAGCTGCATCCTGCGCGGTGACGACTCGCGCGGCGAGTTCTACTCGATCGCCGTTTCCAACGGCTATCAGCAGATCGATTCGGGCACCAAGATGATCCATCTCGGCAAGAACACGTCGAGCCGCATCATCTCCAAGGGGATCGCCGCCGGCTTCAGCCAGAATACCTATCGCGGCCAGGTTTCGACCCACCGCAAGGCGACCAATGCCCGTAACTTTACCCAGTGCGATTCGCTGCTGATCGGCGACAAGTGCGGTGCCCACACGGTTCCCTACATCGAGGCAAAGAACGCCTCGGCGCAGTTCGAACACGAGGCGACGACATCGAAGATTTCCGAGGACCAGTTGTTCTACTGCCTGCAGCGGGGGATTCCGGAAGAGGCCGCGATCGCACTCATCGTCAACGGCTTCGTCAAGGAAGTCATTCAGGAGCTGCCGATGGAATTTGCCGTTGAAGCGCAGAAGCTGATCGGCATCTCGCTCGAAGGCTCCGTGGGCTAAGCGAAAACTATTGAGCGTCGAGGACAATATGACGTTTGGACTAAAGCTGATGGTTTTGATCATCTTCATCGCAGTTCTTGGTCTTTTCCTCGGCGTCGCCGGACTGATCGCCGAATGGCCATGGGCAAAGGGAGCCGGATTGGTTTCCGCCGCTGTTCTTGCGATCGTTTTCTGGCTGGAACCCAATGAACGCTTCCTGTTCGGAAGCAAGAAAGAAGATTGAGAGATACGAAATGCTTGAAATCAAGAACCTGCACGCTCGCATCGCCGAAGACGGCACCGAAATCATCCGCGGCCTGAACCTGACCGTGAAGGCAGGCGAAGTCGCCGCTATCATGGGTCCGAACGGTTCCGGAAAGTCGACGCTGTCCTACATCCTGTCGGGCCGCGAAGATTACGAAGTGACCGAAGGTGACATCCTCTATAACGGCGAGAGCATCCTTGAACTCGACGCTTCCGAGCGTGCTGCCAAGGGCATCTTCCTCGCTTTCCAGTATCCGGTCGAAATCCCCGGCGTTGCCACCATGCAGTTCCTGAAGGTGGCGATGAACGAGCAGCGCAAGTATCGCGGCGAAGAAGAACTGACGACGCCGGAATTCATGCGCCGCGTCAAGGAAGCTGCCGGCGAACTCAAGATCGCGCCCGACATGCTCAAGCGTCCGCTGAATGTCGGCTTCTCCGGTGGTGAGAAGAAGCGCGCCGAAATCCTGCAGATGGCGCTGCTGGAGCCGAGCCTGTGCATTCTCGACGAAACCGACAGTGGCCTCGACATCGACGCGCTGAAGATCGTTGCAGACGGCGTCAACGCGCTGCGTTCGCCTGATCGCGCCGTGATCGTCATCACCCACTACCAGCGCCTGCTCGAATACATCGTTCCGGATACCGTCCACGTTCTCTACAAGGGCCAGGTCATCAAGTCGGGCGACAAGTCGCTGGCGCTCGATCTCGAAGCCAACGGTTACGCCGACATCATCGACGCTGCTGCCTGAGGAGTTTTTCCATGAACATCCAGACGGCAATTACGATGACGGCCGCAGAGACGGCTCTTGTCGATGCCTATACCAACCAGCTCGGCGATCTGCCGGGTGACGGCGCCGTGCTTTCGGCGCGCGATACGCTGGTCAGCGCCCTGAAGGCGGAAGGTCTTCCGACGCGGCGGATCGAATCCTGGCACTACACCGACCTTCGCGCTTTGCTGCGTACGGTTCCGGCCTTTGACCCCGCGGCCTTTGCCCAGGGTATCGAGCCGCTGGCGGCCGGTTCGTCTGTCGTGCGCGTGCTGAACGGCAAGGCTGACATTTCCGGCGCTCCGGAAGGCATTCATATCCGCCGCTACGGCGAAAGCCTGCTGGAAGGCGTCGCCGCCGCCGATCTCGTCGAGCGCGGCACGGACGATGCCATCGGCCGCATCAACGGCGCGTTCGTTCGCGATGGTTTCGAAATCGAAATCCCTGCGGATACCGTTTTGGAGCAGCCGCTTGAACTGCAGCTCGTTCAGAGCAGCGGCCAGAGCCACAGCCGTTTCCCCGTCACCTTCGGGACCAATTCGAAGGCTGTCGTGATCGAGCGCCATCTGTCGGTCAACGACGCGCCGAGCCTCGTCAGTGTCGTTTCCGACCTGATCGTCGACGACGGAGCCGAAATCACCTGGATAATCCTGCAACAGCAGGGATCTGCTGACAGCCATCTCGGTCAGGTCAATTTCGATCTTGGCGCCGATGCCAAGCTGCGCATCTTCGTCGTCAATGCCGGCGGCAAGCTCGTGCGTCAGGAGATCCACGGCGTAACCACGGGTGAGGGCGCCGACTTCCAGCTGCGCGGCATCAATCTGCTTGGCGATGAAAGCCAGACCGACGTGACCTTCACGCTCGGCCACGATGTGCCGAACACGACCTCGACGGAAATCATCCGCAACGTCGTGCTGAACCGCGCCAAGGGCGTTTTCCAGGGCCAGATCCGGGTTGCCCCGGATGCGCAGAAGACCGATGCGCGCATGGCCTGCAACACGCTGCTCCTCTCCGACGACGCGGATTTCTCGGCCAAGCCGGAACTTGAAATCTTCGCCGATGACGTGCAGTGCGGACACGGCGCGACCGTGATCGACCTCAATCCGACGCACCTCTACTACCTGCAGGCGCGCGGCATCCCGGAAGCGAAGGCGCGCACCATGCTGGTCAACGCTTTCGTCGACGAGATCGTCGAGGAACTGGAAGACGAGGCTATCATCGAGCCCCTGGAAGCGATCATCGCCGACTGGCTCGAAAAACACGCCTGATTTGGATATTCGACATGGAACACACGGTACCGGTGCCCGCCTACGACGTTGAAGCGATACGAAAGGATTTCCCGATCCTGTCGCGTCAGGTCTATGGCAAACCGCTCGTCTATCTCGACAACGGCGCCTCGGCCCAGAAGCCGCAGGTGGTCATCGATGCCGTGTCCCATGCCTATTCCAATGAATATGCCAACGTCCATCGTGGCCTGCATTTCCTGTCGAATGCCGCGACGGATGCCTATGAAGCCGCGCGTGAAAAGGTGCGCCGCTTCCTGAATGCACCTTCGGTCGACAACATCGTCTTCACGAAGTCCTCGACGGAAGCGATCAACGCTGTTGCCTACGGCTATGGCATGCCGAAGCTCGGCGAAGGCGACGAGATCGTCATCTCGATCATGGAGCATCACTCCAACATCGTGCCCTGGCATTTCATCCGCGAGCGTCAGGGGGCGAAGATCGTCTGGGCGCCGGTCGATGACGAAGGCGCCTTCCATATCGACGATTTCGTCAAATGCCTGACGGACAAGACCAGGCTCATCGCGATCACCCATATGTCGAATGCGCTGGGTACCGTCGTTCCCGTCAAGGAAATCTGCCGCATCGCCCATGAGCGCGGCATTCCGGTGCTGGTCGATGGCAGCCAGGGCGCCGTTCATATGCCGGTGGATGTGCAGGATATCGATTGCGACTGGTATGTGATGACCGGCCACAAGCTTTATGGTCCGTCCGGTATCGGCGTTCTCTACGGCAAAGCCGAGCGCCTGAAGGAAATGCGGCCCTTCATGGGCGGTGGCGAGATGATCCTCGAGGTGACGCAGGACGTGGTCACCTACAACGATCCGCCGCACCGCTTCGAGGCTGGTACTCCGCCGATCGTTCAGGCGATCGGGCTGGGCTATGCGCTGGACTATATGGAAAAGATCGGTCGCGCGGCGATTGCGGCTCATGAAGCCGATCTTGCGGCCTATGCCCACGAGCGGCTTTCCACGGTCAATTCACTTAGGGTCATCGGCAATGCGCCCGGCAAGGGCGGCATTTTTTCCTTCGAACTCGAAGGTATCCACGCCCATGACGTGTCGATGGTGATAGACCGGGCTGGGGTGGCGGTGCGTGCCGGTACCCATTGCGCCATGCCGCTCTTGAAACGCTTCGGCGTGACCTCCACATGCCGTGCATCCTTCGGCCTCTACAATACCCGGGCTGAAGTGGATGTTCTGGTCGATGCGCTCGATCAGGCCCGGAAATTCTTTGGGTAAGGAAGACTGCGATGAGCCTTGATACGACCGAAGAGAAGATCGATGTGCGCGAGGGTATCGTGCATTCCGCCATACCGGCCGATGAGCTTGCACGCCTGAGCGACGATATCATCTCGGCGCTGAAGACGGTCTACGATCCGGAAATTCCGGCCGACATCTTTGAACTCGGACTGATCTACAAGATCGACATCGAGGACGACCGCATGGTGAAGATCGCCATGACGTTGACCGCGCCGGGCTGCCCCGTTGCCGGCGAAATGCCGGGCTGGGTGGAAAATGCGGTTGGCGCCGTCGAAGGGGTTTCTGGCGTCGAGGTTTCCATGACCTTCGATCCGCCATGGACGCCGGACCGCATGTCGGAAGAGGCGCAGGTTGCTGTCGGTTGGTACTGAGTTGATCCGTTAACCGACGGGGACTACATTTGATTCTGGAAGCACCGGGCCTTGAACCCGGTTGTGCAAGGAGAATGGGCCTATGGGCTTTGCAGTGATGAGCTTGACCGATGCGGCCGCAGTCCGCGTCAACGAAATCGTCGAAAATGCCGGCGAGGATGCCAAGGGTATCCGCGTTTCCGTCAAGAAGGGCGGCTGCGCCGGCATGGAATATGCCGTCGATCTCGTGAAAGACCCCAACCCCAAGGACGATCTGATCGAACGCGATGGCGCCCGTGTCTGGGTAGCGCCCGAGGCGGTGCTCTATCTGCTTGGCACGCGCATGGATTTCGAGGTGACGACGCTTCGCTCCGGCTTCACCTTCATCAATCCGAACCAGACTTCCGCCTGCGGCTGCGGCGAGTCTGTCGAATTGAAGCCGGCTGATCTGGCCGCTCTCGCGGCTGCCGGCGGAGCGACGGTTCGCGCAGGCTGAACGGCCTTTTCCAAACGTTTTCTATAACGTTGCAGCTCGTCGTATTGCATTTTTAAATGCCTGTGTATGATGCGCATCTTCTCTTTGCGATGGGCTTCTCACATGCCGTATGCCGACGAGCATTTTATGCGTGCTCTCTATGAAAACTTCCCCGATCCGGTGATTTTTGCCGACGCGGAAGGGCTTGTTCGGTCCATCAACGACGCCGCATGCCGCATGTTCGGCTATGAAAGCGGCGAAATCGACGGCCGGTCGGCGTCCATTCTGCATGCCGATATCGACGAATTTGAAAAAGCCCTGGAATCCGGATTTCTGACGAAGGCCTTCACGACGACGGAACAGGCGGTATTCCGATACTGTCGCAAGGATGACAGCGAGTTCATGGGCCAGCTGACAGGCAGCCGCGTCATCGCCGACGATGGCCGGATAAGGGGCTACATAGGGGTCATTCGCGATGTGACGGAGACGCTCGCCCGCGACAGCCGTCGTCGGGCGCTGAAGCAGGCGACCGATTCGGCGCTCGACAGCGTGCCCGTCGGCTTCGCCATCTTCGATACGGACGAGAAAGTTCTGCTCTACAACAAGGCCTATCGCAATATGTGCGGCGCGGCCGGCTACAGCGTCGTCAACGGCGCGTCGCTGGACGATATCCTTGAGGCCAACCTGAAGGTGGGGAATTACCCGGACTATCCCGCGGGATCGCCGGAGGGAGAACGCTGGCTGGAAAAGCGGCGCAACGACCATCGCAAGCCCGATGGCCCGACCGTTTTCCGTCACGGTCAGAACCGCTGGGTGCGCTCCGAAAGTCTGCCGACACCGCATGGTCATGTCGTCAGTCTCCGGATCGATGTGACCGATCTGAAGCAGGCCGAGCAGGCGCTTGAGGCGAAGCAGCGCGAATATTTCACCCTGCTGCAGGTTCTGCCGGAAATGATCGTCAGGGTTGATGCGAAGTTGAACATCCTGTTCGCCAACGACCACTATGCCGTCCGTTACGGCATGACGGCCGAGGAGATCGTCGGGCACAGCGGGCATGTGCTGTGGCCTGAGGATTTGAGGAAATCCATCGAGGAGGCTTTCGCGTTCTATACTCCGGAAGAACCGGTTCGCTCGCGCGAGTTCCGCTACACGTCGAAGGACGGGGGAGACCGCTGGGCCCTGTGGACCGCCGTTGCCGTGTTCGACGGACGCAAAGCGGTCGAACTGGTGTCGGTTGGCCGCGATGTCACCCAGGCAAAGCTGCAGCAGGAGCGCCTTGCCGAGCAGGCAGCCGAACTGCAGCGCAAAAACGACGCCCTCAACCAGTTCACGGCGACCGTTTCCCACGACCTGAAGGCGCCGCTGCGCCACCTGTCCATGTTTTCCGACATGATTTCGGAAGACCTTGCCTCGGGTAATCTCGAGGAACTGCCCGTCTATGCCAAGCATCTGCGCCAGAGCGCGCGGCGCATGGATCAGTTGATCGACAGCCTGCTCGACTACGCCCAGATCGTCGATCAGATCGGCAACTGGCAGCAGGTCAATCTGAGCGACGTCATTTCCGATGCGATCTTCAATCTCGACAGCTTCATTCGAGAAGCTGGCGCGATCATCGATCTTGGTCCGCTTCCGAGTGTCCGTGGCGATCCGGAACTGCTCAAGCGGCTTTTCCAGAACCTGATCGGCAATGCGGTCAAATATCGCCGGGCGGATGTTTCTCCGATTATCAAGATTCACGGTTCGACAGAGGTCGGGATGGTGAAGCTCTACGTGCAGGACAACGGCATCGGCATCGAGCCACGCTATGCCAGGAAGATCTTCGACGTTTTTCAGCGGCTTCACCGCGACGAATCGCTGTATCCTGGTACGGGCATAGGCCTGTCGCTCGCAAAGAGGATTTGCGAAAGCCATAACGGTTCCATTGAGCTTGACACGACATTCAACGACGGTGCACGTTTTGTCGTCTCGCTTCCAGAAGCGCAGTGACCGGGGAAAGAGCAAAAGACGTGACAAGCCACGGTAAGAAGCTGCTGGTCGTCGAAGACGACATGATCGATGCCCGTTTTGTTATCCGAGCCTTTTCGGATATTGGCGGGAATCTGGAGATTACGCACGTCACCGATGCCGACCTTGCTGCGATAACGCTGGTCGATGAGCATTATGACTACGTGCTTCTGGACGTCAACATTCCGGGGACCGACGGCATCGAGTTGCTTCGGCAGATTCGCAGCAACGAGAAGACCGCCATCATGCCGGTGATCATGCTGACGTCATCCATGAACCCGCGGGACATCTACCAGTCCTACGCTTCCGGCGCCAACGCCTATACGCTGAAGCCTTCGTCCATCAGCGGTTACCGGACGTTCGCGGAGGGGTTTTCGCGGTTCTGGATGGATGTTGCCGTTCATCCGCACGCGGGCGGCCCGCACTGAATTCTTTTCGGATCGAAATAGAGAGGGCAGGGCGCGCAAGCGCGCCCTGCCTTTGCCTTATTCCGCTGCCACGGCATAGTCTTCGAGCGGCGGGCAGGTGCAGACGAGGTTGCGGTCGCCGTAGACGTTGTCCACGCGGTTGACCGAGGACCAGTACTTGTCGACCCGGAAGGCGCCGGGCGGGAAGCAGGCCTGTTCGCGGGTATAGGGGCGATCCCACTCGCCAACCAGATCCTCCACCGTATGCGGCGCGTTCTTGAGCGGGTTGTTGGCCTTGTCCATCCGGCCTTCCTCGATGTCGCGGGCTTCCTCGCGGATGGCGAGCATCGCATCGCAGAAGCGGTCGAGTTCGGCTTTCGTCTCCGATTCCGTCGGCTCGATCATCAGCGTGCCGGCAACCGGCCAGCTCATGGTCGGGGCGTGGAAACCGCAGTCGATCAGGCGTTTGGCGACGTCATCGACAGTCACGCCCGCGCTCTCGACCAGCGGGCGGGTGTCGATGATGCACTCGTGCGCGACACGGCCCTTGGACGACTTGTAGAGCACGTCATAGGCGCCCTTCAGGCGTGCGGCGATGTAGTTGGCGTTAAGGATCGCCACCTTGGTCGCCTGTGTCAGACCTTCGCCGCCCATCATCAGGCAGTAGCTCCAGGAGATCGGCAGGATCGAGGCCGAACCAAAGGGGGCGGCCGACACCGCGCCCGTGCCGCCGAGTTCCGGAATTTCCGGGTGACTCGGGAGATAGGGGGCGAGGTGCGCCTTGACGCCGATCGGGCCCATGCCGGGACCGCCGCCGCCATGCGGGATGCAGAAGGTCTTGTGCAGGTTGAGGTGGCTGACGTCGCCGCCGATGTCGCCGGGGCGGGCAAGACCGACCATGGCGTTCATATTGGCGCCGTCCATATAGACCTGACCGCCATGCTTGTGGGTGATCTCGCAGACTTCGCGGACGTTCTCTTCGAACACACCGTGGGTCGACGGATAGGTGATCATGCAGCATGACAGGTTGGCCGCATACTGCTCCGCCTTGGCGCGGAAATCGTCCATGTCGATGTCGCCATTGTCCGAGACCTTGACGACGACGACCTTCATGCCGGCCATCTGGGCGGATGCCGGGTTGGTGCCGTGGGCGGAGGTCGGGATCAGGCAGACGTCGCGATGGTCGTCGCCGCGGGCGAGGTGATAGGCGCGGATCGTCAGAAGGCCCGCATATTCACCCTGCGCGCCCGAGTTCGGCTGCATCGAGACCGCATCGTAACCGGTGACCGCGCAGAGTTTCTGCGAGAGGTCATCGATCATATGACGATAGCCTTCGGCCTGATCCGCCGGCACGAAAGGATGGATTTCCGCAAATTCCGGCCAAGTGATCGGCAGCATTTCCGCCGTCGCATTCAGCTTCATCGTGCAGGAGCCGAGCGGGATCATCGCCCGGTCGAGCGCGAGGTCGCGGTCGGCGAGGCGACGGATATAGCGAGTCATCTCGCTTTCCGCGCGGTTCATGTGGAAGATCGGATGCGTCAGGTATTCGCTGGTGCGCAGCAGGGCTTCCGGCAGGCGGTAGTCCGGCTCGAACTCTTCCACCTTGAAATCGCCGCCGAAGGCGCGCCAGACGGCTTCGAGCGTCACCGGGCGCGAACGCTCGTCGAGGCTGATGCCGATTTTCGTGTCGCCGATCTTGCGCAGGTTCACTTCCTCGGCGACCGCGGTCTTGAGGATGATGCCCTGCAGCTTGCCGACCTCGACGGTGATCGTGTCGAAGAACACCGCGGGCTCGACGGTATAGCCGAGCTTTTCGAGGCCCATGGCAAGGCGCACGGTCTTCTGGTGCACGCTCTGGGCAATCGCCTTGATGCCCTTGGGGCCGTGGAATACGGCATACATTGAGGCCATGACGGCGAGCAACACCTGCGCGGTGCAGATGTTGGACGTCGCCTTTTCGCGGCGGATGTGCTGCTCGCGGGTCTGCAGCGACAGGCGATAGGCGCGGTTGCCGCGGGCATCGACGGACACGCCGACGAGGCGGCCCGGCATGGAGCGCTTGTAGGCATCCTTGACGGCCATATAGGCGGCATGCGGACCACCATAGCCGACCGGAACACCGAAGCGCTGGGTGCAGCCGATGGCGATGTCAGCGCCCATCTCGCCCGGGGACTTCAAAAGCGCCAGCGACAGCGGATCGGCCGCAACGACGGCGATGGCGCCGGTCTGGTGCAGGCGAGCGATCAGGTTCGAGAAATCGCGGACGTGACCATAGGTGCCCGGATACTGGAAGATCGCGCCGAAGACATCGGCGGCCACCAGATCCTTGTCTGGATCGCCGATGAGGATCGACCAGCCCAGCGGTTCGGCGCGGGTCTTGAGAAGCGCGATGGTCTGCGGATGGCAGTTTTCATCGACGAAGAAGGTCTTTTCCTTGGACTTCGAGACGCGCTCGGCCATGGCCATGGCTTCGGCGGCAGCCGTCGCCTCATCGAGCAGCGAGGCGTTGGCGACGTCGAGGCCGGTCAGGTCGCAGACCATGGTCTGGTAGTTGAGCAGCGCTTCGAGGCGGCCCTGGCTGATTTCCGGCTGGTAGGGCGTGTAGGCCGTGTACCAGGCCGGATTTTCCAGAATGTTGCGCTGGATGACCGGCGGCGTGATCGTGCCGTAGTAACCCTGGCCGATCAGCGAAACCAGCTTCTTGTTGCGGTTGGCGGTCTCGCGCATCTTGTCGAGCGCTTCGCGCTCGGTCATCGGCGCGCCCCATTCGAGCGGGCTCTTCTGGCGGATCGACGGCGGAACGGTGTCGTCGATCAGCGCATCGAGGCTCGGATAGCCGATGACCTTGAGCATGGCGGCCATCTCGTCGGGCGAGGGGCCGATATGACGCCGGTTGGCGAAGTCATACGGCTTGTAATCCGTGAAGGTGAAATCGGTGGGCATGCTCATCAGGCGATAAGCTCCTTGTAGGCGGCTTCATCCAGCAGCGCATTGACGGCCGAGGGATCGGCGAGCTTCAGCTTGAAGAACCAGCCGGCGCCTTGCGGGTCGCTGTTGACCAGCGACGGGTCGTCGACGATGGCCTGGTTGCTTTCGACGATCTCGCCATCAAGCGGACAATAGACGTCGGAGGCTGCCTTGACGGATTCGACGGTGGATGCGGTGTCGCCCTTGGCAAAGGCGGAACCCGCCTCGGGAAGTTCCACGAAAACCAGATCGCCCAGCTGCTCCACGGCGTAAGCGGTGATGCCGACGGTCGCCACGTCACCTTCGATCTTCAGCCATTCATGTTCATCGGTAAATTTCAGCATCGGGTTCAGCTCCTGATCAGCGCTTGTAGCTTGGGGTAACGAAGGGAAGGGCGGAAACGGCCACGGGCAGGTACTTGCCACGGACCTCGGCGAAAACGGTCGTGCCGGGCGAGGCGAGTGCGGTCGGGACATAGCCCATTGCGACGGGGAACTCGGCACTCGGGCCAAAACCGCCCGAAGTGACCGAGCCGATGGGCTCGCCCCCGTCGGCCGTGACGAAAAGCGATGCGCCGCCGCGAACCGGAGCCTTGCCTTCCGGCTTCAGGCCGACACGACGCCGGTTTGCGCCGCTCGATAGCTGGCGAAGAATGACGTCGGCACCCGGATAGCCGCCTTCGCGGCTGCCGCCGGCGCGCCGCGCCTTCTGCAGCGCCCATTCCAGCCCGGCCTCGACCGGCGTCGTGCCGGTGTCGATATCATTGCCGTAGAGGCACAGGCCCGCTTCGAGGCGCAACGAATCCCGGGCGCCGAGACCGATCGGCAGGACATCCGGATGTTCCAGAATGCGGCGGGCGACATCTTCCGCGGACGCGGCGGGAATGGAAATTTCAAAGCCGTCTTCGCCGGTATAGCCCGAGCGCGAGATGATGCAGGACACGTCGTGCAACTCGGCTTCAGCGACATCCATGAAGCGCATGGTGGCGATATCGGCCCAGAGTTCGGCAAGAACATTGACGGCGTGAGGGCCCTGCAGCGCGATCAGCGCGCGATCTTCCAGCATCTCCAGATCGCAGCTATCGGCGAGATGGGCCTTGAGATGGGCGAAATCGGCGTCCTTGCAGGCGGCATTGACCACCAGGAACAGGTGATCGCCCCGGTTCGCCACCATCAGATCGTCGAGAATTCCGCCGTCGGCATTGGTGAACAGCGCATAGCGCTGGCGACCTTCGCCAAGTCCAAGAATGTCGACGGGAACGAGCTTTTCCAGCGCCAGCGCGGCATCCTCGATCCGGCCCGATTTCGCCGTCAGCCGGATCTGGCCCATATGCGAAACATCGAACAGGCCGGCGGAGGCGCGGGTATGAAGATGCTCCTTCAGGACGCCGGCGGGATATTGCACCGGCATGTCATAGCCGGCAAAGGGCACCATACGGGCACCGAGCGACAGATGCAGGGCGTGTAGCGGTGTTTGTTTCAGGGGGGAATGATCGTCCAAATCCGGCCTCCAGGTCTGGCGCAGCGCGCCGGCTCCAACGTATCGACGCAGGTGTGGCGTCGTTCATAGAGCCCCCTCTGTCCCTTTGCCGGAGATTGTTATCCCTTCGGCGAGCGGAAATGCTTCTCTCCAGAGTCCTTTAGCCACCTTGCTGGTCCTTTGGCCTGAGAGTTTCCGGGGCGGTTGCTCCTTCGGCACCGGCCGAAACCGGATTCTCCCAACAAGATCATCGTCAGATAACGGCGATAGCTGAACCTTTGCAAGCGTAAAATGTCGCGTACGAACAGATTCCTGTCGCTTGACATCGCGCATCGTCGCGCAACGAAAAAGAGTTTTGGCGCGAACAGGCCGATGAGATGGAATTTTCGCGAAGCGGGCGCGGGACGCCAAAGGGTGGTTTGCATTTCCCCCTGGATCGGACTATTCCCGAACTATTGGAGCGGGGCGTCAGATATGCCGAAACGACGAAGTTTGGAGGTAACGACGCGCCTTGTGGCTGCGTTTGCGCTTCTGTTCGTCGTCTTCGCCCATCGGCCGCCGATGGAAAGGGCGCTCGACCCTGTCACGGCGATAGACTATGTGCTGCCGGATGGCACCATCGCTGACATCTGCTTTGGCATGAACGGCGTGTCCGAGCACGATCATTCGGGTTCGCATCAGGATCAGGCTCCGTTCTGCGATTTCTGCCGCCTGGCGAGCAGCGTTTTTCTGCCTGTGCCGCCGCAGGAAAGCTTTCTTCTCGGCACTTATGTCGAGATCGGGAAGGGCGGTGTATTCGAGCCCGTCATCATCGACGATCCGCTTCCCCGGCCGAGATCGCGCGCACCTCCTTCTGTTGTCTGACGACATCCTGAAAACAGAGTGACGAGACAGGCGCCCCATGCGCGCGCCACCGGGCTGAACGATCAGCACCGGCAAGGAGACAAACAGATGAACCGCATTCACCTTTCCCTGCTGGCCGCAGGATTTTCGCTCGCTGGCACTTCCGCCGCATTCTCCCATGCCAGCTTTGAAAACGAAAAGGCCGTTTCGGAGCGTGGTTTCAAGGCTATTCTTCAGATACCGCATGGTTGCGACGGAAAGCCGACGACTGAAGTGCAGATCAAGCTGCCGGAGGGTTTCGTCTTCGCCAAACCTCAGCCCAAAGCCGGCTGGACGCTCGAAATCATCAAGGGCGATTACCAGAAAACCTATGACAATCACGGTGAGGCGGTAAAATCGGGTCCGTTGGAAATTCGCTGGAAGGGCGGCGAACTGCCCGACGAATATTACGATACCTTCGTCATTAGCGGCCGTATCTCCGGTTTCGACAAGGAGACGGAACTTGCTTTTCCCGTAACCCAGCTCTGCGGCACGGACGGGAAGGTGATCTGGGATCAGATTCCCGCCGCAGGCGAGAGCGCCCACGACCTCAAGAATCCCGCTCCGACGATAAAGGTCGTTCCGGCCTCTGCTGATGGACACGGCGCCGCGTCAGCCGAAACCGTCACGCTTGGCACGCTGGAAATCAGCGGCGGCGGCGTCAAGGCAATGGTGCCCGGCGCAAAGGTCGGTGGCGGCGGTCTTGTCATCCATAACAGCGGTGCGAACGAGGATCGCCTGCTTTCCGCCGAAAGCCCCGCGGCCAGTCGTGTCGAACTTCACGAGATGTCGATGGAAAACGACGTCATGAAGATGCGCAAGATCGAAGGCGGCATTGCCTTGCCGGCGGGCGAGACGGTCGCGCTGGACGGCAAGCAGCATCTGATGTTCATGGATGTCGCGAAGCCCTTTGCCAAGGGCGATAGCGTCAAGGTGACGTTGACGTTCGAAAAGGCTGGAAAGATCGACTACACGCTTCCTGTCGGCGGCATTGCCGGAAGCGGTCACCAGCATAATTGATGCGGCTGCCGGCTGCGTGCGCCCGAGCCTGACGTCCCGGCTTACTACAGCCGGGATGTCTCC
Organism: Pararhizobium sp.; assembly: GCA_031556925.1. Lineage (GTDB taxonomy): Bacteria > Pseudomonadota > Alphaproteobacteria > Rhizobiales > Rhizobiaceae > Pararhizobium. The sequence continues at coordinate 21,450 of JAVBSF010000286.1, forward strand.
CATTTGTACTCGGCTTCCTCTTGTTCCCGGGATGGATCTTCATCCATGAACTCGCGATAGAGGCGCAGCACGTCGCTCTGGGTGCGTTGTTGCGGCAGGCGCTCGCGACCACCATCGAGCAACATCAGTGAAAGCGATGTCGGGCTGCGTAACGCGGCAAGCGCCGCATGGATTTTTTCGGGTTCCTGACGATACTCGGCCGCGAGTATCTCCATGGCCTGTTCGGCTGCTGCGTCACCGCGCACACGAGCAGACGGCTTAACGGCTTCCGCCGCATAAGCCGCCGTCACCGCTGACATGGTGACGACCGTTGTCATGACACAATACCCGAAGGGCCTCCGTTGAACCGAAGGGGGATTTTCTCACGACGGCCTTTGCCACGCCGTCAATTTCGGTGGCGGCATTTTAGTCGAAGTTTAGAGAGTGGAAATGTTTGCCGGGAAAGCGCGGAGGGCGAACGATAAAAGCTGTGGGGCGGATCATTCATAATTATCACATAAGATAGATTATGGAACTTCCTTATGCGCCGGGCTGGCGAATTTGCCGATAGCTCCGGTGCCCGCTTGACCTGCAATATGCCTCCGGCTTAAGCGATGCCAGTCTCAACCGTCAGCGAAAGACGAAAAGCTCATGAGCGATCTGCGCATTCTTTCCGATGCATTCATTCCCGAACTTCCGGGGCGCTACAATGGCAAGGTTCGCGAGAACTACGACTTGCCGGATGGCAGCCGCATCATCATTGCGACGGACCGCTTGAGCGCCTTCGATGTCATCCTGACGGCAATTCCGTTCAAGGGCCAGGTTCTGACCCAGACGGCGCGCTACTGGTTCGAACAGACCGCCGACATCTGCCCCAATCACGTTATCAGCTATCCTGATCCCAACGTCGTCATCGGCACACGGCTCGATATCCTGCCAGTCGAGATCGTCGTGCGCGGCTATCTTGCCGGTACGACGAGCACCTCGATCCTGACGAAATACCGCAACGGCGAACGCGCGATGTACGGCATTACGCTGCCGGATGGCATGAAGGACAATGAAAAGCTGCCGCAGGCGATCATAACGCCAACGAGCAAGGCTTTCGATGGCGGTCACGATGAACCGCTGTCGGCCGGGGAAATTCTGGCTCAAAAGCTGCTGACGCCTGAACAATGGGAAACGGTGTCGCGTTACGCGCTGGCTTTGTTCGAGCGCGGTCAGCAGCGTGCGGCGGAACGTGGCCTGATCCTTGTCGATACCAAGTACGAGTTCGGCACGGACAAGGACGGCCGCATCGTGCTCGCCGACGAAATCCACACGCCGGACAGCAGCCGCTACTGGATCGCCGAAAGCTACGAGCAAAGCTTTGCCGCTGGCGCGCGGCCGAAAAGCTTCGACAAGGATTTCGTGCGTGCCTGGGTCACAGAGCGCTGTGATCCCTACAGGGATGCTATCCCGGAAATTCCGCGCGAGCTTATCGAGCAGACTTCAAAGGTCTATATCGACGCCTTCGAGACGATCACGGGCAAGCGTTTCGTACCCGATCTCTCGGGCAGCACGGTTCTGGAGCGTATTCGCAGTAATCTGAAGCCGTATTTCAGCTGATCGGAGCGGCCTCGCCGCTTACATCGATTTCGAACTGCATGCCGTCATATGCCGGCTCGATATGGTCAGGCGTTTCACGCATCACGGTCTCGTAATCGAGCGGAACATGCATATGCGTCAGCACGGCACGCTTCGGCGCGATGCGTTCGATCCAGCCCAGCGACTGTTCCATCGACAGATGGCTGGGATGAAAACGGTATTGCAGCGTGTCGATGACAAGCATGTCCAGAGCGGTCAGCCGATCGATGGTTTCAGGCGGAAAATCGCTGACGTCGCAGCAATAGGCGAAATCGCCGATGCGGAAGCCCAGTGACGTGATACTGCCATGATGCTGCATGAGCGGCTGGAAAGGGATCGGTCCGCCGGCGCCATTGATCACGATCGGCGAAAGCTGCTCGTCAAAAAGATTGGCCTCGACGATGGGTGGATAGCCACTGCCTTCCGGTGTCTCGAGGCAATAGCGAAAACCTTCGCGGATTCGGTCCATCGTATAGGCATCCGCCCAGATCGGCATACGCCGCGACGAATTGATGACAAAGCCGCGCAGGTCGTCGATGCCGTGAATATGGTCAGCATGCGGATGGGTGTAGAGCGCGGCATCGAGATGGTCGACGCGGGCCGCGATCATCTGCTGGCGAAAATCCGGACCCGTATCGATAACGACAACGGTTTTGCCGCCGTCTTCCCCAACCTGTTCCACGAGCAAGGCCGCCCGTGTGCGCCGGTTCTTCGGGTTTTCGGGATCGCACGCGCCCCAGTCACCGGTAATGCGGGGCACGCCGGGCGACGAACCGCAGCCAAGAATGGTAAAGGTCCGCCGCACAGCCATCGATTAAGCCACCCGCGGCATCTTCGAGAAGACGCGGAAGGCATTTTCGGTCGTGATTTCAGCTATTTCAGCTTCGCTAACGCCGATCGTTCCGGCCAGAACCTGGGCTGTGTGCACCACATAGGACGGCTCGTTGCGCTTGCCCCGGAACGGCTTCGGCGCAAGATAAGGCGCGTCGGTTTCGACGATCATACGGTCGTGCGGAACGGTTTTGGCGATATCGCGCAATTCCTCGGATTTCGGGAACGTCAGTATACCCGAAAACGAGATATAGCCGCCGAGTTCGACTCCGATCCGGGCAAGTTCAGGTCCGGACGAGAAGCAATGAAGAAGGAAAGGGAAGGCCCCCTTCCCCGTTTCATCGGTCAGGATCGCCGCCATGTCTTCATCCGCCGATCGGCTGTGAATGACCAGCGGCAGGCCGGTTTCGCGAGCGGCGGCGATATGCCGGCGCAGGCCGATCGCCTGCGCGTCGCGGGGGGCGTTGTCGTAGAAATAATCGAGGCCCGCTTCGCCGATTGCCACCACCTTCGGATGAGCCGAAAGCCGAACCAGATCGGCTGTCTCGATATCGAGTTCCTCATCGGCGTTATGCGGATGAGTGCCGACCGAACAGAAGACGTTGTCGTAGGCCTCGGCGATCCCAAGGATCGTGTCGAACTTCTTCACCCGCGTCGAGATCGTGATCATCTGCCTGACACCGGCGGCCATGGCGCGCTCGACAACGGCGTCGCGCTCCGGAGCGAAATCCGGAAAATCCAGATGGCAGTGCGTATCGATCAGCATCTTACGCTTCCGGTGCGACGTAGCGCGGGAAGACCGGCTTCGGCGCTTCCAGTGGCGTGCCTGCCGCCAGACGGCCTTTTTCGCCGAGGAAGGCGAAACTGCGCTGATCGGCCGGCACAGCCACGAGATCGAGCAGCTTTCCGGCCGATTCCGGCACGAAAGGCTGCAGAAGGATCGCCACCTGACGCACCACATCGGCGGTGACGTAAAGGACGGTACCCATACGGGCGGGATCGGTCTTCTTCAGGGCCCACGGCTCCTGCCCCGCGAAATAGCGGTCGGCCTCGGAGACGACGGCGATGATGGACGTGACGGCGCGGTGGATGGCAAGCGCGTTCATGTCGCTGCGGGTCGAGGCGAGCAGCGCATCGGCGGAAGCCAGCATCGCTTTGTCCTCTTCCGTCAGTTCGCCGCAAACCGGAATCTTGCCATCGCAATTCTTGACGATCATCGACAGCGACCGGCTGGCGAGGTTGCCGATGCCGTTGGCGAGGTCGGAGTTGATGCGCGTGGCGATTCCCTCCTCGCTATAGCTGCCGTCCTGGCCGAAGGACACTTCGCGCAGGAAGAAGTAGCGGATCGGATCGAGCCCGAAATGCTCGACGAGATTGGCTGGATCGACGACGTTGCCGAGCGACTTCGACATCTTCTCGCCCTTGTTGAGCAGGAAGCCATGCGCATAGACCCGCTTGGGCAGCGGCAGGCCGGCCGACATCAGGAACGCCGGCCAGTAGACGGCGTGGAAACGGATGATGTCCTTGCCGATCATATGGGTATTGGCCGGCCAGTATTTGGCGCGCGGGCCTTGCGGATCGGTCAGATAACCGGTCGCGGTAATGTAGTTGGTCAGCGCATCGACCCAGACATACATGACATGGGCCGGATCGTTCGGAACCGGGATGCCCCAGTCGAACGTCGTGCGCGACATGGAAAGATCGCGAAGGCCGGATTTCACGAAGGAAATCACTTCGTTGCGGCGCTCGGCCGGACCGATGAAATCCGGATTTTCCTCGTAATGCTTCAGGAGCTTGTCCTGGTAGGCGGAAAGTTTGAAGAAATAGCTCTCCTCCTCCACCCATTCGACGGGCGTGCCTTGCGGCCCGTAACGCACGCCATCGGCGCGCAGCTCCGTTTCGCCTTCCTGATAATAGGCTTCGTCACGCACGGAATACCAGCCGGAATAGCTGTCCTTGTAGAGATCGCCGGCATCGGCCATGCGATTCCAGATCACCTTGACGGCCTCGTGGTGACGCGGCTCGGTGGTGCGGATGAAATCGTCGTTGGAGGAATTCAGCAGTTTGCCCATGGCCTGGAATTCGGCCGAGTTGCGGTCGGCGAGTTCCTGCGGCGCAATGCCTTCCTTGCGCGCCGTCTGCTGCATCTTCTGGCCGTGCTCGTCCGTGCCCGTCAGGAAGAAGACGTCGCGTCCGTCCAGGCGCTGGTAGCGCGCCACCGCATCGGTCGCGATCAGTTCGTAGGCATGGCCGATATGCGGCTTGCCGTTCGGGTAGGAAATCGCGGTCGTGATGTAAAACGGGGAGGTGTCGGTCATCTCGGCTTCAGCCTTATGTTCTCTAAATTTTGTTGATTGCTCTTAGCGCAAGCGAAAGCGGAGGGAAACAGCAAGTTTGCTGCATTGCGACGCGGCGGCGTCAGGCCGTTGCGGCTTTCAGCTCATCGAGGAGCGAAAGGATGCTTTGCTTGCGATCGAGATTGTAGGCTTCGGCGATGGCGAGCTTTTCCGTCAGGCTTGAAGACAGTCGTGCCAGCCGCTCGGCGCGAACGATGTCTCCACCGACAGCCGCTGTGCGCGCCGCGCCGATGACATGGTTGCCGACGATCTCGACGAAAAAATCGTAGATGGTTTCGCTGTCTTTCCCGCTGAGCACATCGGCCAGCTTGTGCATGTCGCTGCGGCGCGCCGTTGCCTCGCCAATGACGATGTTTTCGAAGGCCGCCTTGATATCCATGCCGCCGTAGTTGATCAGCTTCAGGGCCTCCGAGACGCTGCCGCCAGCCGCCGAAATGACCGCATCGCTGGTGCTGCTTTCGAGACCGAGATGGCCGAGCGCCCGACGAAGGGCCTCATCAGGCAGCGGCTTCAGCTTCAGTGGCAGGCAACGCGAGCGAATGGTGGGGAGCAGCTTTCCCGGCGCGTGGGTCAGCACAAGAAAGAGCGATCGCTTCGGCGGTTCTTCGAGGATCTTGAGGATGGCGTTGGCCGCATTGCGGTTGAGATCGTCGGCCGGATCGATGATGACGATCCGCCAGTTTCCTGTTCCCGAGGTCTGGGAAAAGAATTTTCCCGCGCGGCGCACCTCGTCGACGGTGATCGCACCCTTCATCCGTCCGGTTTTCTCATCGACCGGGCGGGTCAGATGCAGCAGATTGTGGGACGCGCCTGAGGCGATTTGCCGGCTGACCATGCTCGCCGGATCGGGATCGGCAAGCTCGGCCGGTGCAAGCCCAGGCTCCGGATGGGAAAGAATATGATTGGCGAAACGGAAGGCAAGCGTCGCCTTGCCGATGCCTTCGGGGCCTTCGATGAGGATCGCGTGATGCCCCTTGCCGGAGCGATATCCTTGAGCGAGGAAATGTTCAGCTTCCGCATGCCCGAAAAGCCGGCTGTTTTCCGCCGGGTGAACAGCGCCGTCGAGAACGCCCGGCCTTTCGCTGCTCATCGCGGGCTCTCCATGAGGGCCGAGGCGGCGATACGGGAAGCAAGGCGCGCATCGACGAGCCGCAGGACTTCGGAGGCGATATCGGCCTGGCTGGCGTCTGCATTGACGACGCAGCAGCGTTCGGGCTCACGCGCTGCAATGTCGAGAAAGGCCTCCCGTCGCTTCTCCTGCGTTTCCAGCTCCTCTTTTTCGTAGCGATCGAAATCCGTGGTGCCGGCCGGTTTGTCGGTCGATCCGACGCTGCGGCGACGCACCCGTTCAAGACCGATCGCGGGGGAAAGATCGAAGATGATGGTGCAGTCGGGATAGACGCCGTTGACGGCAACCCTTTGCAACGCCTCGATGAACACGGGATCGAGATTGCCGGTGACGCCCTGATAGACCCGCGAGGAATCCATGAACCGGTCGCACAGGACGACGCAGCCGCGCTCAAGCGCCGGGCGAATGACGCCTTCGACGTGATCGTTGCGCGCGGCGGCGAACAGGACGGCCTCCATCCGCGTGCCGTGTTCCTCGGCGGCGCCGGACAGCAGCACATGACGCACGGCTTCCGCGCCAGGCGAACCGCCGGGCTCGCGCGTTGTCAGCACCTCAAGGCCACGCTCGCGGAGAGCCGTCGCCAAAAGCCTGATCTGCGTCGACTTTCCGGCCCCCTCACCGCCCTCGAATGTCACGAACAAACCGCTTCCGACAGTCACTCTGCTTTCCCGCACCTATGATATGCCCGGATGGATGTGAACCAGACAGATTATAGCTTTCTCTGCTTTCGTTCGTCTTTTCGGAAAAGCCGTTTTCCGCTTTTCCTGACGAACTCCAATCATTTGCCCCCGCAAGAGCAGCCGATGCCGAACGGTTTCGGCAGATAATCTCGTGTTTAGACGATTGTCCGCGGCTGTGAAACCGCCAAAAAACGACTATTCCCGCTGTTTGTCCCCATCCGGGGAGGCGGCGGCCCTTACAGCCAGAAAAACAGCATTTCCTGCAGCGCATCCAGCGCCCGGCTTGATAGCGTGCCGACTTCGACACCGGCAGCAGTCTTGACCGGTATCTCGCGCAACAGCCGCTGCCCGCTCCAGATCCTGAGCGTGCCTGCCGCCTGCCCCGGCGCGATCGGCATGGCCAGGGGCCAACGATAGACGACACGCGCGACAAGACGCTCCGGATCGTTTACCGGCACCAGAACATCGACCGGTTCAGCCGTAACAAGCGGGACATGGCCGGCCGAGCCCCCATAGACGGAGGCTTCGCCGACAGTCTCTCCAGCTTCGAAAAGCCGCCGCTTTTCGAAAGCTGACATGGCCCAGTCGAGAATCTTTTTCGTCTCCTCGATACGCTCCTTGTCTGTTTCGAGCCCACCGATGGCCAGAAAAACCCTTTTGTCGCCCCGTTGCATCGTGGCCACCATCGAGTAGCCATAGCCTTCGGCAAAGCCGGTCACGAAACCATCGACGCCGATATTGGCCGAAACGAGCGGATTGCGATTGCGCTGGCGAATCTTGTTCCACTCGAAATCCACCTGACTGTAGAGCGGATAGAATTGCGGATAGGAGGCGTGGATATGGCGTGCCAGCGTTACGAGGTCATGCATGGTCACGCTGTTTTTCGGATCGGGAAGTCCGGTCGCGTTGTGGAAGGCGGAGGCGGTCATGCCCAGCTCCCCTGCCCGCCTGGTCATACGGGCCGCAAAGGCGTCTTCGCTGCCTTCGATGCCCTCCGCGAGAATGATGCAGGCATCGTTGGCGAACTGGACGGTGACGCCCTGAATGAGATCGGCGACCGGGACATTGGATTTCAGCGCCGCAAACATGGTGGATGTGCCTGATGGCGCGCCACCGGTGCGCCACGCGTGCTCCGTCACGGGGAAAGCCATTTCGAGGCTGATCTCCCCTTGTTTCACGGCATCGAACACCACCTCCATCGTCATCAGCTTGGCGAGCGAGGCTGGCGGGACCGCCATCGTTTCGTTCTTGGCGAAGAGCACGGTGCCTGTTTCGGCGTCGATCAGGTAGGCCTGTTTCGCCTTGGTCTCGAAGACCGGCTGCGCAGCCTCGCCAAAGCGATATCCGGTCGCGAAAATGAAAAGACACAAGATCAGCCGCGCCAGCATTCGGGACTCCGGTTTCGGAATGGAAACTACCTTACAGCCCTGAATTCAACCACGAATCGCGTCGGGCGTCTCGCCCCTTGGCGAATCCGCTCAGCGCGGCAGCCGCTGGCGCTTGGCGTGTTCCTGGATTGCGGACGGTGTCAGGGGATTACGGTCGACGAGGATCGCCTCGAAGGCCTTCTCGCTGTCGCTGACGCGTGCCTCCACATAGGCTGCGGCATACGCCATGTTGCCGTCCGGAAGCGGGATGTAGTCCGGCCGTTCGCGCGGGATCGGGCCGATTTCCGGCAGCATCGCAAACGACGCATCCAGCGCGGCGCTCGCCGGAGATGGTTTCGGCATCTCTTCAAAGGCAGTTACCGCGACGCCCGCGTCAAGATTGGATTTCGGCGGAATGGTCAATGTACCCAGGCTGTTGACCTGCGTCTTCAAGGGCTCGTTGGATGCGACCATCACGCCGGTTGCGATCTGGCCTTCAGGAAAGACGCCGCGCCCTTTTTCACCGTTGCGGACATAAGAGGCCATGAGATAGGGCATGTCATTGCCCTCGAGCGGCGCCTTGCCGATATACTGGACCCGCACCTGCGCGCTTCCCTTTCGCTTCATATCGAGGAAGTCGGCGGTCTTGGAGGACACGTCGATGATGCGACCGTATTCGTAGGGTCCGCGATCATTGACGCGAACGATGACGGAGGAGCCGTTTTCGAGATTGGTGACGCGGGCATAGCTCGGAAGCGGGAACGTGGGATGCGCGGCCGAGAGATGATACTTGTCGTACACCTCGCCGTTGGCGGTGACGCGGCCATGAAAGGCGGAGCCGTACCACGAGGACATGCCGACCTTGTTGTAGCCAAAATCCTCTTTCGGCTGATACCACTTGCCCTTGACCTGATAGGCTTTTCCGACCTGATACCGGCCGCCGCCCTTGGGGATATTCTTGCCGGTGGCGACGCGCGGGCTTGCCTTCACGCCGTAGACGGATTCGGCGAAGTATTCCTTGCTGCGCGTCTTTTCCTTTTTGACGCTTCCCGTCGTGCCGCAGGCGGTCAAGGCTGCGCACATCATCGGTATAGCGGCTATCCGCAGACCAGCTACCAAAAAGCCCGCCGCATTCTTGCTGGATGTCATAGGTCCCACATCGTCATTCGTAATGGCCGTACTCGGTACTGTTCCATTGCTGTCCTCAATGGAATAACCGGCGTCACGAAACGTAACGGTCAATTAATCATGACAACAACATGGCCAAATTGCGAATGGTTAATACAGCACATCGGAGGAATTATGAGTTATGGTTTACAAATACTTAAAGTTAATGGGCGTTAATACTCTCTCTCGGTGGCAAGCCTTTCTCCCGCAGACGCGCCAGGCGCTCGAAAGGGAGAGTTGACGATGCAGGCAGGCAAGCTATAAAGCGAACCGGCACACCGCTCCGCAAGGTTGCGGTTGTCGCAAGGAAGAGTGTCCGAGTGGTTTAAGGAACCGGTCTTGAAAACCGGCGTGCGGGAAACCGTACCGTGGGTTCGAATCCCACCTCTTCCGCCATATCCGCTATGAGCGACTTTCGCGCGATCGTATCGAATGCGATCAGGCAGCGGGCCTAAAAGGCCTTGTCGATATCATGAGGGGGTGATGCAGGGCGCTGATGCTCCCTTTGCCAGCGCATGGCGTAGGCCAAACCTACACCCAGAACGCCGGTGCCCACCGCGATAGCCAGCAATGCCAGAAAATTTTCCATGATCATTCCTCCCTATGCGAGCATAACATGGATTTTTCATGCACCTAGCGGAAACGTTGGACTGGCCGGCTTGTTCCCGCGGCCGGCGACACCTCAGGCATTGGGCTGCGACCGCCTCGCCCACCAGACGGTCAGTCTGCGGCGCTGGCGTCGCACGAAAGAAAGATCGTGGGACAGGACGAGCAATCCCAGCGGAATCATCCAGAAGCCCAGAACAGGCAAAAACCCAAGACAGCCAAGCAGCGTCAGCCCGACCCCGATCGAAATCCGCAAGATGCGCGATTGCGGCAATGGCAGGCGCAATCGGCCCAGAACCAGCTGATGGGTCGCGGCGTCGATCCCGAATGTCTTGTTTTTGCGTTCCGCCATAAAACTTCCCTGCCATGACAGTTTTCCACAGACGCGGCGCAGAGCCTTGCTACACAGGCCTTCGCCGCTCGTCCCACATGGGGTCTCGTCCACTATCAGACAAGATTGTGAGACTTTTTTGGAAAAAGCGCTTGGCAAATCGAAAAAGCATTTGTATTAGCAGCCTCACTTCTGCAGCGCACCGCCGCGCAGATGATCCCTGGTAGCTCAGCGGTAGAGCATTCGACTGTTAATCGACAGGTCGCCGGTTCGAATCCGGCCCGGGGAGCCAGTTTCAAAGCCCACGTTTGCCAAGCGAACGTGGGCTTTTTACGTTTCGGCATCATTCCCGATCCCCTGCCTGAATGCCCCTGTCGCATATCGCCCGGCGCGATATATGTTTTCACGTTCAATGGAAGTTCGCGATGATAAAAGTCCCATCGCCCACCATAGTCTGGTTCCGCAAGGATTTGAGACTTGCCGATAACAAGGCCCTGTCCGCCGCCGCCGACAGTCCGGTGATCGCACTCTATATTCGCGAACCGCCAGCCAGCGGCAACGGCCCGCTGGGCAGCGCACAGCGATGGTGGCTGCATCATTCGCTGGAGGCCCTGTCAAAATCGCTGTCTCAGCGCGGTTGTAGGCTCGTGTTGCGCTCGGGCGATCCGCAGGCGGTGCTGGATGCGCTGATCGCGCAGACCGGTGCGCAAAGCGTCCACTGGAACCGTCGCTACGATCCCGACGGAATGAGAACCGACAGCGGAATCAAGAGCACTCTGGTTTCGCGCGGGATCAGCGTGCGCAGCTTTTCCGGCCAGTTGCTGCATGAGCCGAGCCGCCTCAAAACCGGAGCCGGCACGCCCTATAAAGTCTATACGCCTTTCTGGCGCGCCCTGGAGACCTCCGGAGAGCCGGAGACGCCGCTGGAAGCGCCGGAGCGGATCGTCGCATTCGCCCATGCACCCCACAGTGAAAGTCTCGACGATTGGAATCTCCTGCCGGAGCATCCGAACTGGGCGCGGCAATTTTCGGATATCTGGTTGCCCGGCGAGGCCAGCGCCTTGAAAACGCTTGAGCGTTTTGTCTCCGAACGGCTTGCCGGCTACAAGACCGCACGGGACAAACCAGGACAGGGCGGGACATCCCTGCTCTCACCGCGCCTCGCCTTGGGAGAAGTGACACCCGCGCAGATATGGCATGCCACCAAAGGCTTGCCGGACGTCCCGGCGGAAGATGTCGTCATGTTCCGCAAGGAGCTGGCGTGGCGCGATTTTTCCTATCATCTGCTGTTCCATCATCAGGACATGGCATCCGTCAACATCCACCGGAAATATGACGGCTTTCCGTGGCTTGATGACGAGAAGGCATTTTCGGCCTG